>JBHYDO010000116.1:0-13348 GCA_051860645.1 Roseococcus sp.
AGGCGTGCCCAGCCAAGGCCGTCACAGCGTCGCCAGCGGCTGCTTGACCCGTGGCGGCGGGAAGGCCGCGTCCAGTGCGGCCAATTCCTTCGCGGTGAGGGTGATGTCCCGCGCCGCGGCATTCTCCCGCACATGCGCGAGTGTCGTGGCCTTGGGAATGCTCACCACGCCCGGCAGGGAGAGCGTCCAGGCCAGCGCCACCTGCGCCGCCGTCGCCCCCCGCGCCGCTGCGAGCTTCACCAGCGCCGGGTGGCGCAGCAGCGCGCCGCCCTGCCCCACCGGCGAATAGGCCATCACCGGCATCTCCTGCGTGGCGCAGAAGGGCAGCAGGTCGAATTCCGGGCCACGATGCTCGAGGTTGAGCAGCACCTGGTCGGTGGTGCAGTCGGGCAGCGCGGCCTCCAGTTCCAGCAGGTCGTCCACGTCGAGGTTGGAGACGCCCCAGCGCGCGATCTTGCCGGCCTCGCGCATGCGTTCCATCGCGCCCACCGTCTCGGTCAGCGCCACGCCGCCGCGCCAGTGCAGCAGATAGAGGTCGAGCCGCTCCACGCGCAGGCGCTTCAGGCTGCGCTCCAGCGCCTGCGGCAAACCACGCCGCGAGGCGTTCTGCGGATAGACCTTGGAGACGAGGAACACCTCGTCGCGCCGGCCCGAGATGGCCTCGGCCACCACGCGCTCGGCCTCGCCCTCGCCATACATCTCGGCCGTGTCGATGAGCGTGAGGCCAAGGTCGAGGCCCAGGCGCAGCGCCGCCACCTCCTCCGCCCGCTGGGCGCGCTTCTCGCCCATGCGCCAGGTGCCCTGGCCCAGCCGGGGCATGTTCGTGCCGTCGCGCAGCCGCAATGTGGTCATGCGTCGTCCTCCGTTGTGATGCTACAATGCCACCATGCGCACCCGGTTACTCCCCCTCCTGCTCCTGCTGCTGGCCGCACCCGCCGGCGGCCAGCCCGCCACCGAGGAAGTGGGCCCCTGGCGGCTCACCTGCATCACCGACCGCATGACGGACGCCACCACCTGCATCCTGCGCCACACCGACTGGGTGGAGCGTTCGGCGGTGGGCGCCGGCCTCGCGCTGGAGATCATGGAGCGCCAGGGCATGCTGGTGCCGGTGGTCACGGCACGGGACCTCTCGCTCGACAGCGCGATGCGCGGCGTGCTGGCATTCACCGGCACCGCGCAGCTGCGCTTCGACGGCAACACCATGCTGGAACTGCCCTGCGGGCTGGAGGGGCGCAACCTGGTCTGCACGCCCCGCCGCGGCGAGGCGGAGCGCGCGGCCGCCGAATTGCTGACGGCGCGCCGCGCCCTGGTGCGGATGTCGGGGCTGGGCAGCAACACCACGGCCGCGACCGAACCCGCGGAACTGCCCCTGGCCCGCACGCGCGAGGCGACGGAGGCGCTGCGCCGCCGCCAGCCCGCCGGCACGGCCCCCGCCCCCGAACCCCCCGGCTTCGACCCGCGCGACTGGCTCGGCCGCCTGCAACGCCTGATCCCTTGAGCGAGGCCCTTCTGGCACGCGTGGCGGCGGGCGACCGCGCGGCGCTGCAATCCCTCTACCATGCCCATTCGGTGCGGTTGTTCGGCATCGCCATGGCCATCCTGCGCGACCGCGACGCGGCGGCCGATGCGCTGCATGACGGCTTCCTGAACATCGCCCGCCGCGCCGGGCAGTTCGACGCGGCCCGCGGCGCGCCCGAGCATTGGCTGGGCGCGGTGGTGCGCCACGCCGCGCTGGACATCGCCCGGCGCCGCGGCCGGGAATTGCCGAGCGAGGACGCGCTGCTGGGCGACGCCCCCGTGCCGCCCGATCTGTTCGCGCCGCGGGGGGCGTCGGCGGCGGGCGCCCGGCTGCGCGCATGCCTGGAGGGGCTGGAGCAGAAGAACCGCGAGGGCATCGTGCTGGCCTTCGTGCACGGGCTGTCCCACCCGCAGATCGCCGCCCGGCTGGGCACGCCGCTCGGCACGGTGAAGGCCTGGATCCGGCGCGGGCTGCTCTCGCTCAGGGAGTGCCTGGCATGACACCTGAGGAACGGGATGCCCTGGCCGGCGAATACGTCCTGGGCACGCTGGACGCGCGCGAGGCCGCCCGCGTGCGCGCCCAGCTGGAGGCCGATGCGGAACTCGGCGCCGCCGTGGCGCAATGGGAGGCGCGGCTGGCCCCGCTGCAATCCCTGGCGCCGCCCGCGGCGCCGCCGCCCGATCTCTGGGCGCGGATTGCCGGCAGCCTCGACCCCGCGCAGCCCGCGCCGCATCGCTGGCGCTTCCCCTGGCCCGCCTTCGGCCTGGGGGCGAGCGCCGTCGCCGCCGGCCTCGCCGCCGTGCTGCTGCTGCGCCCCGCGGCCGAACCCGCGCTGATGACCGTGCTGCTGACCAGCCAGGACCAGCCGGCCTGGCTGGTGGAGGCCGCGGGCGGCGAGCTGCGCCTGGCCGCGCTCAACCCGCAGCCCGTGGCGGCGGACCGCGTGATGCAGCTCTGGGCCCTGCCGCAGGGGGCGACGGCGCCGACCTCGCTCGGCCTGGTGCCCGACGGCGGGCGGATGACCGTGAGCCCCCGCGCCATCCGGCCCGAGCCGGGCATGCTGATCGAGATCACGCTGGAGCCGCCGGGCGGCTCGCCCATCGGCCGGCCCACCGGGCCCATCCTGTTCATCGGCCGGCTGCAACCCGCCGCGGGCAGCTGAGAAAAAAGAATTGGCGCGGCCTGCATCCGGCCGCGCCGCCGCTCCGTAACGCGGGCAGTGGGGCGCTTCCCGCCCCATCTGCAAGACGGAGCAACGACATGACCCTTTCCCGCTTTCGCACGGCGCTGCTGGCCGGTGCGGCGATGCTCGGCACGGCCTTCGCGGCCGACGCCCAGAGCCTGGTGGCGCTGACCGCCGAAAACCAGCTGGTCCGCATCGATGGCGAGACGCGCCGCGCCATGGCGCCCGTGCGCGTCACCGGCACGGATGGCCCGCTGGTCGGCATCGACCAGCGGCCGGCCAACGGCATGCTCTACGGCCTGACGCGCGGCGGGCAGATCGTCACGCTGGACCCGGCCACGGGCCGCGCCACGCCCGTCTCGCAGCTGTCGGTGCCCTTCGAGAGCGGCGGCCGCGTGGTGGTGGACTTCAACCCCGTGCCCGATCGCCTGCGGGTGATGGGCGTGAACGGCACCAACCTGCGCGTGAATGTGGAGACGGGGGCTGCCATCACCGATGGCACGCTCAAGTACGCCGCACCCGAACTGGCCGGCACCACGCCGCGCATCACGGCCGGCGCCTACACCAACAGCGTGGCGGGCACGACGACGACGCAGCTTCTCACGCTCGACACGCTGCTGGGCCAGCTGAACCTGCAGAACCCGCCAAATGACGGCGTGCAGGCGCGCCGCGCGGCGCTGTCCGTGAGCCTGCCGCCGGCCGCGGGCTTCGACATCCTGGCCGATGGGCAAGGCGGCAACCGGGGCATTCTTGTCGCCGGCGGCGCGCTGCACACGCTCGACCTCGAGAGCGGCGCGGTCACCACGCTCGGGCCCATCGTCAATCTGGCGGCCGGTGCGGAGTTGATCGACATCGCCGCCATGCGCTGACACGGGCCACCAGCGCACCCCCGCGCCGCGCCCCGATCTCCCCTCCCAGGGGCGGCCGCGCCCACTTCGCCACACAGGGCGCGGCGGGCGCGGGGGAAAGCGCCACCGTCCCCTCCCTGGGGGGGGGCGGTGGTTGCGGCGTCAGAAGGCGACGCGGTCGCCGCCCTTCAGCTTCTGAGTCGGATACGCTTACCGAAGGCGCCAGGGCAGGCCAGCTTAGTCACCTACCGGCAATCCTAGCCACCGCCCTGATTTCTCAGTTGTAGTCAAAGCAACTGACAGCATTCCCGAGAAAATTTCTGGGGCAAATAGAACACACATCTGTATAAAGAGCCCCAGACAGGAGAGAACGAAAAATGTGGAGATGAAGACATGCGCTGAGAATGCCAGTGTTAATCTTTGTCGGTCGGCGACGCGACCATCCCAACCGCACGGATCAGAATCAGCCTCCATCAGTTTTTGCCTCATCCAACCACGAATGCCGGGAATAGAGACGTACAAAACACTGAAAAATGCCAGACAAACATTTAGGCTGCTTGGAAGGAATATCGTAAATATCATAGCATATATCCAGAAATTAGACGCAGATTTTGGATCGAGCGCGATGTCATTTAAAGCAGATAACGTATTTAACGGCACACCTCCTGATATAACGTATAAAATAACATCTATAAGTTGCACGACGACTATTATGACGAACGAGAATATCACGAACGTTACACAAGATACAATAATGTCGAGAAAAGCAATCACAATAGGTGACGGATTTTTTGAATATGCATCGGTCTTTAAAACAAAAATTGTAAAACCTATGGAAAAAAAGTCAAATACGGCGTTTATTATCGGCAATACAACAAGTAGTATAAGTAATAAAAGTCGTCTTTGCGGTGCTTGAGTAAAATCAACAAATACAAATACTATCATTGTTAATAACAAAATCGATATAATACAGAAAAATCTAAATATAATAGGGCTATTTCTGAAAAAATTTAACTTCTCAATCATTAAGAAGAAGAACGGTAAGCCGAATATTGCAACAATTATAAGAATAATCTGTATCAAAGATGCATTGGGAATCAAGATAGTTGAAGTTGCGATATTAAATGCGGCGAGGAGGGCAGAGATGCTGCCTCCAACCAGACCCGCACCCACAATACATGCGAGCACAAATATGAAATTTGAAATACCAGCAAATGTTTTATAATCTGATCCAAGACCAGAGAGGGCAAGTGGTGCTGAAATTGCCAGCATAAATGCAAAGACGGAATACTTTATAAAGTCGCTTTTAAATAATTGAAATGTTGCATAAATCAGAAAAACAAACAAACCCAATAACAACATTCTGATTCCTTGCGACATTTGTATTTCAAACTGAACAACATTTCCGATGAAACCTCCGTCCCCAACCCAGATCCATACAAAGAATAATCCAACCACTGGATAAAACAAGGCTACAATTATACAGAAGTCAAGAATGTTTTTGTTCCAGCCGGAAAAGTAAAAATTAGATTTTTGCCGAACATCGCTGAATTCCAATTTATATAAAATTACTTTGACTAAGGTAGTATAATGCGATCGCCAACGATGTTCGCTCAGCCAATCAATCAACTCATCGCGGTTTTTCCCTTTTTCCCGCACTCGAGGGCTGACATCCATCCAAGCGAATGCGGCAATAAGAAGCGAGATGATAAGTATCGCGCTGTTAGCTCCGCCAATTAAATCGCCTAGCTTGAGCAATGCGTCTAACAAAACTTAAGCTCTTCTAACATGAGAGTCGAACTCCAATCAGCTCGGCTGCGAAGCATAATACAATGCGCCCTGCCCTAGAAGGCGACGCGGTCGCCGCCCTTCAGCTTCAGGATGTCGCGCGCCTCGGCGGGGTTGGCGATCTCCAGGCCGATATCCTCCAGGATGCGGCGGATCTTCGCGACCTGCTGGGCATTGGACGTGGCCTGCTGGCCGGGGCCGATCCAGAGGCTGTCTTCCAGCCCCACGCGCACATTGCCGCCCAGGATGCCGGCCATGGTGGTGAAGCCCATCTGGTGCCGCCCGGCCGCCAGCACGGACCACACATACTGGTCGCCGAACAGGCGGTCGGCGGTCTCGCGCATGAACATCAGATTGCGGTGCTCGGCGCCGATGCCGCCCAGGATGCCGAAGATGGTCTGCACGAAGAGCGGCCCCTCGACCACGCCGCGGTCGAGCATGTGCGCCAGGTTGTAGAGGTGACCGACGTCGTAGCACTCGAACTCGAAGCGCGTGCCATGGCCCTTGCCCAGCCGCTCCACCACCTGCTCGATGTCCTGGAAGGTGTTGCGGAAGATGTAGTTGGTGGTGCCCTCCAGATAGGGCTTTTCCCAGTCATGCTTGAACGACTTCACCCGCGCCGCACTGGGCGCGATGTTGAAGTTCATCGAGCCCATGTTGAGGCTGCACATCTCGGGGCTGGCCTGCAGCGGCGCGGCCAGGCGCTCGTCCAGCGTCATGCCGAGGCCGCCGCCGGTGGTGATGTTGATGACCGCGTCGGTGGACTGCTTGATGACCGGCAGGAACTGCATGAACAGCTTGGGGTCGGGCGAGGGCCGGCCGTCATTCGGGTCGCGCGCATGCAGGTGGATGATGGAGGCCCCGGCCTCGGCCGCCGCGATGGACTGCTCCGCGATTTCGGCGGGCGTGATGGGCAGATGCGGCGACATCGAGGGCGTGTGGATGGCCCCCGTGACGGCGCAGGTGATGATGACTTTCTTGGCCATGGCGGTTCCTCCGAGGATGCGCGCATGGTGCCGCCCCGGGGGCGGCCTGTCACTCCGCCACCCCTGGCGTGGCCGCGCTACTCCGACCGCAGCGCCGCGATGGGGTTGAGCCTGGCCGCGCGCCGGGCCGGCCAGTAGCCGAAGAACAGGCCCGTCAGCCCCGAGACCGCAACGGCCAGCGCCACCGCATCCCACTGCACCAGCACCGGCCAGCCGGCCAGCCCGCCGAGGGCATGGGCCAGGGCAAAGCCCGCCGCGA
Organism: Roseococcus sp.; assembly: GCA_051860645.1. Lineage (GTDB taxonomy): Bacteria > Pseudomonadota > Alphaproteobacteria > Acetobacterales > Acetobacteraceae > Roseococcus. The sequence continues at coordinate 6,584 of JBHYDO010000116.1, forward strand.
CCCCGGCGGCACCGCCGATCAGCGCCAGCAGCACCGCCTCCAGCAGGAATTGCTTCAGGATGTCGGCGGGGCGGGCCCCCACGGCCAGCCGCAGCCCGATCTCGCGCGTGCGCTCGGTGACACTCACCAGCATGATGTTCATCACGCCGATGCCGCCCACCAGCAGCGACACCGCGGCCACCGCCGAGAGCAGCAGCGACAGCGTGCGCGCCGAGGCGTCGCGGGTCGCCGCGATCTCGCTCAGGTTGCGGATCTGCACCGTGTCCGGCTCATTGGCCGCGACGCGGTGGCGCTGGCGGAACAGGGCGCGCAACTCCTCCTCCACCGCGGCCATGTCCTCGCCCTCATGCACCTTCACGCTGATGGTGCTGACCGCGCGGGCGAAGGCGCGCGAGGCGCCCATCACGCTGCGCCGCGCCGTCCAGTAGGGCATCACCACGACGTCGTCCTGGTCCTGGCCCGTGGGGTTCTGCCCCTTGCGGCCCAGCACGCCGATCACCTCGAAGGGGGTGGCGCGGATGCGGATTTCGCGCCCCACGGGGTTCTCCTCGCCGAACAGCGCCTCGGCCACGGTCTGGCCGAGCAGCACGACCTTCCGGCCGGCCATGTTCTCCTCCAGCGTGAAGAAGCGCCCTTCGGAAATCGTCCAGTCATGCGCCACGAACCAGTCGGGGTCGGTCGCCGTCACCAGCGTCGCCCAGTTCTGGTTGCCCGCCACCACCTGCTGCTGCTGGCGGATGGTGCCGGCCGCGGCCTCTACCGCGAAGATCTCGCGCGGAATGGCCTGGGCGTCGTCCCAGCTCATGTTGGCGCGCTGCCCCGCGCCGAGCGAAACGCCGCCCATCCGCACATTGCCGCCCCAGACCAGCAGCAGGTTGGCACCGAGCGACTGGATCTGCGCCAGCACCTGCTGCCGGGCACCCGCCCCCACCGCCACCGTCACCACCACCGCGGCCACGCCGATGAAGATGCCCAGTGCCGTCAGCGCCGCGCGCAGCTTGTTCGCGTTGAGGGCCGAGAGTGCCGCCAGCAGCGCCTCGGTGATGGAGATGCCGCCGCGGCCGCGCGGCAGGGGGGCGAGGCTCGCCCGCGGCGTGGCCGGCGGGGCGAGGTGCGGCGCGTTCATGCCGCCGCCCGCAGGAGTGCGGCCGCGTCCATCGGCGTGTGCCGCGTGTCCTCCACCATGCGGCCATCCTTGAAGCGCAGCGTGCGCGCGGCATAGGCGGCCACGCTGGCGTCATGCGTCACGCACAGCACGGCCACGCCCGCCGCGTTCAGCGCCTGGAACAGCGCCATGATCTCGATGCCCGTGCGGCTGTCGAGCGCGCCCGTGGGTTCGTCCGCCAGCAGCAATTCGGGGCCGTTCACCAAGGCGCGCGCGATGGCGACCCGCTGCTGCTGCCCGCCGGAGAGCTGGTTGGGCCTGTGGTGCATCCGCCCCTCCAGGCCCACGCGGGCCAGCGCCTCGGCCGCGCGGGCGTCCCGCAGGGCGCGCGGCACGCCGCGATACAGCATGGGCATCGCCACATTGGCCCGGGCGTCGAGCCGCGGGAGCAGATGGAAGGACTGGAAGACGAAGCCGATTCGCTCGCCCCGCAAGGCGGCCAGCGCATCGGTGGACAGATTTGCTACATCCTCGCCGGCCAGCCGGTAGCTGCCGCGCGTGGGCGTGTCCAGGCAGCCGATCAGGTTCAGGAAGGTGGACTTGCCCGAGCCCGAGGGCCCCATCGCCGCCACGAACTCGCCGGGCCGGATGGTGACGTCCACGCCCTCCAGCGCCGCCACCACGCCCTCGCCCGAGGGGTAGTGGCGGGTGAGGTCCCGCGTCTCGATCAGGGGCGCGCTCAAAACAGCGGCCTCGCCGTGGGGGCGCGGGCCGCGCCCGCGCGCTCGGTGCCGACGACCACCTGCATCCCCTCCTCCAGGCCCGGGCCCAGCACCTCCGTCACCTGGCCGTCGGTGAGGCCGGTGCGGAGACGGATGGCGCGCACGGCCCCGCTTGCCTCCTGCACATGCACCGTGCCGGCCTGGCCGCCGCGCTGGCCGCGCGCGGCGGCCAGGCGCGCGCGCTGGTCGGGCGTCAGGGTCGCGGTCAGCGCCGATTGCAGGCGCTGGCGGGCGGTCTGGGCGCCGCGGCGGCGGGCCTCTGCATCGGCGGGCAGGGCGTCCATCGCGGCGCGGAACTCGGCCTGGGCGGCGGTGATCGCCTCGCGCTGGGCGGGGGTGATGTCCTCCATTTCGCGCAGCGCGGCCTCCATCGGGTTGGCGGCGGCGGGCGTGGTGCCGGCGGCCCCTGGCGGACGCCAGCGCAGCGCGGCATTGGGCACGCGCAGCGCGTCCGGCCGCGCGTCGGTGACGATGCGCAGGGTGGCCGTCATGCCCGGCAGCATGCGCCCCTCGCGGTTCGCCGCCGTGACCACCACCGTGTAGGTGACCACGTTGTTCACCGTGGTGGGGCTGAGGCGGATGGCCTTCACCTGGCCGGTGAGGTTCACCTGCGGGTGCGCGGCGACCGTGAAGGTCACGGTCTGGCCCGGCTGGATGCGGCCGATATCGGCCTCGTCCACCGTGGCCCAGACCTCCATCTCGTCCAGGTTGGCCGCGATGGTGAACAGCGTCGGCGCCTGGAGCGAGGCCGCCACCGTCTGCCCGAGATCAACGCTGCGCGAGACGATGATGCCGTCGATCGGGCTGCGGATGACGGCGAAGGAGAGGCTGACATCCACCTGGCGCAGTTGGGCCGCACGCTGGGTGGCGGTGGCCTGGGCCGCGGTCACCTGGGCATGGGCAGTGCGGGCGGCGGCCCCTGCCGCGGCGAGCGCCGCCTCGGCCTGAGCCGCATCCGCCGTGGTGGCGGCCAATTGCGCGCGCGCGCCATCCACGGTGAAGCCCGCACGCGTGGCGTCGCGCACGGCGCCCACGCCGCTGCGACGAAGCTCCTCGGTCCGGCGGGCCTCGAACTCGGCGTCCTGCGCCTGGGCCGCCACGCGGGTGATGTTGGCCCGGGCGGAGGCGAGCTGGGCGGCGGCCCGCAGCGCCTCGGCATCGGCCCGCTGGGCGCTGGCCTGGGCCACCGCCACCGCCGCCTGGGCGGAGCTGAGCTCGGCCGCCGCGGCGGCGCGGCTCGCTTCGAGCTGCTGCGTGTCCAGCCGCGCCAGCAACTGCCCGGCGGTGACGCGCTGGTTGAAGTCGCCCGCCACCTCGCGCACCTGGCCCGAGAGCTGGCTGCCCACGATGACCGACACCACCGGGTTCACCGTGCCGGTGGCCGAGACCACGGCGGTGATGGGCCCGCGGTCCACCGCCGCCGTGCGCAGCCGTGGCCCCGTCCCCTCGCCCGCCCCCCAGCCCAGGCTGGCCAGCGCCTGGCCGCCATACAGGTAGCCGGCGCCGGCGACGGCCGCCGCGAGGATCAGCAGGAGGAGGGTTTTGCGCATGTCTTCCGCAACATGGCATGGCGGTGTAACGCCGGTATTGCGGGAAATCAGAAGGTCCAGGCCATGCGCATGCTCGTTCTCGGCGCCGGGGCGCTCGGTGGATATTTCGGCGGGAGGCTGGCCGAGGCCGGCGGCGACGTCACCTTCCTGGTCCGTCCCCGCCGCGCGGCCATGCTGGCGGAGGGCGGGCTGCGCATCGAAAGCCCCTATGGCCATGCGCAGTTGCCGGTGAAGACCGTGACGGCGGAGGCGCTGGCGCCGGGCTGGGACGTGATCCTGCTGGCCTGCAAGGCCTATGACCTGGACGAGGCCATGGACGCCATCCGCCCGGCGGTGGATGGAGGCGCCGCCATCCTGCCCGTGCTCAACGGTCTGTCGCATGTCGCGACACTAAGTCACGCCTTCGGGGCGGAGCGCGTGCTGGGGGGCCTGTGCAAGATCCAGGCGACGCTCTCGCCCGAGGGGGTGGTGCAGCACCTGAACGACTGGCGGTGGCTCACCTTCGGCGAGCAGGACGGGGCGATGTCGCCGCGTGTGCAGGCCATCGCCGCGGCCTTCGCCCCCGCGAAGGGCATGGTGGCGCAGGGGGTGCCCGACATCGGCCAGCGCATGTGGGAGAAGCTGGTGCATCTCGGCAGCGCCGCCATCGGCACGGTGCTGATGCGGGCGAATGTGGGCGAGGTGGTCCGCGCCGGCGGTGCGCCCTTCCTGGCCGAGGTGCTGGCCCGCAACGCGGCCATCGCCGCGCATCACGGCCACTCCATGCCCGCAAGCTTCATGGCCGAGTACGGCGCCATCTTCGCGGACCCGGGCAGCGCCTATGCCACCTCGCTGCTGCGCGACATCGAGGCCGGCCGCCGCACCGAGGCCGAGCACATCCTGGGCTTCCTGCTGGAGGCCGCCCGCCGCGCGGGCGTGGACACGGCCATTCATGAGATCGCCGCCCTGCATGGCCGCGCCCATGAGGAGCGGCGCCGGACGCGGGGTGCCACGTAGCCTTTTCATGCGTTGTATGCGTAGTTCCCCGCAATTGTCTGCCCTTGAATGGATTTGCGACTGTGCGGCATGAACATCATGCCGAATCGGGATCATTCCATGGACGGGCGGACCACTCCGAGATTTGTCGACGACTATCTGCTGTACCTGCTGGCCCGTGCCTCGCACACCCTGTCGGCCGAGTTCCACGGAACCTTGCGGCGCGCCGGCGTCTCCGTCCCGGTGTGGCGGGTGCTCGCCACCCTGTCGGGCAGCGCGCCCGAGACGGTGACCGGCCTCGCCGAAGCCTGCCTGCTGCAACAGCCCACCATGACCAAGCTGCTCGACCGCATGGTGCGCGACGGCCTCGTGCACCGCCTGCCCGACGCGCGGGACCGCCGCGTGGTCCGCATCGAGGCCACCCCCCGCGGCCAGGCGCTGGTCGAGGAGCTGCTCATCGCCGCACGGCAGCACGAGGCGCAGGTGCTGGCCCGCTTCCCCGACATGGACCCTGTCGCCCTCAAGCAGTTGCTGCGCGCCATGATGACGAAGCCGCCGCGCGGCCGGCGCGCATCCACGGCATGAGCACACCCAGGTGAAGATCCCGGACCCGCACCAGCTCGGCCCCTATGTGCTTGCGGCGCTGGTGCTGGCTGCCGTGGTGCAGTTGCTGATCCTGATCGCCTGGTGAGGTGTGTTCCATGCGCCGGCGCATGAGCCCGCCCGGGGGAGATGGGCGGGCGCAGCTCCCTGGGCTGCGGCCGCCGCCGCCGGCAACAAGCCCTGTGGAGGGCGGCGGGAGGGGAATCCCGAGCCTCCTCGCGCGTTGCTTCACCGGCGCGCTCGCGGGGGCCACGGCCCTCGACCATCGTCTGTCACGCCCCAGTCCTGAGTGGGCTGCTCTCGTAAGGATCCTTTCGAGGGCAGGATATCCGATCGGGTGATCCCACCCGGTCGGATGTTGCCCCGGAGCCTGATCCGCAAACATGGATTACGCTCCAGCCATGATCGCGCGAGCAATTTCATCCGCTGACGTATCGCTGCGCGATTCAACGCAAGCGGAGATCGCTTTAGCCGGGCGGCCCGCCGCCGCGCAGCCTCCCGCGCAGCCAGCCCAGCCGCTCGGCCGTCGCCGCCTCGGCCTGGCGCTCCACCTCGCGATAGGCGGCCAGCACCTCCGCGCCCAGGGGGCTCAGCCTGGCCCCGCCGCCGCGCAGGCCACCGGCCATCGTCTCCACCAGCGGCGCCTGGAAATCCGCGTTCAGGGCCGAGACCAGGTCGTGCGCGCGCTGGTAGGACATTCCCATCCGCCGACCCGCCGCGGCGATCGAACCCGTGTCGCGGATCATCTCCATCAGCGCCACCTTGCCGGGGCCGAGGGCCACGCGGTCGCTCAGCGTCAACCGAAGGGTGATGGCGCGATGGGCGCGGGCTTCGCTCGGATCGGCTCGTTTGCGCGGCATGCCGCAAACAAACACGCAGGGGCGACCTGGCCAAGCCGGGCGATTGCGCAAAGCCACGCCCATCGCTATCCACGTAAAAAGAGAGCGCCGGAGCTCGCCATGCCCCCCATCCGCACCCTGCGCCGCGCCCTGGCCCTTGGGCTGCCTGCCCTGGCCATCGCCAGCCCTGCCGATGCCCAGACGCCGCCGCTCATCGCCGGCGCCGCCACCCTGCAATTCGCCCTTGTCGAAATCGCCCAGGCATTCCGCGCCGAGACGGGTCATGAGGTGCGGCTTTCCCTGGGATCCTCCGGCAACATCACCCGCCAGATCGAACAGGGCAGTCCCGTCGAGATGTTCCTCTCCGCCGACGAGGCCTTCGTGTTCCGCCTCGCCGAGGGCGGCCATACCCGCGATCGCGGCACGCTCTACGCCACCGGCCGCATCGTGCTGTTCACACCGCCCGGCTCGCCCATTGCCACCACGGGGGGGATGGAGGCGATCCGCGCGGCGCTGGCCGCCGGGCGCATCATCCGCTTCGCCATCGCCAACCCCGAGCACGCGCCCTATGGGCGCGCCGCCGAACAGGCGTTGCGCGCCGCCGGGCTGTGGGAGGACATCCGCCCGCGGCTGGTGCTGGGTGAGAATGTCTCCCAGGCCGCGCAATTCGCCCTCGCCGGCGGCAGCCAGGGCGGGATCGTCGCCTATTCGCTCGCGCGCGCGCCGACCCTGCGGGAGCGCGGCGCCTATACCCTCCTGCCCGAGACGCTGCATGAACCGCTGCGCCAGCGCATGGTGCTGACGCGCCGCGCCGGGCCGGTCGCATCCGCTTTCCACGACCACATGCAGCAGCCGGCCGCGCGCGAGATCATGCGCCGCCACGGCTTCGTCCTGCCGGGCGAGTGAGCGGG
>JBHYDO010000117.1:0-231 GCA_051860645.1 Roseococcus sp.
ACGCCCGACCGTGTCCGCCCGGCCGATGACGGTGGCGCGCAGCGCGCGGTCCTCGCCCATGGCGGTGGCCACCTCGCGGAGGGTCTCGCGCTCTCCTTCGCCCAGCCGTGTGCTGGCGGTGGGGAAGCGCACCTGACGCCAGCGCACATCGGCCTGTTGCTCGGTCAGCGCCTGGGGCGGCGGATTGAAGGCCACCGGCGGCGCGGCGGGGCGCTGGGGCTCCTGGCCGGT
>JBHYDO010000117.1:241-13311 GCA_051860645.1 Roseococcus sp.
GATGGACGCCCCCGGGGGGCGCGGGGGGGGCCGGGCCCCCCGGCCGGGTCCCCCCCGCCCCGCCGCAGGCACCGAGTGCCAGCACCAGCATGGCGGGAAGTAGGATGGGTCTGGTTCGCTGCATGGGATGTCTCCTTCGAGGGAAAGGCGTCAGTACCGGCGGCGATAGTCGCGGCGCGGCGGCGGGCGACGGGGCTGCTCGTAGCGCTGTTGCGACTGGCCATAGAGATAGCCGCCCGCGCCCCCCACGCCTGCGCCCAGCAGGGCGCCCAGCGCGGTATCGCCGCTGAACGAGCCCAGCACACCCCCCAGCGCCGCCCCGCCGGCGGCCCCGGTTAGGGTGCGCTGCTGGGTGTTGTCCATTCCCGCGCAGCCGGACAGGGCAAGCCCGGCCGCCACGAGAAACCCCATTCCCTTGATGCGTGTGTTCATGGCTTTCTTCCTCACCGGCGGGGGCCGGGGCCGCGGCCCTGGCAGGGGAAGCTGACCTGCGCCCAGCGCAGGAGCCCGTCGAGCGCCGGCTCATCGGCATATTGGCGATGGTCACGCGCCCAGGCCGCGAAACCGACGCCCGATTCCGCGATGCTGGGCCCGCGGCCCGCTACGCAGAACAGCGGCACGCCGCGACCCACGCTGCGCGTCAACTGGTGGAACTGAACCGCGGCTGTGATGTAGCCCTGGCAATAGGCGATGGCCTCCAGCCGCGGCACGCCGCCGCGCGCGGGGTCGCACATGCGGGCGAGGTCGCGCACTGTCTCCACATGGGTGGGCGAGCGGCCCCCGCCCTCCCAGCGCGGCTGCGCCGACGCGGGCGCGGCGGCGAGCACGGCGGCGGCGGCGAGCCCGAGCGAGAATTCGCGCAGCGCCATGGATCAGATCCTCCCGAGGATGAGCATGACCACGAGCACGACCAGCACGACGCCGAGCACCCCCATGCTGCCATGCCCATATCCGTAGCCGTAGCCGCCGAGCCGGCCGGAGAAGCCGCCCAGCAAAAGGATCACCACGACGATGATCAGGATGGTTTCAACCGGCATGGGCATTGTCCTCCCGTCCGGGCCGCGGCCGCCCCGTGGCGGTCGAATCGGCCCTGGCGGCGCCCTTGCGGCGCCTGTGGGAAGAACGCGCGCCGGCCATGCGGGTTGCCGCGGCGGCGAGACGGAAGCCTGGCAGGTGGCGCTGGGCGGCAGGGTGCCTACCCGCCCGCGGCGCGCGCCGGCAGCGCGGTGGTGCGGGTGGGCGCGCCGCGCCGCCCATCACCCAGCAGCGCGAAGGGCGCCCAATAGAAGGGATGGGCCAGGCTCGGGCGCCCCGGCTGGTCCGTCAGCAGGGCCAGTTGTGCCGCCGGCAGCGCCGCGGCGCTCGGCGTCCCCTGGCCCTGGGCCGAGAGCATCACCGGCACGATGAACTGCGCCGCGGCGTCGGAGGCCAGCCAATGCGTGGCCAGAAGGCCGCGCGCGCCGGCCACGAAGAAGGCGCGTGCGAGGCCCGACAGCGCCTCGGCCGCCTGTGCGGCCCCCGCCACCGTGCCCGCGCCCGCCGTGTTGCAGGCGGAAAGGATGACGAGGTCCGCATCCATCCGCAGCCCCATGATGGCGCTGGCCGGCACGAAGCTGCCCGCGGCGTCCGCGGCCCCGGGCGGGTTGGAGACCATCACCGCCGGCTCGGTCAGGCAGGCCAGGTCACCGGGCAGCAGCCCATGCGTCGCGAAATGCACGATGCGATACTGCATGAGACCGGCCCCGGCCACGGCGGCGGCCGTGAAGTCGCGCCCCATGACCTGCGTGGCGCCGGCCCCCATCAGCGAGGCCGCGACGCGCACCTCGCCCACGGTGCCGGGCAGTCGGCCGAGGCCGCGGGCCACCGCCGCATCCTGGCCGCAGCGGCCCGGCGGGAAGCTGGCGCGCAGCTGCGCGTCGCTGGGCGGCAGGAAATCGCCGAAGCCGATATAGGGGCGGGGCGCTGCGCTGGCGGCGGAGTTCGCCCGCACCCGCACCAGCGCCTGCACCGAGGGGGCATGGACGATGGCGTGGCGCCGGATCAGCCAGGGCGCGGCCGAGAGGTTGCCGGGGACGGCCGGCCCGGTCAGCAGCATGCCGAAGGGCAGCGCCAGCAACGGGCCGTCGGGCACCACCACGAGCGTGGTCGCGCCCTCCAGATAGGCGTTGAGGGGGCCGAGCAGCCCGGCATGCAGCGCGGCGGCGGCGGTGGTGTCGAAGGCGGGCAGGCGCCCGGCCTGCGGGCCGCCGCCATCCACCGCCGACCGTGCGGCGGCGACCAGCCGCCCGGCTTCGGCCTCGGTGAGGGTGAGGCGCGCCATCGCCGGCGGCCGCCCGGCCCGCAGCGCCAGCGCGTAGGAATGGTCCGGGCCAAGGACGAACTGCACCATGGCCTCGCCCGGCACCAGCACGGCCTGGGCGTCGGCCACGGCCACCGCCTCGTCGCGCAGCTGGCGGAAGCCGGGGGCGGCGGCCAGGGCCTCGGCCTCGGCCTCCTCGCGCGCGGCACGCTGCTCGGTGACGCTGCGGTCCAGCTCGGCGGTGGGGCGGCCGTTGGCGAGCAGGGCGTCGCGCTCGGCCAGCAGGGCGCGCAGCCGGATGTCGGCATCCTCGCGCCGGCGTACCGCGGCGGCCACCGCCTCATTGCCATCGGCCGAGGCGAGGCGCGCGCTCGCCTGCGCCAGGAAGCGCGCCGTCTCGCTGCGCTGCGCGAGCTGGGCCGCGGCGAAGGCTTCGGCGCGCAACGCCGCGGCCTCGGCCGGGACGGCCCGGGCGCGCGCCTCCAGCGCATCCAGGTAGGGAATGACGTTCGCCACAGCCACGCCGATCCGCCGTTCGCGCAGCAGGGCGGCGCCCTCGCGGAAGGCGGCGAGCGCCTCGTCGGTGCGGCCGGCCGCGACCCATTCGCGCCCTGCGAGGAACAGGGTGGTGGCCACCGGCCGCTCGCCCGGCAGGGTGGCGGCAAGGCGTGTGCTGGCCTGGGTCAGCAGCTGGGCGGCCGGCAGGTTCTGCCCGGCGCGGGTGAGGAACACGCCCTCCGTGCGCAGCCGCCGCCCCTCCAGCGTGGCGGGGGCGAGGTTGGCGGCGCGCAGCACAGCGCCGCTGCGCCGCACCGCCGCCCGGGCCGTCGCCGCCTCGCCCTGCCGCGACGCCACCACGCCGCGGTAGCGGATGCTCTCCGCGAGCCCCAGCACGGCGGTCTGCGCCTGCGGGTCCAGCAATTCGGGCAGCAGCCCGCCGGACGCGGTGCCGGCACGGATGTCACCCGGCACCAGGGCGCCGAAACCCGCCTCGGCGAGGGTGAAGTGCGCCTCGGCCTCGGCCAGTTCGCCACGGTTCAGCGCGTGCATGCCGCGATATTGCGCGAGGCGGGGGGGGGCGGTGCGGTCCGGCGCGCTCGGCACCAGCGCTTCGGCGCGGGTGAAGAGCCGGTCCGCCTCGACAAAGCGTCCCTGGTTCGAGAGGTTGAGCGCGATGTGCATGATGGGCGTCGCCAGGCTGCCATCCTGGTCGTTGCCCAGCGTCGCCGTCCGCACCGAGAGCGCCTGGCGGTAGGCGTCCTCGGCGCCCGCGAAGTCCTCGGTCTGGTTCAGCTCCCGGCCGAGCAGCATCACGCGCTCATACAGCGCCTCGTCCGCCGCGCCGACGCGGTCGGCGGCCAGCCGCGCCACCGCGATCTGCAGCGCGTTGGAACGGGTGACGGTGCCGCCCGTGGCGGTGCCCCCCGTCGCCACCTGCTCGATCGGCGGGATGGCGGCAGGGATGCCGTCGGCCAGGACGAGGCCGCCCGGCGCGTCGATGGCCATGGCGACATGCGCGGCCCCGCTGGAGCGACGCCGGCAGGCCATGAGCTGCGCCCGCGCGCCGCCCGCGATGGTGGTGGCGACCGGCGCCTCGCAGACGAAGCGCTGGTCGAGCCAGGCGCGCCATGCCCCGCCCGCGGCCGCCTGCGTGGCGGAAGGCCCGCCCGTCAGCGCAAAGATGCGCGCCGAGGGCTGGGTCCAGCCGCCACAGAACACCTCCTCCGCGCGCTGTGTGGCGGCGTCGAGCCGGGGCGCCGTCGCAGCCTGGGCGAAGCAGGCCTCGCCGCGGGCATTGGCCGTGACGGGCCGGGTCTCGGCGGCCGCGCGGTCGCGCCCCAGCGGCGCATAGGCCTCGGGCGGCGGCACCGCGCAGGCGCCCAGCGCCAGCAACAAGGCGAGGAGCGGCGATGGGGCGTGGCGCATGGCTCAGAAATCCTCATCGGCGATGTTGGGCAGCAGCACGTCGGAATCGTCGAGGCGCGGCATCCCGCCTGTCAGCACCAGCGTGTTCACCTGCGGCACCGCGGGCAGGGTGAAGGTGATCGGCGCCACGCAGTTCACCGTGGAGATCACGCAGTTGTTGAACCGGTACTGGCTGAGGTCGCCCGGCGCGGGCTGGAAGCCTGGAAGCGGCCCGCTGAGGATGCCGAAGCGTGCGGCCGCGATGCCCTCCAGGCCGCTCAACTGGCCGAGAAGGTCCACCTGCCGGCCATCCGGCCCGCTGGCCGCTCCCGGCCGGCCCAGCACGCCGAGGCGCCCGGCCTGCAGGGTGCCGCTCGCCGTGCCGCCGTTCAGCAGGACGAAGAGCGGTGAGGCTCCGATGTCCATGTTCAGGAACACCCCTCCCGCTGCCGCATTGCTCGGCAGCGCCGGAACCCCGTCATCCACGCCGAAGATGCGGGCTGCCGGGCCGAACAACCCCGGCACCTGCCAGACCTGCCCGGCATTGGACTGGCCGGGGCGGTCGGTGGTGGCGGGCGTCAGCGCGTCGGGCAGGCGGGCCAGGGCAACGCCGCGGCGCGTGTCCAGGATGACCAGCGGCAGCTGGCCGGCCGCGACCGGGGCCACGGTGGTCGCGGCCTCGCCGGCCTGGCCGATGCCGCCCGGTGCGGCCAGCAGCAGGCCGGTGCCGATGGTGAAGCGGCTGCCCGCCGTGGTCAGCGCCCCGCCCGAGACCAGCTCGGCACGGTCCGCCGCCAGAATGTTGCCGTCGAAGACGAGGTCGCCCCCCGCCTGCAGCCGCAGGGTGCGGAACGCCGTCGGCGTATCGGCCGGCGCGGTGCTGGCGCCGAGGTCCACGCTGCCCAGCCGCATCGTCCCGCCGGCGATCAAACGCAGGGCCTGCGCGGCGCGCAGCGTGCCGCCCGAGATGTCCATGCCGCCCGCGCTGGTGAGCGCGAGGTCGCCCCCCGCCTCCAGCACCGTCGGATTCATCACCAGCCCGCCGCCGGCCGTGATGGTGACGCCGAGCCCGGCGCGCAGGTCGTTGTCGCGCAGGCTGGCCTCGCCGGCCGCGGTGATGGCGATGGCCCCGCCCGAGGCCTGCCCGGTCACCTCGCGCAGCGCCACATTGCCGGCGGTGGCGCCGAGCGCGAGGTCGCGCGCCGCGGTCAGGCCAGCGCCCGTGGCGGCCAGGGTGCCGACGGAGGCGAGCACGACATCGGCGCCGGCCAGGCTGCCGCCCTCCAGCGTCAGCGCGCCGCCCGCCGCAAGGCGCAGCCTGCCGCCGGCGGTGACCGTGGCGCGCGTCAGCGTGACATCTCCGAGCGCGGTGGCCGAGAGATCCGCGCCGGCCGCCAGGCGCATCGCGCCGGGCGGCGCCCCGCTGGCTTCGGAAAGGAACAGCGCACCGCCCGCGGCGAGCCGCAGGGCGCCGCCCGACAGGAAGAGGGCCTCGCCGGCCGAGAGGTTGCCCCCCGCCTCCACCGCGAGCTCGCTGCCGGCGCGCAGCTCGGCCGGGCCCAGCGAGACCGCGCCGCTGGCCAGCAGCCGCAGCGCGCCCCCGGCCACCGAGGGGGTTCTGATGGAGGTCAGCCTCGCGCCCGACTGCACCGTCAGATCGCCGCCCGAGGTGAGGCTGCCCCCCGCGAGCAACAGGGCGCCCCCCGAGGTCAGCGCCAGGGCGCCCCCCGCGCTGAGCGGCGTGCCGATGGTCGAGAGCGTGCCCGTGGCCTGCGCAGCGAGGTCGCCGGTCGCGACCAGGCTGCCGCCCGCCAGGGAGAGGTCGGCCCCCGCCGTGAGGCGAAGCGCCCCCCCCGCGCTGCGTGCCCCACCGCTGGCGGTGAGGTTCCCGCCAGCCTGGGCCGTGAGGTCGCCGCCCGCAAGGGTGCTGCCCTGGTCCAGCGTCAGCGCCCCGCCGGCCACCAGCGCCATCGCCCCGCCCGAGGTCAGCGTCACCTCCGGCAGGGTCAGGTCCGTCGCGGCCGTCAGCGTCAGCGCCCCGGTGGCGGCCAGCGTGGCGCCGTCCGCCAGGGTCAGCGCGGCGCCCGGTACCTGGACGGAGAGCACGCCGCCCGCCTGCAATGGCCCGGCCAGCGTCGCGCCCGTCCCCAGCACCCCGAGGCTGAGGTCGCGCCCGGCGATGACGCCGAAGACCGCCGGCGTGGTGACCTGCCAGACGAAGTCCTGCCCGGCCTGGTTGTTCTGGCCCGCCTCGCCGAGCGAGCCGGCCGTGGCGCTGCCGCCCGTCTGCCGCGCATCGCGCCCGGCGATGACGCCCAGCGCCCCGCCCGCCGCAATTGTGCCGGCCGTTTGCAGCACATCCTGCCCGGCCAGCAGTTCCAGCACGTCGCCCGCCGTGACGCTTCCGCCCGTGAGGGCAAGGTCGCCCGAGGCGTCCAGCGTGATGTCCTCCGCGGCGCGGAGCGTGCCGGCCTGCGTGACGTTGCCCGCCGCGGCGCGCAGATCCAGGTCGCCGCCCTCGGTGCCGTCCAGATCCAGCACCCCAGTGGCCGGGGCGGCGGCGCCGGCCAAGACCGCGCTGCGTGGCGCGGGCAGGGCGAGCAAGTTGCTGCCCCCGCCGGTGCCCGCCGCGATGGTGCCGGTCGTCGTGTTCTCTACGCTGGCGGCGGTGAGCGTGCCCGTCAGCAGGCTGCCGGAGTTCAACGCCGAGCCACCCGCCGTGATGCTGGCGGCGGCCAGGCTGCCGGCGTTGGTGAAGTCGCCCGTCAGGACGATGCCGCCGGCGGCCAAGTCGCCCTGGTTCGACAAGGCGCCCCCGGTGACGCTGCCCGCCAGCACCGTCCCGTCATTGCCGATGGCGGTGCCCGAGAGCGTTGCCGCGTACAGTTCCGCGCCCACAGCATTGGTCAGCGCCCCACCCTGCACCAGCCCCGCCACGATCAGCCCGTTGTTCGCGAGCGCAACCCCCGCGCTGCCCACCGTGCCGCTGGCATTGCTGCCCGGGCCGAGCAGGATGGCGCCGTCATTGGTCAGCAGCGTGCCGCCCGCGACGGTGCCGCCGGCCAGGTCGCCGGAGAGGATGCCGCCCTGGTTGAGCAGGGCCTGCGTGGCCGTGGCGTTCACCGCGCCGGCCTCGGCCGCGATCCAGCGGTTTGCGGGCAGGGTGAGGTTGCCCGCATTGGCCAGCGTCAGCCCGCCGCCGCCAGAGGCCAGCACCGAGCCGTCCAGCACCAGCGTGGCCGTGGTGTTGCGGAACTCCAGCCGGTCCGGCTGGCGCGCGGGGGCGAGGCCCGCCGGGTCGCTGTTGCGCGTGCCGCCCCAGAGCGAGAGCAGGGTGGGGGCGACGCCGTTGACGCTGCCCGCATCGGTCAGGGGAGCGAGGCGCCCCACGGCGTTCGCGCCGTCCAGCACGAGGTCCGCGCCCGCCACCGCGCCGAAATCGGCCACGGTGATGGCGCCGCTGCCGGCGATGGCGCCCGCCGCGAAGAGTTCCAGCGCCAGCACGCGGCCCGCGAGGTCCACCGCGCCCGCCACCGCCATGTCGCCCACGGGCGTGGCGTCGAGCCGGCCGATGCGCAGCACGGTCGCGGGGTTGGTCTGCCCATCCGCGCCCGCGCCGCCGATGGCCGCGAGTTCGGCGGTGGAGAGCGAGAGCGTGCCCGCCACCTCGCCGCCCAGCGTGACGCCGCGCCCGGGTGTGAAGGGCAGCAGCCGCACGGTGCCGCCCGGCGCGATCAGGGCGGGCATGCCGGTCGTGATGGCCATGTCGTCGGCCACAAGCGTGAGTTGGCCGGCGGAGATGTCGTTCGCCACCTCCAGCAGCAGCCCCGCGCCGGCCAGGGTGACGCCGACATTGCCGCCCGCTGCGTCGATCCGGGTGATGCGCAGGTTGGCCGCGTTGCGGAAGGTGATGGCGCCGCCATCGGTGCGGGCGTTCAGCCGCGTGGCCAGGTTGTCGCCGGTCAGGTTCACGCTGCCCGCGCGCGAGGCGGGGTCGGCGTCGCCGCGCGCCACCAGGTTGGCGGGGGTGATGACGCCGGCGCCCGCGATGGCGGCGGGCGTCTCAAGGTTCACCGTGTTGGCGCCGACATCCAGCGCCGCCCCCACAGCGATGCCACCGCCGGCCACATCGGTGGCGCGCAGCGTGAGTTCGCCCACGGTGCGCGCCAGCGCGGACTGCACCGTGATGGTGTCCGTGGCGATGAGGCGCAGATGGCCGGTGCCGAGGAAGGCCGCGATGTCGGCTGGGTCCAGCACCGTGTCGGGCGCGGCACCGGCACCGATGACGATGTTGCCCGGGCTGAGCCGGGTGAACTGCACCACGCCCGTCGCATCCGCCGTCATGGTGGCGCCCAGCGTCAGCCGGTCGGCGGTCAGCGTGATGGCCTGGCCGTCGGGCGCGGTGACCGTGCCGCCCGCCGCCTGCTGGAGCAGGCCATCGGCCGCGGTCAGGGTCAGCGTCACCCCGCCCTGGGTGGCCAGCACCGGCCCCTCCAGCGCCAGGGTGCCGGTGGCCTGCAGCGTGACCTCGCCGCCCTGCACGCCGCCCGCCGCGGGCACGGTCAGCGTGGCGCCGGGGTTGGTCACGGCCAGCGTCACCGCCGCGCCATCGGTGCCGACGCCCGCGCCCGCGCCGATGCGGGCATTGGCCTGCAGCACCTGGAAGGCCGCGGGCTGGCTGTAGGCCAGCGCGGTGTTGTCGGTGCGCGCATCGAGCGCACCGATGCTGTTGGTCCCGGTCAGCGTCAGCCCGCCGGCGCGGCCATCGGCGAGGTCCAGCGCCGCGTCGCGCACCGTCAGCGTCGCCGCCACCACGCCGCCGCCGCTGATGGTGCCGCCCGAGCCGAGGGTCACGTCGGCCCCGTCCGCATCGGCCTGGGCCAGGACGAGGCCGGCCGATTGGGCGAAGCGCAGCGCGCCGCTGGTGCGCGCATCGAGCGTCGCGATGGCGTTGCCGGTCGTAAGGTCGAGTCCGCCCGCGCGTTCCACGCCCAGCCCCGCGCCGCGGATGGTCAGCGTGCCGCCCACCACGCCGCCGCCCGAGATGGCGAAGGCCGAGCCCAGCGTCACGTCGCCCGTGCCCGCATCGGCCTGGGTCACGGTGAAACCGTTGTTCTGCGCATAGGTCAGCGCGGCGTCGGCGGTGCGGGCGTCGATCGCGCCGGAGAAATTGCCCCGCAGGTCGAGGCCGCCCGCCCGCGTGGTGCCGAGTGCCGCGCCGCGGATGGTCAGGTTGTTGCCGCCCGCGCCGGAGCCGGTGATGGCGCCGTCCGAGCCCAGCGTCACGTCGGCGAAGCCTGCGATGGCGTTGGCCACCACGAAGCTCGCGGTCTGCGCAAAGGTGAGGTCGCCGCCGATCACCAGCGCGTCCAGCGTGGCGATGGCGTTGCCCGCGCCGGCCAGGTCCAGCCCGCCGCCGAGGCTGTCCAGCGCGACGTTGCGGATGGTGAGCGTGCCGCCCACCACGCCGCCGCCCGAGATCACGCCGTTCGAGCCCAGCGCCACATCGCCGCTGCCGGCATCGGCCGCGGTCACCACCAGCGCGCCCGGCTGGGAGAAGCGCAGCGTGGCGTCGGCCACCCGCGCATCCAGCGTCGTGACGGCGTTCGCGGCCGTCACCAGGTCCAGCCCGCCCGCGCGGGAGTTGGCGCCGCCATCGCCGCCGCGCACCCGCAGCGTGGCGGCGCCGACGCCGCCCGTGCCGGTCACGTTGCCTGCCGCCTCCAGCGAGAGGGTGTTGGCGCCGACGGTGGCGGAGGCGTTGAGAGCGATGTCCCCGTCCGTGCTGCGCAGCACCAGCGCGCCGGGGCGGGTGATGGCCGAGGCCAGCGCCAGCGTGCCCGAGGTCTCGAGGCGCAGCGTGCCGTCGGGGATGCGCGCGGCGAGCACGGCGGGGTCCAGCAGCGTGTCCGGCGCCGCGCCGGCGCCGAGCACGAGGTTGCCCGCGCTCTGCCGCGCCAGCACCACGGTGCCGGTGGCGCCGGCGGAGATGGCATCGCCCAGGGTGAACCCGTCGAAACGCAGCGCGATGGCCTGGCCGTCCGGTGCGGTGAGGGTGGCGCCCGCGCCCTGCCCCAGCGTGCTGCCGGCCTCGCTGCCGGTGAGGGTGATGCCGCCCTGCGTCGCCACCAGCGTGTCGGCCAGCGTCATGCCGGCCATGGTGGTGAGCACCAGGCTGCCGCCCTGCACGCTGCCCGAGGCGCTGAGGATGCTGCCCGCGCCGGTCAATTGCAGCGTCACCGTGCCGCCATCGCTGCCCACGCCGGCGCCTGCGCCGGTTCGCGCATTGGCCTGCACCACCAGCAGCGAGCCGGCCTGGGTGAACCCGAGCGCCGTGCCGTTGGTGCGGGCGCTCAGCGAGGCCACGGCATTGCCCGTGAGCAGGGAGAGGCCGCCCGCGCGCGTGTCGGCGCCGAGGCTGGAGCCCGTCACGAAGAGCTGGCCCGCCGCGACGCCGCCACCCTGGATCAGGCCGTCCGATCCCAGCCGCACCACGCCGCCCGGATTGCTGGCCTGGACCACGGTCAGCGCCGCCGCCTGCCCGAAGTTCAGCGGACCCGCGCCCACCCGCGCGTCGAGCCGCGCCACCGCGATGCCGGTGGTCATCGAGAGCCCGCCCGAAGCCGAGTCGGCCAGGCCCGCGCCGCGGATGACGAGGTCGCCCGCCACGACGTTGCTGCCCGACACCGCCCCGCCCGAGCCGAGGGTGAGCGCGCCGTTCACGCCCAGCTGCGCGCGCGCCACGTTCAGCGTGCCCGGCTGCGCGAAGGCCACGCTGGCATCGAGGCCGATGACGTCGAGGGCGCCGACGCTGTTCGCGCCCGTCAGCGTCAGCCCCTGCACGCCCGAAACATCGGTGCCGTCGAAGCCGCGCACGCGCAGCGTGTTGGGCGTGGTGACGGTGCCCGTGCCGGTGACGCCGAGCGCGACGTTCATCCCCACGCCGAGATTGCCCGTGATGGCCGCGTTGACGGCGAGGAGGCTGTTGGAGTTGAGGGTGAGGGTGCCGGCCTGGACGTCGATGGGCGCCGAGATCGTGATGCCCGCACCACCCGCGCCGGTGACCGTCAGCGTCAGGCTGTTCGCCGGCATGGTGATGGCGTCGGCGACGACGAGGCTCTCCTGTGCCTCCAGCGTCACGTTGCCGCCAAAGGCCACGATGTCGGAGGTGCTGATGACGACGGTGGTGGGGTCGCCCGGGAGGTTCGGTGCGGTTGAGAAGCCGGCGCCCGCCAGGACGCCATCCTCCTCGCCGGGCGCGACCGCCACCGTGTCGCGCACCACGATGCTGACCGGGTCGATCAGCAGCGTTCCTGGCACGCCGCCCTGCCCTGCGCCCACATCCACCCGCAGCATGTTCAGCGTAAGGCCGCGCATGCCCGAGACCTCGACGAAGCCGCCATTCCCGCCCGCGGGGCCGCCGCGGGCGGAGAGGCCGGCCGCCATCGCCGTGCGCTCGCCGCTGTTGACCGCGACCAGCCCGCCATCGCCGCGCGCCGTCGCATCCGCGCGCACCACCGCGCCCGCCTCCAGCCGCGTCTCGCGCGCCATCTCCTGCGCGCGGCCGATGCCGGTGGTACCCACCAGCGCCTCGCCGCCGCCCGCGGCACCTGAGGCGTCCACCACGGCGCCGGCCGCCAGCGTCACCACCTGCGTCGCCTGCACCGCCACGCGCCCTCCGCGCGCGCCGGGCCCGGTGCCCCGCGCCGCGACCCGGCCCTCCACCCGGGTGCGCACCGTGCCGGCGCCGCCCACCCGCATCCGCCCGCCATCCGTCGGGCCGCTGGCCGAGACGCGCGCGCCCGCCGCCACCGTCACACCCGCGCCCGGTGCCGTGATGTCCACCTGCCCGCCTGGCGCGGTGACCGCGCCGCCCGCGATGGCGACATCGCCGCCGCGGCCCTGGATGGCGACGCGCCCCGCCGTCACCTGGCCGGTGTTGCGGACCATCTGCTCGACCAGCCCGCTCGCGGCCTGGGCCGTCAGCACCACCTGTCCGCCCTCGGCGGCGATGACGCCGCTGTTGGTGACCAGCGCCGTCGCGCCATCGGGCGCCCGGCGCACCGCCTGCGTCACGTCAATCGAGAGCAGCCCGTCGCCGGCGAGGTCGAGGCGGTAGGTCTCGGCCCCGGCCACGATGGCGGTGCCCAGGCGCGCGCGAATGGCGCCGTGGTTGGCCGTGCCGGGCGCCACCAGCGCCACCAGCCCGCGGTCGGCCACCGTGATCTCGCCGCGGTTCTCCACGCGGGCGCCCGGGTTGGGCTGACCGTCGAACACCAGCCGCCCAGCCATGAAGTTCTGGTTGGTGATGCCCGCCGCGGTTGCGACCAGCGAACCCACATTGACCTGGGCGCCTTCGGCGAAGACCACGCCCGAGGGGTTCACGATGGCCACGCCGCCATTGGCCGTGATGCGCCCCGCGATGAGCGAAGGGTCGGGCGTGTTCACCCGGTTGAGCGTCCAGGCGTTCTGGCTGGGCTGGGTGAAGTTCACCGTGGCGTCGCGCCCCACGTCGAAGCGCTGCCAGTCGATGACGGCGCGGTCGCTGCCCTGCGTGATCTGGGTGCGGTTGCCCTGCTGCTGGATCAGCGCCTGGCCCGCCGTCACCTGGCCGCCCGTCGGCATGGCGTTGGGCGCCTGTGCGTGCGCGGGCGCAAGCAGGGCCAGCGGCAGCAGCGCGGTGGTGCCGAGCAGCAGCGCCCGCGCCAGCCGGGGCAGGGGCAGGTGCGCCACCTGCCGGGGCGTGGTCCGCGGGGCCTTCCGTGAAGTGCGCGCCATGGTCGGTTGCTCCAGCAAGGGCCGCGGCGAAAAGGCCGGGCGGTGGTCGTCGGGACGCGTGGCTCAGAACCGGACCATGGCGCGCACG
>JBHYDO010000118.1:0-13244 GCA_051860645.1 Roseococcus sp.
CGCTGGCCGCGCTGGACATGGCCATCGCGCGCCAGCGGCCAGCGCCTGGCCTGGTGCATCACGCGGACCGCGGGGTGCAATATGCGGCGCATCGCTATCGCGCCCGGCTGCAGCACCATGGGATGTTGTGCTCCATGAGCCGCAAGGGCGATTGCTGGGACAACGCGCCGATGGAGAGCTTCTTTGCCACGCTGAAGCGCGAGCTCGTGGAGGGGACGGAATACCCGACGCGCGATGAGGCGCGGGCGGACGTCTTTGTATATCTTGAAGGCTTCTACAATTCGCGCCGGTTGCATTCGTCACTCGGGTATCTCACACCGGAGCAGAAGGCAGCAGCGTTCCATCCAGCGGCTACGGCCGCGTAACAGTGTCCACAAAAGCGGGGCAAGGCCAGACACTCGCCAGCACCGAGGGGTCGGGCAGGGGCAGATCACCGAAGCCCGGCCCCCGGACGCGTCATCGCCGTCGTGGACCCTCTGTTCGTGATCCCTCGCGATCCGCCTCGTCACACCGGCGGCAGGCTCAGGCGCTGGGGACCGCCTGGGCCGCGCCAGCCATGACCGCCAGCGTCACCTGTTGTCCCGGCCGAGGCCAGGTATCCCGGTGAGGCAGATCCAGGGTCAGCGGCGCGCCATCCACCAGCAGCACCACCTGCATCGCGTGCGGTCCGGCACGACCAGCAGCAGCAGCGTGGCGGCAAGGAACACGGCGGAGACGGCGGCGACCGTCAGGTTAAGATTGGCCCGCATCTCCGCCACCAGCGCGATCGACAGGGTCTGGATGAAGGCGTCGGACAGGAAGAGGCTCACCGCCGCCTCGTCGAAAGACAGCACGAAGGCCATGGCGGCGCCCGCCACGCTGCCGCTGCGGGCCACCGGCACCGCACACCCCACAGGGCGCGTGCCTCGCTGGTGCCGAGCGACATGGCACGCCCGTCGCTGCCGAAGGTGAGTCCGCGCAGCAGCGAAAGCGTCTGGCAACTGCTGCGGTTCGAACGTGTCCTGCCGCGAAACCCGCGCCCTCTGCTGCTGGCCGAGGCGACGACCACACAGGATTCGGACCCAGGCGTTCGTCGCGGGATGATCCGCGCATAAGTTCAAAATTCGTATAGAAACTGTGAGTTTCACGGCAAGATCACACACCGGGCGCGCAAGCGCTTGGCATAAGCCGAGCGGTGTCCACCTCTGGTGAGTGCCCGCAATGGCTCGCGTCACGCTGCATCGAATCAGCAAGCGCTTCGGCGGCACGGAAGTGCTGCGCGATGTGACGCTCGAGGTCGCCGATGGCGAGTTCCTGGCGATCCTTGGCCCCTCGGGCTGCGGCAAATCCACACTTTTACGCATCCTCGCGGGGCTGGAGGGCTGCAACGCCGGCAGCGTGGTGCTGGGCGAAGAAGATGTGACGGAACGCCCGGCGAAGTCGCGCAACCTCGCCATGGTGTTCCAATCCTACGCGCTGTACCCACATATGACGGTGCGGCAGAATATCGGCTTGCCGTTGGAATTGCGGTGGCTTTCCGCCTGGCAGCGCGTGCCCGTGCTGGGCCGCCTTTCGGGCGGCGAGGCCCGGCGCGGGATCGCCGCTGAAGTCACGCGAGTTGCAGGTACGCTTGCGCTCGAAACATTGCTGGACCGCCGGCCCTCGCAGCTTTCCGGCGGCCAACGGCAGCGTGTGGCGCTGGCCCGCGCCATGGTCCGCAACCCCGCCGCCTTCCTGATGGATGAGCCGCTGTCCAACCTCGACGCCCGGCTCCGCGGCGAGGCGCGGGCGGAGATCGTGGCGTTGCAGAAGCGCCTGGGCGCGACCGTCCTCTACGTCACGCATGACCAGGAGGAGGCGATGGCCATGGCCGACCGCGTGGCGGTGATGCGCGAAGGCCGCGTGCTCCAGGTGGCGCCGCCGCAGGCGCTCTACGATGATCCGGCGAGCCTGGAAGTCGCGCGCTTCGTGGGCTCGCCGCCGATGAACGCGCTGCCGGCACGCCTGGCCGAGGATGGGCGCGTGATGGTGGCCGATATCCTGTTGCCCTTCCATGCCGAGGCCGGCGGTGCCATGACGCTCGGCGTGCGGCCCGAGGCGCTGCGCCTGGCGAACCAGGGGATCCCGGCCGAGGTCACGCGCATCGAGCGCCTCGGCGCCGAGGTGATCCTGCATGCGGCGATCCCCGGCATCGCGGCCGCGGCCCTGGCGAGACTCTCACCCGAGCATGTGGCGGGCTTGGCGCCCGGCGATGGGGTGGCGCTGATGCCGGCGCGGGCCATGTTGTTCGACGCAGCAGGCGCGCGCCTGTCCCTGCATGCCGAGCGTCGCGAACATGCGCTTCACTGACGCCACCCCGCGCAGCGGTGCGCGCCCCGGTGCGGGGGCGGAGCAATTCACTGCCTGGCTGCTGGCGCTGCCGGCCATGCTGCTGATGTGGGCGATGCTGCTAGGCCCCGCCGTGGCAGTCGCGCTGCTCTCCTTCACCGATTGGAATTTCGGCGAGCCCGTGATCGCCTGGTCCGGCCTCGGCAATTACTCAGAGCTCTGGGGCGACCGGGTCTTCTGGATCAGCCTGCGTAACACGCTGATCTATGTCGGCATCTCCGTGCCGGCGACGGTGGGGCTGGGCTTGCTGGCCGCCATCGCCATCGAGGGTGTCACGCGCGGGCGGGGCTTCTATCGCGCGGCCTATTTCGTGCCGGTGGCCTCCACGCTGCTGGCCATGGCGCTGGTCTGGGAATTCATGTTCCATCCGACGGTGGGCTTCGTGAACCAGGCGCTGAGGGCCTTGGGCCTGCCCACCACGGATTGGTTGCAGAACCCCGATACGGCGCTGATTGCGCTGGCCGTGATCGGCGTCTGGCAAAATCTGGGCCTCGCCATGGTGCTGTTCATGGCAGGGCTGAAGGCCATCCCCAAGGACATGTACGAGGCGCTGGCCATGGATGGCGCCGATGGCGCCTGGGAGCGGTTTCGCCGCGTCACATGGCCGCTGCTGGGCCCCGCGCTGGTGTTTGTCGTGGCGATCACCGCGATCCGCAGCTTCCAGGTCTTCGACACGGTGGCGGTGCTGACCGAGGGCGGGCCCTCCAAGGCGACGGAGGTGCTGCTCTACACGATGGTCCAGAACGGATTCACCTTCCTGCGCAGCGCCTACGGTGCCGCGATCACCGTGATCTTCCTGATCTTCACGCTGGCGCTGACGCTGGCGCAGACCATCCTCCTCGATCGGCGGGCGCATTATGGTTGAGCCCGCGGCGCGCCGCCCCGTCCTGCGCCGCGCCATGGTCAGCGCAGCGCTGCGCCATGCCGCGCTGCTGCTCGGCGCCGCCATCATGCTCGCACCCTTCGTGCTGATGGTCTCCATCTCGCTGAAATCGCCGGGCGAGGTCTTCGCGCCGGAATTCCGGCTGCTGCCGGTGCAATGGCACGCTTGGCAGAACTACAGCGACGCTTTCACCAAGGTGCCGCTGGCGCGCTTCATCCTGAACGGCTTCATCGTCACTTTCTGCATCTTTGCCGCCCAGGCCATCACGGCGCTGCCGATGGCTTATGCGCTGGCCAAGCTGCGCTGGCGCGGGCGGGAGATGAGCTTCGCGCTGGTGATGCTGGCCTTGCTGGTGCCGCCCCAGGTGCCGGCCATCCCACTCTACATCGCGCTCTGGCAGCTGGATCTGCTGAACACCTACGCGGCCATCATCCTGCCATCGACCATCAGCGTCTTCGGCATCTTCATGATGCGGCAGTTCTTTCGTACCGTGCCGGATGACCTGATCGCGGCCGCGCGCATGGATGGCATGGGCGAATTCGGCATCGTCTGGCGGATCATGCTGCCGACGGCCGCACCGGCCATTGCGGCCTTCGCCTGCCTCTCCTTCATCTGGAACTGGAACGAGTTCTTCTGGCCCTTCATCGCGGTGCAGGACGAGCACCTTATGACACCGCCGCTCGGCATCGCCTTCTTCTCGAATGCCGAGGCCGGCACCTCCTTCGGCCCGCTGATGGCCGCCGCCACCGCCGTAACCGCGCCGCTGGTCATCGCCTTTCTGCTGGCGCAGCGCGCCTTCGTGGATGGCGTGACCATGAGTTCCGTCAAGTGACCGGAGGCTTCCCCATGCTCATTCCCCGACGTTCCCTGCTCGCGCTCCCCGCGCTGATCGGCCCCACGCTGATGGGCGAAGCGCGCGCGCAAGGCGCCGAGCTCGTGATCGGCTATCCCAATCCGCAGGTCTTCCGCGAGCCGATGGAGCAGGTGGCAGCGCTGTTCGAGCGGCGCCACGGCGTGCGCGTGAATTTGCGCGCGCCGGAAGAGGATTACGAGGCGATGCTGCAGCGCACGCTGCGGGATTCCGTGACGCGCAGCCTGCCAGATCTCTCACTGCAAGGGCTGAACCGGCAGCGCACGCTGCTGGAGCGCGACCTTCTCGTGGATCTCGAACCGTTGCTGGCGGCGGATACGGAGACGGCTTCGCTCGGCTATTCGGACTCGCTGCTGACCATGGGGCGCGCACCCAATCTGCAGGGCCGCATGGTGCAGTCCGGCGTGGGCTTCGCCATCTCAACCCCGATCCTCTACTGGAATGCCGATCTGGTGCGCCGCGCGGGCGGAGACGCGGCCGCCCTGCCGCAAAGCTGGGATGGCGTGATCGCGCTCGCCGCGCGCATGGCCGCACTCTCCGAGGGCCTGCGCGGGATGTATTTCCACTGGGCCATCACCGGGAATTGGTCGGTCCAGGCGCTGGTCTTCAGCCATGGCGGCGCGATGATGGACGCGGCCGAGACCCGCGTCGCCTTCGCCGATGCGCCGGGCGTGGCGGGCCTTTCCCTGCTGCGACGCTTTGTGGAGGAGGGCGGCATGCCCGATCTGCGCCTCGCCGCCGCCGAGACCGAATTCCTCGCCGGGCGCATGGGCGTCTTCATGAACAGCACGGCGCGGTTGGGTTCCTTCACGCGCGGCATTGGCGGCCGCTTCCCGCTGGTCTGTTCCGCCTTCCCGCTCTCCTCCCCCGAAGGCCGCGTGCCGGCCGGCGGCGCCGTGGCCGTGCTCCATGCGCGCGATCCGGCGCGGCAGGCGCTGGCCTGGCGCTTCCTCAAGCTCGCGACGGGGCCCGAGGGCGCCAACATCATGGTGCGCCACACCGGCTACATGCCCGCCACCACCGTGCCGGCGCAGCGCGAGGATCTGCTCGCCCCCTTCTACCGGCAAAGCCCGAACCACGCCGTCTCGCTCAGCCAGCAGCCGGTGATGACGGGTTGGTACGCCTTCCCCGGGCAGAATGCGCTGCGCATCACCGATGTGATCAATGACCACACACAAAGCATCGTGGCGCGCCGCGCGACGCCCGCCGATGCGGTGGCCGCCATGGGGCGCGATGTCACGACGCTGCTGCCGCGGCGGCGCGCATGAGCACGCCGCGCATCGGCCTGATCTCGGACACGCATCTCTCCCGCGCGCGGCCCTTCTTCCACGCCAATTGGGAATTGCTGCTGGCCGAGCTCGCGCAGGTCCCGCCGCCCGATCTCTTCATCGTGACCGGCGATGTCGCGCTCGATGGCCCCGTGCGCGAGGATGACCTGGCCTTCGCCGCCGCGCAGCTCGACCGGCTGCCGGCGCCCTGGCGCGCCATTCCAGGCAATCACGACATCGGCAGCAACCCGCCCGATCTGCGCGGCGAGCATGTGGTGGATGAGGCGCTGCGCGGCGCCTGGCTACGGCATTTCGGCCTGGACTGGTGGTCGCTGGATCTCGGCGATTGGCGCCTCATCGGCCTGAACGCGCTGATCCCCGGCAGCCACATGCCGGCCGAGCAGGAGCAGGCGGATTTTCTGGAGGAGGCGCTGGCCGGCGCGGCGGGGCGACAGGTGGCGCTGCTGACGCACAAGCCGCTTTGCATCCATGACGTGACGGAGGCCGAGCCCAGCACCGCATGCTGGTATCCCGCGGCGCGTGGCCTGATCCAGGACCATGTGCGCGCCGGTCGCGTGGCGATGATCATCAGCGGCCATCTGCATGAGGCGCGGGACCGCGTGATCGCCGGCGCCCGGCATGTCTGGCTGCCGGGCCTCGCCTTCGTCACCGACATGCCCTGCGAATGGCAGGCGGATCGAGGCGGGCGGCGGCGCGTGGGCCATGTCACCGCCGCGCTGGGCGCGGAGGCAAGCTTCGTGTGGCACGAGCCTGATGCGCTGCTCAACACGGATATCGGCAATTGGCTGCGCGGCGGCGGCATCGGCCACTACGCCAGCCTGGCTGGCGAGGCGCGGCCCTATCCCGGTCTTTTCCCCACCACCCCCTGAGAGGAAGCCCCACCATGCTCACGAATCGCCGCCTGTTCCTGGGTGCCGGCGCCGCCGCGCTCAGCACGCCGCTTTATGCGCGCGCGCAGTCGCAGACCATCGAGATCACCGCGCAATACTCCATTCCTGAGCTGTTCCGCGGGCTGATGGAGGATGTCAGCACCGCCTTCATGCGCGAAAATCCGAGCATCCGCATCAACTGGCGCGCGCCCGAGCAGGGGTATGAGGAAATCCTCCAGCGCCATCTGCGCGACAGCATCACGCGCACCCTGCCGGATGTCGCCTTTCATGGCCTGAACCGCCAGCGCACGCTGGCCGAGCGCAACATCCCCGTGGACCTCAAGCCGCTGATGGCGGCCGATCCCGCCATCGCCGCACAGGGCTATTCCGAGACGCTGCTCTCGCTCGGCCAGGTCGGCCAGGCGCAGACCGGCATCGGCTTCGCGCTCTCCACGCCCATCCTCTATTACAATGTGGATCTGATGCGCCGCGCCGGCGGCAATCCCGAGCGCCCGCCCTCGACCTGGGACGAGGTGACGGCGCTGGCCCGCGCCATCCATGGCAGCGGCGAGAACATCACCGGCATGTTCTTCGACTGGACCATCACGGGCAATTGGTCCTGGCAGGGCCTGGTGTTCAGCCATGGCGGCCGGATGCTGAACGCCGAGGAAACCCAGGTGGCCTTCGGCGACGCCAACGGCCAGCGCGCCATGCGGACCCTGCGCAGTTTCGTGGATGAGGGCCGCATGCCCGATATCCGCCCCGCCACCATGTTCACCGACATGTTCGCCGGGCGCCTGGGCATTTCCATGCAGAGCACGGCGCAGCTCGGCCGCTACAACCGCGAGATCGGCGGGCGCTTCCCGCTGCTCACCGGCCGCTACCCGCTGCCCGGGCCGAATGCGCGCATCCCGGCCGGCGGCAATGTCGGCATGATCTTCACGCGCGACGCGCAGCGCCAGGAAGCCGCCTGGAAGTTCATCAAGTTCGCCACGGGCCCGGTGGGTGCGACGATGATGGTGAATGCCACCGGCTACATGCCCGCGAGCACGATCCCCGCCGAGCGCGAGGACATGCTGGCCCGCTTCTACCGCGAGAATCCGAACCACCTGACCACCTTCCGCCAAGCGGATTCCATCACCGGCTGGTATGCCTTCCCCGGCCAGAACGCGCTGCGCATCACTGATGTGATCAACGACCACCTGCAAAGCGTCGTTGCCCGCCGCGCCGAGCCCGATGCGGCGCTGACCCGCATGACGGCCGATGTGCAGAACCTGCTGCCGCGGCGGAGCTGAGTGATGGGCGCGCCCTTCAGCTTCCTGCAGATCACCGATCTCCATGTGACGCCGGAGGGCGCGCCACCCCTCTACGGCCTCGACCCGGGCGAGCGCCTCGCCGCGGCCGTGGCCGATATCACGGCCCGGCACGGGCCGGCTTCGACAACGCCGGCCGCGTTCCTCGTCGTGACTGGCGACCTCACGCATCATGGCGAGGCCGCGGCCTATGACAGGCTGGCAGAGTTGCTGGCGCCGCTGCCGATGCCGGTACACCTGTTGCTCGGCAATCACGATGACCGCGTGGCCTTCAGCGCGGCCTTCCCGGACACGCCGCGCGATGCGCAGGGCTTCATCCAGCAGGCGCTGTCCACGCCGGCCGGGCTGTTCCTGATGCTCGACACCAATGAGCCGGGCACGCATGCGGGCCGGCTATGCACCGCGCGCCTCGAATGGCTCGCCGCGCGTCTGGCCGAGAGCGAGGGCGATGTGCTGCTGTTTCTGCATCACCCGCCGCATCGCGTCGGTATCGCGCGGATGGATCTGATCCCATTGCTGGATGCCGATGCGTTGTGGGCGGTGCTGGCGCCCCATGCGCCGCGCATCCGCCACATCTTCCACGGCCATTTGCACCGGCCGCTGGCGGGCTCCTGGCGGGGGATTCCCTTCTCCTCGCTGCGCGGCACATCGCACCAGGTCGGGCTGGATCTCACCGAGCGGCCCACCGCGCCTGGCAGTCACGAGCCGCCCGCCTATGCGCTGGTGCGCGTGAGCGGGGAGGGCGTGCTGGTCCACACCCACGACTTCCTGGACCGCACAGGGAATTTCGCGCTGTAAAAGTGGGGTCTGGGGGCCTTTCGGCCCCAGCCGCCGGAGGCCCCTCCTTATTTGCCGACCAACCGCACACCCCTGCATCCCCCGCGGATGGGCCCCCGCGAAGATCTGCCCATCCTACTCCCCCGTGCGCCAGTGAAGCGCCCTTCACTCCAATCCCCGGCCATCTCGGCGTGGTGGCCTCGTGCGCGCAGCACGGACAGCACCTCGGGGGCGAAGCGGCGTTCCAGCAACAGTTCCCCGGCCTTGACGCCGCAGCGCCAGAAGCTGCTGAACCAGTGCTCGGAGCGGAAGGAAGGGAGGTCGATCGCCCTCTGGATGCGAAGCCATGCGCCAGAATGCGGCTCAGCATAGCGGGCTGCCGCCCGCCCCGCTGCTTCCGGATCGCCAGGGGCCCACGCACGGTCAGCATCCGTGCGGCGCCGGTCATGCGGCCAATCTCGCCGGTTGCGTGTCCGGCGCCGCCAGGTCCCGCGCCAGGCTGGCCAGCCCTTCCAGCTTCAGCCGCACGTCGGCGCCGCCCACCCCAATGTCCACCCGGTCGACCAGCAGGCGGATGATCCGCGCCTGCTCGGCTGGGAACAGCTCATCCCGAAGCGGCTCCAGCCGCTCCAGCGCCAGCCGCGCCTCGTCCTCCGTCATGTCTGGCGCCGAGGCCCGTGCCGCTCGCCACGCGCCCAGCACCACCTCCGGCTGACGCAGCAGTCCCCGGACCTGCGTGATTGCACCCATCGGCTTTCCACAAGTGATTTACGCACGTGCCAGCTCCACTCCGTCGTGATCCTCAGCAGTTGGCCACGGTCCGCGCGCGGGGAGCTTGGTTGGTGCCGGAAGAGGTAAACATGCACCTCACCCCCGATCGCCCTGACGCGCTCGATGCGCTGATCAATCTCGAAGTAGATGGCCTGTCCTGCCGTGGGGTGGTGCCGGCGCCCGCCTCGGCTGGAATCACAAGGGTTTTGCCACCCATCCCGCTGCGCGGCATATCTGTAATTTCTACACGCAGTTGGTTCAGGTGGTCAGCGTACCAGCGGGCTCCACTCGTCAGCGGCGTCCAAGCCATGCGCGGGCTCGATGCCCTGACCCGATCCTGGCCTCTGCGGCCCCAGGCGGACGAGCAACCGGTGCACGGCTCCATCTTCGATCAGTCTCAGACGCAGCGGACCGCTTCCAAGCGAAGCTCCATCGAGGCTCGCTTCGGCGATGCCACGCTCGAAACCTTCAGGGTTCTCAACGCGGATGTCGTATCGTGCCGTGCCGTGCCGCAATGCCACCTCGAAGCTTGGCCAGTCCGCGGGGATACAGGGGTTGAACAGCAGGGTTCCTGCCTGCACACGCAGCCCCAGGATGCTTTCCATGCCGGCGCGCTGCATCCAGCCGGATGATCCCGTGTACCACGTCCAGCCCCCCCGACCGGCATGGGGCGACGTGGCATTGATGTCAGCGGCCACGACATAGGGTTCCACCTTGTAGCGATGCACGTCCGAACGCGTGCGGGCGTGGTTGATCGGGTTCAGCATCGTGAACAGCCGGCCGGCCTTGCTGCCCTCGCCAAGTGCGGCGAATGCCATGACCAGCCACAGCCCGGCATGGGTGTACTGGCCGCCATTCTCCCGCACGCCGGGCGGATAGGCCTTGATGTAGCCGGGGTCGCGCTCGGTCCTTTCGAAGGGAGGCGCGAACAGCAGCGCGAGGCGGTCCGCCGGCCGAATCAATTCGCGCTCGGCCGACGCCATCGCGTGGGCGGCGCGCACCGGGTCTGCCGCTCCGGACAGCACGGCCCAGGATTGAGCGATGGAATCGATCCGGCATTCAGTGCCCGAGGCGGTGCCGAGCGGCGTGCCGTCATCGTAGAAGGCGCGCCGGTACCAGTCGCCATCCCAGGCCTCACGTTCCAGTGCGGCCTGCAAGTCGGCCGCATGTGCCCGCCAGGCCTTGGCATGGGCCACGTCATCCCGGGCCTCGGCGCGCCGGGCAAATACCGTATAGGCGCTGTGCAGCATCCAGGCGAGCCAGACGCTTTCACCCTCGCCCTTCTCGCCGACCCGATTCATGCCGTCATTCCAGTCGCCGGCGCCGATCAACGGCAGTCCATTCCGTCCGACCGCCATGCTTTGGTCGAGCGCGCGGGCGCAGTGCTCGAACAAGGTGGCCGTCGTCTCACTTGGCTGCGGCTGGAAGAAGCGTTCATGCTCGCCCGGCGCGAGGATGGGGGCCTCCAAGAACGGCACCTGTTCGTCGAGGATACCAGAGTCGCCGGTGGTCGTGATGTAGTGATCCACTGCCAGGGCCAGCCAACCGCGGTCGTCGGAGATGCGGGTTCGCACGCCCTGGCCGGAATGCGGCAGCCACCAATGCTGCACGTCGCCCTCGGTGAATTGGCGAGACGCCGCACGGAGCAGATGTTCACGGGTCTCGGTGGGGCGGGACGAGACCAGCGCCATGCCGTCCTGCAACTGATCACGAAAACCATAGGCGCCGCTGGCCTGGTAGAAGCCAGCCCGCGCCCAAACCCGGCATGCCAGCGCCTGATAAAGCAGCCAGCCGTTCAGCATGATGTCCATCGACCGTTCGGGCGTGCGAATCCGAATGCGACCCAGCACATCGCCCCAATGGGCCGCGACCTCGGCCGCCACGACATCTAGGTCAGCGGCGCGGTACCGCATCACCAGTTCTCGCGCGAAATGGGCATCGTCTGCCTGGCCCAGCAAGCAGACAATTTCGACGCTGCCGTGTGCCGGTAGCGTCACCTGTTGGCGCATCGCGCCACAGGGGTCGAATCCCCCGCCGGTCTTGCTTGACAGAGCCGCCCCACTGGCCAGGGCGCCTGGGTCCGCCAGGGAACCATTGCGCCCGATGAATTCCCGTCGGTCGCCCGTCCAGTCGGTCTGCGCGCCCCGCAGGTCGAGGAAGGCGACGCGTGATCCAAAGGGGATGCTCCACGGATTGCGCGCAAACATGGCGCCGGTCTCAGGCTCGATCGCCGTGGTGACGAAGGGCAGGGTCGCCGAACGCGAAGGACCAAGCACCCATTCGACATAGGCCGTCACGCTCAGCCGGCGGGTGCGCCCCGAGCGATTGGTCAGCACCAACCGCGATATCTTGATGCTGTCCCTCAGCGGCACGGATTGCGTCAGCACAGCCCCGATGCCGTGTGCCTCGTGCTCGAAGCGGCTGTAGCCATGGCCGTGCCGTGCCACGTAGGTCAGCGTCTCGTCCCTCATCGGATGCGCGGTGGGGGTCCATACCGCGCCACTTTCCTCGTCGCGCAGGTAGATGGCCTCGCCCGGGCGGTCACTGACCGGGTCGTTCGACCACGGCGTGATCTGGTTCTCGCGGCTGTTGACGGCCCAAGTGAAACCTCCGCCTTCTGTCGGAACGTGGAAGCCGAAGTTCGGGTTCGCAACCACGTTGATCCACGGCGCTGGGGTCGATTGGCCGGGGCTCAGGATGGTGACGTATTCGCGGCCATCCAGATCGAAGCCTCCCAGACCGTTGAACAGTTCCAGCGTTCGTAACGGGGCCGCGGGCGCCTCGACGGCAGGACGCACAGGGCGCGCCGGAATGAGCCTAGGTGCTTGCAATGGCGTGACCGCTGCAGCAGGCGAGACCCTGTCGAGTTGATCGGCCAAGCCGCCGCGCCGGGCCACCAGCACCACGCGCGCCGCAGCCGCGAGCAAAGCACGGGCCTCGGGCGCGATTTGATCGGCTCGCAGGACGTAGACCCGGCCCAACCGAGGATCGGCGCCCTGCGGCACGCGGCTGGTGCGAACCAGTGCCTCCAGCGCCTCCTGCAGATCCTGGATGTAGGAGGACTGGCGATCATTCAGGAAGACGACGTCCACGGCGATTTGCCTGCTCCGCCAGTACTCGAAGGCGCGCATCAGCTCCCGTGCCACGCCGAGGTGGTTGGTCTCGTCGATCCGGAGCAGCAGGATCGGCAGATCGCCTGAGATGCCGTAGGCCCAAAGGCCCGATTGCGCGCCTCCGCCGCGGCGGATCATGTCCGAGCTGGCGCGCATCACTGGCGCGGCATGGAGCAGATGTCCCGCCAGCTGCTGAAACAACGCGGCCGTGCCCAGGGAAATGCCCAGGTGGTGCATCTGCACTTGCGCCTGGGTCCAGGCGAGCGTTGCAGCCCGCGCGAAGGCGCCGGCGTCACGATGCTTGTCCACGGCATCGAGCAGTGCCTCGCGCGTGGACGCCACGACCGTCCAGAAGGCGATGCGCGCCACCGCGCCAGGTGCGACGCGAATCCGGCGGCGCAAGGCGAAAATGGGGTCGAGTACGGTGCCGACGGTGCCCGACAAGCGGCCGCCGCCGGCCATCGCCGCCGGGCTGCGCGCAGCATGGCCGCGCCCCAGGAAGCGGGCGCGGTCGGTCTCGAATTGCAGAACGACATCTGCCTCGCCCTCCACGACGCTCAGATGCGCCGCCCAGATTCTCGGGTCGTCCGGGCCGCGCTTGCGGCGCGTCGCGAGCAGGGCGCCCATTTCGGGGAGGTATTCGGTCTCCACGAACAGCTTGGAGAAGGCCGTGTGCGCAATGTCGTCGGCCTGCCGGGCCAGCGCCAGCTCGGCATAGGAGGTGATCTCGATTTCGCGGACGGTGTCGCCAGTGTTCGACACCGAGACGCGCCGGACCTCCGCATCGTTCTCAGACGAGACGATCACCTCAAGCGTGGTGGTCAGCGTGCCGTCGCTGCGGGTGAATTCAGCGCGGTCTTCATGGAATGTCACGCCATAGCTGTCGGGCTTCCTGCCAACTGGCTGGGCTCCCGCCGACCAGATCCGTCCGGAGCGCACATCGCGCAAGTAGGTGTAGGAGCCGACATCGTCGCAGGTCGAGTCTTCGCGC
>JBHYDO010000119.1:0-13073 GCA_051860645.1 Roseococcus sp.
ACCCGCGTCCTCGGCCCCCCCGATCTCCCGGCCCCTCTCCGCGATGTCCTCCGATGCGACGGTTGCGACGGCCTCGCCACCGGTCGGCCCGGGCGGCGCGGTCGCGGGGCGCAGGTCGAAGACCACCGGCGCGAAGCTCAGATACCGAAACGCCCTGAGGCCCGCGTCCGCCGCCACATTACCAATTTCCCGCTCCACGCGTGCCCGCTGCCCCTGCAATGTCCATGGCCCGGCCCAGAGCGAGCTTGCAAGGTCACCCCTGCGCCGCGCGTCCCATGCCGGCACGCCCCGCGCAACTGCTCAGAGCGCAACCACCACTCGCCAACATCGATCCTGGCGAAGCTACCATGAAAACTCTCGAAAGGGCACCGCGTCGCGCATTTTCAACCACAAGATCAGAACAGGCCTTCTATGCGACCTTCCGCGTCGAGGCGGATGCTTTCCGCGGCCGGGACCCGCGGCAGGCCTGGCATGGTCATCACATCGCCACAGACGGCCACGACGAAGCCCGCCCCGGCCGAAAGCCGCACGTCGCGCACCGGCAGGACATGGCCCTCGGGCGCGCCCATCGCGGTCGGGTCGGCGCTGAAGGAATACTGCGTCTTGGCGATGCACACCGGCACATGGCCGAAGCCCTGCGACTCGAACCGGGCCAGCTTCGCCAGCACCGAATCGGGGATCGCCACGTCGCGGGCGCGGTAGATCTCGCGGGCGATGGTGCGGATCTTCTCGGCCAGCGGCAACGCATCGGGGTAGAGCGGGGCGAAGCGCGCCTCGCCCGCCGTGATGCGCCGCATCACCGCCTCGGCGAGCGGCACGGCACCCGCCGCCCCGTCCGACCAGTGCGTGCAGAGGATGGCCTCGACGCCCATCGCCGCCATGGCCTCCTGCACGGCCTGGATTTCGGCGGCCGTGTCGCCGTTGAAGCGGTTGAGCGCCACCACGGGCGGCAGCCCGAACTTGCGGATGTTCTCGACATGGCGCGCCAGGTTCACCACCCCGCGCTTCACCGCCGGCACGTCCTCATGCCCCAGCGCCGACTTCGCCACCCCGCCATGCATCTTGAGCGCGCGCACCGTCGCCACGATCACGCAGGCGTCCGGCGCGAGGCCCGCCAGGCGACACTTGATGTCGAGGAACTTCTCCGCGCCCAGGTCGGCGCCGAAGCCCGCTTCCGTCACCACCACATCGGCCAGGTGCAGCCCGAGCTTGGTCGCGATCACGCTGTTGCAGCCATGCGCGATGTTGGCGAAGGGCCCGCCATGCACCAAGGCGGGGTTGCCGGCCAGCGTCTGCACCAGATTGGGCGCCAGCGCATCGCGCAGCAGCACCGCCATGGCGCCATCGGCCTTCAGGTCGGCCGCCGTCACGTTCTTCCCGTCGCGCGTCTGCGCCACGATGATCCGGCCAAGCCGGCCCTGCAGGTCTTCCAGGTCCTGGGCCAGGCAGAAGGCGGCCATCACCTCAGAGGCGACCACGATGTCGAAGCAGTCCTCCCGCGGGAAACCGTTTGCGGTGCCGCCGAGCGACCCCACGACGGAGCGCAGCGCGCGGTCGTTCATGTCCAGCGCGCGGCGCCAGGAGATCCGCCGCGCATCGATGCCCAGCGCATTGCCCCAGTAGATGTGGTTGTCGATCATCGCGGCCAGCAGGTTGTTGGCGGCCGTGATGGCGTGGAAATCCCCGGTGAAATGGAGGTTGATGTCCTCCATCGGCACCACCTGCGCATGCCCGCCGCCGGTCGCCCCCCCCTTCACGCCGAAGCACGGGCCGAGCGAGGGTTCGCGCAGGCAGATCATGGCGCGGCTTCCGATGTGGTTCAGCGCATCGCCCAGCCCCACCGTGGTGGTGGACTTGCCCTCGCCCGCCGGCGTGGGGTTGATGCCGGTGACCAGCACCAGCTTGCCCAAAGGCCGCGCCTGCCGCACCCGCGCCACGAAATCGAGGCCCACCTTCGCCTTGAACTTCCCGTAGGGCTCCAGCGCCTCGTCGGGGATGCCGGCGCGCGCCGCGATGCGGCCGATGGGCGCCAGGGTGGCCGCGCGGGCGATTTCGAGGTCTATGGACATGCTTGTTGCGGCTCCCTTTTGTGCAGCCGCTATGCCGCCACGTGCCGTCGCGGGCAAGTCCTGCGCGTTCTGGTGGAGGGAACAGGAGAAGTTGGCCATGTCATCACCGACGACGCAGGATCCCGTGCCATGGCACGCCCTGACGCCGCGCGAGGCGCTGGCGCGGCTGGATTCCGCAGACGCAGGGCTTGCCGCGGCTGAGGCGGCGCGGCGCCTCGCGCAGCACGGCCCGAACCGCCTGCCCCCGCCCGCCCGCCGGGGCTGGCTGGCGCGGCTGGGGGCGCAATTCTCTCCCCTGCTCATTCGTGTGCTGATTGCCGCGGCGGTGGTGACGGCGCTGGTGGCCCATCTGGTGGACGCGGCGGTGATCGCCCTGGTCGTGCTGGCCAATGCCGCCATCGGCTTCGTGCAGGAAGGCAAGGCCGAACAGGCGCTGGACGCCATCCAGGGCATGCTGGCCCCGCGCGCCTCGGTGCTGCGCGACGGCGCGCGCCAGGGCATTGACGCCGCGGACCTCGTGCCCGGCGATGTGGTGCTGCTTGAGGCGGGAGATCGCGTCCCGGCCGATTTGCGCCTGCTGGACGCCCAGGGCCTGCTGCTGGAGGAGGCGGCGCTGACCGGCGAAAGCGTGCCCGTCTCCAAGTCGCCCGAGGCCATGGCGGCCGAGGCGCCGCTGGCCGAGCGCCAATGCCTCGCCTTCTCCGGCACGCTGGTGGCGGCCGGCACCGCGCATGGCCTGGTGATTGCGACCGGAGCCGCGACCGAGCTCGGCCGGAT
Organism: Roseococcus sp.; assembly: GCA_051860645.1. Taxonomy (GTDB): domain Bacteria; phylum Pseudomonadota; class Alphaproteobacteria; order Acetobacterales; family Acetobacteraceae; genus Roseococcus. The sequence goes on from JBHYDO010000119.1 coordinate 2,847, forward strand.
CGGCACGCTGGTGGCGGGTGTCGCCGAGACGCGCACGCCGCTGCTGCAAAGGCTGGACGCCTTTGGCTCGCGCCTCACCCTGGCCATTTTGGCGGTCTCGGTGCTGGTCTTCCTGCTGGCCTGGGGCTGGCGCGACTGGCCGCTGGGCGACGCCTTCCTGGCCGTGGTGGGCCTGACCGTGGCCGCCATCCCCGAGGGCTTGCCCGCCGTGATCACCATCGCGCTCGCCATCGGCGTACGGAACATGGCGGCGCGGCGCGCTTTGGTGCGGCGCCTGCCGGCGGTGGAGACCCTGGGCTCGGTCACCACCATCTGCACCGACAAGACCGGCACGCTGACCCGCGGCGAGATGAGCGCCACGCTGGCCCGCACCGCCGGCGGCACCTGGCGCTTCACCGGCGAGGGCTACGCGCCCCAGGGCGGCATGGAGGGCGAGGGCGAGGGCTTGCCGGCCCTGGCCCGCGCCGCCGCCCTCTGCAACGACGCCACGCTGCGCCAGGATGCAACCGGCTGGCGCACCGAGGGCGACCCGATGGAGGGCGCGCTGCTGGCCATGGCGGCACGGGCGGGGCTGGACCCAGCGAAGCTGCTGGCGGCCCACCCCCGGCAGGCGATGGAGCCCTTCGACGCCAAGACCCGCCGCATGGCCACCTGGCATGCGGGCGGGCTGCTCTGCGTGAAGGGCGCGCCCGAGGCCGTCCTGCCGCTCTGCCCCGCCGCCGACCCCGCGTTCTGGGAGGCGGAGGTGGCGCGCATGACGCAGGATGGGCTGCGCGTGCTGGCCTTCGCCGAGGCCGAGGGCACCGAAGCGCTGGAAGCCGGCCTCGCCGGAGGGCTGCACCTGCTGGGCCTGGTGGGGCTGCTTGACCCGCCGCGGGCCGAGGCAGGCCAGGCCATCGCCGAATGCCACGCGGCCGGCATTGCGGTGAAGATGATCACCGGCGACCACCCGGCCACCGCCACGGCCATCGCGCGCAGCCTGGGGATAGTGGGGCGCACCATGACGGGGGCGGAATGCGCCGCCCTCTCGCCCGAGGCGCTGCGCGTGGCGGTGCGCGAGGCCGGCGTGTTCGCCCGCGCCGCACCCGAGGACAAGATCCGGCTGGTGGAGGCGCTGCAGGCCGAGGGGCAGATCGTGGCCATGACCGGCGATGGCGTGAACGACGCGCCCGCGCTGAAGCGCGCCGAGGTGGGTGTGGCCATGGGCCAGGGCGGCACCGAGGCGGCGCGCCAGGCCTCCGAGATGGTGCTGACCGACGACAACTTCGCCTCCATCGTGGAAGCGGTGCGCGAGGGGCGGACGGTGGCGGACAACATCCGCAAGGTCATCGGCTGGACGCTGCCCACCAATATCGGCGAGTCGCTGTGCATCGTGGCCGCGGTGCTGCTGGGGCTGGCGCTGCCGGTCAGCGCCACGCAACTGCTCTGGATCAACATGGTGACCGCCGTGGCGCTGGGGCTGACGCTGGCTTTCGAACCACCCGAGCCGGGCGTCATGGCGCGCCCGCCTGCGCGGCCGGGGGCGGCGCTGCTCTCGGCCGAGGTGGTCCGGCGGATGCTGCTGGTGGGCGGGCTGATCGCGCTGGCGGCCTTTGGCGGGTTCGAGCTGGTGCTGGCCTCGGGCGGTGACGAAGCGACCGCGCGCACGCTGGCGGTGAACCTGATCGTGGGGCTGGAGATCGCCTTCCTATTCACCGTGCGGGGCCTGCCCACGCCGGCCTTCTCGCTTGCACCCTTCATGGGCACGCGGGCGTTGTGGTGGGGTGTGAGCGGCGTGGTGCTGGCGCAGATCGCCTTCACCCACACCCCGCCCTTCCACGCCTTGTTCGGCTCCGGCCACCTCGCGGCCTGGCATTGGGCGGTGGTGGTAGGAACGATGCTGGCCTTCTGGGCGTTGATGGAGGGGGTGCAGAAAATCTTCCGCCGGGCATGATGAAGCGCGCGTGAAATCTATGGCGCGGGTGGTTTAATGGACGCCCCCTCATCGCATATATTCGGGGCAATATTTCACGATTATCTGACGGTAATACGCCAGCAAGGAGACAGGCCATGAGCCTACAGCACGGATTGCCCCTCAACCTCGGCCAGATCGCGCCCGATTTCGAGGCCGAGACCACCGCAGGCCCCATCCGCTTCAGCGAGTGGGCGAAAGACTCCTGGGTGGTGTTCTTCTCGCACCCCAAGGACTTCACCCCCGTCTGCACCACCGAACTGGGCGAGGCCGCCCGCCTCAAGCCGGAATTCGACAAGCGCGGCGTGAAGATCATCGGCCTTTCGGTGGACCCGCTCGACCGGCACGACGCCTGGGCCGAGGACATCGCGGCCACGCAGGGCCACGCGGTGAACTTCCCCATGATCGCGGACCCCTCGCGCCATGTCTCGCAGCTCTACGGCATGATCCATCCGGAGGCGGACCCCTCCGTGACCGTGCGAACCGTCTATGTGCTGGACCCCAACCGCAAGGTGCGCCTGACGCTGACCTACCCGCCCAGCACCGGCCGCAACTTCCTGGAAGTGCTGCGCGTGATCGACAGCCTGCAACTCACCGACCGCGCCAAGGTGGCGACGCCGGTGAACTGGCAGCCGGGCGGGCAGGCGATCATCCTGCCCTCGATCTCCGACGAGGACGCCAAGGCCCGCTTCCCGCAGGGCTGGAAGGCCGAGCGCCCCTATCTGCGCTGGGTGGACGTGAAGTAGGCCACGCGACGCGCCGCCAGCAACCCGCAAACCCTTTGATTTGCATCAACGTCTCGCCCCACCCCCAGGCGTAGGGATCAGCGGCGGCGAAGGGCCGCAACGGGAGTTGGCAGATGCGTGGTTTGGGGATTCTGGCCGGCGCGGCGCTGATGGCGACGACGGGCCTCGCGGATGCGCAGGAAGTGCGCGGCCTGCGCGCCGGCGACATGATGGTGGGCTTGGGCGCCGTCGGCGTGCTGCCCACGAATGGCGGGACGGTCGGCGTGATCGGCGGCCGGCCGGAGGCGAGCAACAGCGCGAGCCCGCTGCTCGACTTCACCTATTTCTTCACGCCGAACATCTCGGCCAACCTCATCGCCGCGACCACGCGCCATGACGTGCGGGTGCGCGGCTCGGCGATCGGGAATGTGAGCCTCGGCCATGTCTGGGCGCTGCCGCCCACGCTGACGGTGCAGTACCATCCGCTGCCGACCTCGCGCATCAGCCCCTATCTGGGCCTCGGCCTCAACGTCACCTGGTTCTACGGCCATGGCGGCGGCATGCCGGGCGTGGTGCAGCGCGTGCGCGTGCAGCCCTCGATCGGCGTGGCACCCAGCATCGGCGTGAACTACGAGATCTCGCCCAACTGGGTCGCGAACCTCGACCTGAAATGGGTGCTGATGCAGCCCGATGTCAGCGTGAACAGCGGCACCATCCGGGCGCGGGCGGACATCAACCCCTTCGTGCTCGGGGCGACGATCCGCTACCGGTTCTGAGCGCGGCGCCGCTCAGGCGGCGCGGGCGAGGCCCAGCGCGGCGAGCGTCTCGCCGATCACCCGGACGGCGTGGTCCATCTCGGCCACGCCGACCGCCCCGATGGCACCGACCCGGATGGTCGGCGCCTCGGTGGTGAAATAGGCGCTGATGTTCACGCCGCGCGCCTTCAAGGCACCCACGAAGCCCAGGAAATCCATCCCCTCGGGCTGGTGGAAGGTGACCACCACCGGCCCCTGCTCCGCCTGGTTCAGGTAGGGGCGCAGCCCCAGCCCGCACAGCCCGCGATAGAGTGCCGCCGCGTTGGCGCGGTAGCGGGCGAGGCGCATGGCCGGGCCGCCCTCGGCATCCAGCCGGTCCAGCGCCACTTCCAGCGCCCGCAGCGTCTGCACGGGCCCGGTGAAGCGCAGGCTGCCCCAGCCGCTGCGCCGCGCCTGGGCCAGCACGTCCGAAAGGTCGAGGCTCCAGGAACCTGCCTGCCCGGCGCATGCCTCGGTGCGGTCCATCCGCGCGATGGCGAAGGCGAAGCCCGGCACGCTCTCCAGGCACTTGTTGGAGGTGAAGACCACCGCATCCATCTCGGGCTGCGTGGCCAGGTCCATGGGCAGTGCGCCGAAGGCCGAGACGGCGTCCACGATCATCCGCCGCCCCGCCGCGCGCACCACGGCGCCGATGGCGGCGGGGTCGTTCACGATGCCGCTGCCCGTCTCGCTCTGCACCATGGCGAGGTGCGTGGCCTCCGGGTGCGCGGCCAGCACCGCCGCCACCGCCGCGGGCGTGATGGCATGGGTGTCGGGCGCGGGCAGTTCCACCACGGCGCGCCCCGCTTCCCGCGCGAGGCGGGCGATGCGCACCGCATATTCCCCGTTCATCGGCACCAGCATGGCAGCCCCGGGCGCCACATAGGTGCGGATCGCGGCCTCCAGGATCATGTGGCCCGAGCCCTGCAAGGGAAGGGTGGCGTGCACCCCCTCCTGCCCCCCGGCGAGATCCCGCAGCCGTTCGCGCAGGCGCGCGTAGAAGGGGCGGAACTCCGCGTCCCAGGGGGCGATGTCGGCGTCCATGGCGGCGCGCACGCTGGGGTGCGTCTGCACGGGGCCGGGAGTCAGCAGGAGCATGTTTGGCATTGCCTGCCCTTGCCTGGAATCGGGGCGCGCGAAAAGGGGTTTCGCCCTGCTTCCGGCGCAGTGCTGGCCGCCATACCCTGCGTTGGATGGCAGGAACCCGCACCACCGCGATCATCGTCGCCTCGGCGCTGTTCATGCAGAACCTGGACAGCGCCGCCGTCGTCACCGCCCTGCCCGCCATGGCGCGCGACCTGGGCGAGGACCCGGCGCGGCTGGGGGTGGCCATCACCTCCTACCTGGTGGCGCTGACGGTGTTCATCCCGGTCAGCGGCTATGTGGCGGACCGCTTCGGGGCCAAGCGCGTCTTCCTCATCGCCATCGCGCTGTTCGGCGCGGCCTCGGCCGCCTGCGGCTTCGCGAACTCGCTCGGCGAGTTGGTCGCCGCGCGCATCTTCCAGGGCATGGCGGGTGCGATGATGGTGCCGGTGGGCCGCCTGCTGCTGCTGAGCGGCATCCGCAAGGACGAGATGCTGACCGCCATGGCCTGGCTGACCATGCCCGCCATGCTGGGCCCCATCATGGGCCCGCCGCTCGGTGGCATCATGACCGACCTGTTCGGCTGGCGCAGCGTGTTCTGGCTGAACGTGCCGGTGGCGGTGGTGGGCTTCGCGCTGGTGGCCTGGAAGATCACCCCCCTGCCCGCGCAAAGCCCCGGCCCGCCGGACATCCGCGGCCTGGTGCTGGTGGGCGGCGCGCTCGCCATGCTGATGGCAGGCATCGAAAGCGTGGGCCGCGGCGTCTTCCCGCCCGGCATGCCCGAGGCGCTGCTGGTGCTGGGCGGCGTCTTCGCCCTGCTGGCGCTGCGCCATTGCCGCCGGGTGCCGCGCCCCGCCCTGGACTTGACGCTGCTGCGCTTCCCGAGTTTCCGGTTTGCCACCCTGCCCGGCAGCCTGTTCCGCGCGGGTGCCGGCGGGGTGCCCTTCCTGGTGCCGCTGCTGCTCCAACTGGGCTTCGGATGGAGCGCCACGGAGGCCGGCCTCGTCGCCTTCGCCACCGCACTCGGCGCATTCGCCATGAAGCCGCTGGCGCGGCCGGTGCTGCGCCGCTGGGGGTTCCGCACGGTGCTGATCGGCAATGGGCTGCTGGCGGCGGCGGGCGTCGCCCTCGGCGCCGCCTTCTCGCCCGCCTGGCCGGTGGCGGCGCTGTTCGCCGCACTCGCACTGGGGGGGCTGTTCCGCTCCTTGCAGTTCACCGCGCTGAACACGCTGGCCTTCGCGGACATCCCGCGCGAGCGGCTCAGCGCGGGCACCAGCTTCTACGGCACGGCGCAGCAATTGCCCTCGGCCATCGGCGTGGTCATCGCCACCACGGCGCTGGAGGTCAGCCAGCATGTCGCGGGCCGCGACTCGCTGGCCCTGGCCGATTTCACGGTGGCCTTCCTGGTGGCGGCCATGGTCGTGGCCACTTCGGCCACGCTGGCGCTGCGCCTGCCGCGCGACGTGGGCGCCGAGGTCAGCGGCAGGAAGGGTCCGTGAACCGGCGCATCAAGCTCAGCCCCGGGCGCCGCCTGATGGGCGACCTCTCTGCGGCCTCGCGCCGGGTGCCGCGCTACCTCATCCGCGTGCCCATGCGCATCCCGCGCGCGCTGGCGGCCCGCAACGCGCTGCCCGGCCCCCGCCCGCCCTGGACCGTGATCTTCGCCAAGGCCTTCGCGCTGGCCGCGCAGCAGCACCCGCCGCTGCGCCGCGTCCATGCTTCGCTGCCCTGGCCGCATCTCATCGAGGCGCCGCACGCCCAGGGCAGCGTGATGGTGGAGCGGCGCGAGGGCAGCGAGACCCTGCTTGCCCCCGCACGCCTCTTCCGCGCGCATGACACGCCCCTGCCGGACCTGGCCGCGCGCATCGCCGCCGTGAAGTCCGGCCCGCGCGAGGCGGCGCCGGCGCTGCGATGGATGCTGGGCCTCGCCTCCCTGCCCTGGCCGCTGCGCCGGATGGGCTATGCGCTGGCCATGGCGCTGGGCTGGCCCGTGCTGAAGCTGGGCGGCAACTACGCCATCTCGGCGCTGGGCGAGCATGGCGCGGAGCTTCTCGACAGCGTCAGCATCGTCCCGGTCTTCTTCAGCTTCGGCCCCATCGCGCCCGACGGAACGGTATTCTTGCACTTCGCCATGGACCACCGGGTGCTGGACGGCTTCGACGCCATTCTCGCCATGCGGGCCATGCAGGCCGCCCTGGAAGGGCCACTGGCCGAGGAACTTCTGACCCTGCTGGACGCGCCCGCCCCACGGGACTAGCGAAGGGGCGCGCCGCGCACGCGGCCGCCATGGAGTCTCAGCGCCGCATGTCCGCCGCCCCAGGAGCCGCCCGCGATGGGCAGGACCTGATCCCCCCGCGCCCCGCGCTGCCCTCCCGCTTCCCGGGGCCGTGGGCGATGATCCGCACCTCCGCCCAGGACCTGCTGCGCTTCTTCCCCGAGACGGGCTTCCGCCACCGCCTCATTCCCATCCGCACCCTCCGCCAACGCACCCTGGTGGTGAACGAGCCGGACCTGGTGCGCCACGTCTTCATCCTGCACGCCGCAGACTACGAGGCGAAGAGCCGGCATTTCCGCGCCGCCGTCGCGCCGGTGCTGGGCGACAGCATGTTCGGCAACAGCGGCGAGGTGTGGGCCAGCCGCCGCGCGGTCGTGATGAAGCTGCTGCACCCCGCGCGCACGGCGGGCTTTCATCCGTTGTTCGTCCAGGGCGCCGAAGAGGTCGCTTCGCGCTGGCGCGGCCGGGTGGATGTCTCCGCCGAACTGGCGGGGACGACGGCCCTTGCGGTCATGCGCGCGCTGTTCCCCCGCACCGGCACGGCCGAGGCCGCAAGCCGCATCGCCGCCAGCTTCGCCGAATACGAGCAGGCCGTGCTGGCCGTGGACTTCGCGCATCTGCTGGGCCTGCCGGAACGCCTTTCCGGCTTTCAGCTGCGCGGCGCACTCCGCCATGCGCGCGACATCCGCGCCACCATCGCCGCCTGCATCGCGGCCGCCGAACCCGATGAGGGCGGGCTGTTCCAGGAGATGCGCGCCGCACTCGGCGCGGGCGGCTCCCCCCTGCTCGACGCCGACGCCCTGGTGAACGAGCTGGGCATGATGCTGCTGGCGGGCAGCGAGACCTCGGCCAATGCGCTCACCTGGTCGCTGTATCTCATCGCACGCCATCCGCCGACCCTGGAGCGGCTCCGCGCCGAACACGCCGCCGTGCTGGGCGGCCGCGCGCCCGATTATGCCGACCTCGCCCGCCTGCCCTTCACCAAGGCCGTGACGCAGGAGGCCATGCGCCTCTACCCCCCCGTGCCCTACCTCTCGCGCGAGGCGGCGCGGGCCGACCGCATCGGCCAGGTCACGGTGCGCGCGGGGGACACGGTCATGGCCCTGCCCTGGCTGCTGCACCGCCACGAACAGCTCTGGGACGCGCCACACGCCTTCCGCCCGGAGCGCTTCCTGCCCGACGCGCCGCGCAAGCCGCCGCGCTTCGGCTACATCCCCTTCTCGCTCGGCCCGCGGATTTGTGCGGGGGCGGCCTTCGCCCAGGCGGAGATGGTGGTGTTCCTGGCCGTGCTGCTGCAGCGCCTCGACTTCGCCGTGCCGGACAGCACGCGCCCCATGCCGCGCGCGCGCCTCAGCGTGCGGCCGCGGGGCGGCATGCCGCTGGACGTGACGCCGCGCTGAGGCGCGCAGCCACAGGTTCCGGCGACTCCGTTTCGTGCCATGCTGTCCCGAACCGGGGGGCATCGCCCCGGCATCGAGGAAGGCTTGGTCCATGCTCCGGCGTCTTCTCGTCCTCCTGCTCCTGGTCGTCGCCCTGCCCGCCCAAGGGTTCGAACTCCCCGGCCTGTGGCAGGATTCGCAGCGCTACCGCGACGAGTTGGAACGCCGCCACCCCGCCGGCGGGACCGCGCAGCAGCGTCAGGCCGCCGAAACGCGTGCCGCCACCGCCGAGCGCCGGAACGACTGGGCCGCCGCCGCCGAGGCCTGGGAGGCCCGCGTCGCACTCGGCGCGGCCACGCCGGAGCAATGGTTGGCGCTCGCCCGCGCCCAGCTTCGCCGCACCCCGCCCGATGGCCCGCGCGCGCTGCGCGCCGCCTGGCAGAATTTCATCGCCGTGCCGGGCGGCCCGCCCGAAATCCCTTCCCTGGTCATGATCGCCGAGGCGCTCGCCGCGCAGAACCGTCCCCTGCCGCGGCTCGCCGCGCTGGAGGCCGTGCTGCAGCGCGATCCTGGCAACCCTGACCACCAGCAGGCGCTGGCCGCCGCCCGGCGCGAGGTGGGGCTGCTGGTCAACCGCATCAACAACGAGCCCGATGCCGAGCCGCCGCGCGCCTGCCTTGCCTTCACCACGCCCCCCGCCCGCCGCGAGGATTGGCGCCCGCAGGACTGGATTCGCGCCGAGCCGGCCCTCCCTGACCTCGGCTTCACGCGCGAGGGCGATGCCATCTGCGTGCTCGGCCTGCCGCATGGCCGCACCACGCGCCTCATCCTGCGTGCCGGCATGCCCGGCGAGGACGGGCTGCGGGTGAACCAGGACCAGCGCCTGAACATCGCCATGCCCGACCGCGCGCCGCGCCTGGCCTTCGACCCCGGCCACTACCTGATGCCCGCCAACCGCGTTGACGCGCGGGTGCCGCTGGCACTGATGAACATCGCCGCCGTTGAGATCCGCGTGATCCGCCTGACGGAACGCAGCCTCATCCCCTTCTCGCGCGAGGCCCGGCTGGGCGAGGCCATCAACAGCTGGACCGCCGGCTACCTGCACGAGGAATGGGGCCGCGTGGTGTGGGAAGGCGCCATCGAGGTGCCGCGCGGCGAGGCCAACCGCTTCCAGCGCCTCTCCGTGCCGCTGCCCGACGCAGTGCGCGAGGCGGGCCCCGGCCTCTACATCATGGTGGCGCGCCCGGCCGATGGCGCGCGCGATTCGCGCGGCCTTGCCGCCGCCCAGCCGCTGATCGTGACCGATCTCGGCCTCTCCGCCTGGCGCGGGGCGGGGGGGCTGGCGGCGCAGGTGCGCGGCCTCTCCACCGCCGCGCCCAGCGAGGGCGTGCGCGTGGCCCTGATGGCGCGCAACAACGACATCCTGGCCGAGGCCACCACCGGGGCGGACGGCCTCGTCCGCTTCCCCGCCCCCCTGCTGCGCGGCGAGGGCCCGCAGGCCCCGGTGGCGCTGCACGCGATGACGGAGACGGACCTCGTCACCCTCAGCCTCGAGGCCGCGGCCTTCGACCTGTCCGACCGCGGCGTGGCCGGCCGCGCCCATCCCGGCCCCCTCGACGCCTTCCTGTGGCTCGACCGCGGCATCTACCGCCCGGGCGAGACCATCCAGGCCATGGCGCTGCTGCGCGACGTGGGCGGCGCCCCCTCCGACGCGCCGCTGCGCCTGCGCCTACGCCGCCCCAACGGGCAGATCCTGGCCGAGCAGATGGTGCGCGATGGCGGCCACTGGCCCGTCGCACTCCCCGCCGCCGCCCCCGCCGGCGCCTGGACGCTGGAGGCGCTGACGGACCCGGCCGCGCCGCCCGTGGGGCAACTTACCTTCCGCGTGGACAGCTTCGTGGCGGAGCGCCTGGCCGTCGAGGCAGGCCCCGTCGCAGGTGCGCTGGTGCCGGGCCAGCCCCTGCCCATCCCGCTCACCGCGCGCTTCCTCTATGGCGCCCCGGGCAGCGACCTGACGGCC
>JBHYDO010000120.1:0-13040 GCA_051860645.1 Roseococcus sp.
GCGGCCCAGCACCATCAACCCGGCCACGCTGCGCCAACGGTCGATGCCGCTGAGAGCGTTGAAATGCACTGCCTGGACGTTGCGCGGCAGTCCCGCCGCCCGCAGCGCATCCACCGCAGCCTTCTGGGCGATGATCAGCAGGTCAGGCGGTGACGCGCTGCGGCCGCGCAGGCTGGCTGCGCGCAGGGCAATCAGCGCCGAGACCTGGCGCCGATGGTTTTCCGCCGCACTGCGGTCGCGAGCCTTGGCATCCTCGCCTGGCGTCAGGGACTTGGCGCTGACCGGCGCGCGGAGGATCTGGCGCACGCGCACATGCGGCTCCGTGGCCATCAGCGGCTCGGCGATGGTGACTTCGGGAATGAACGGGGTGACGAGCTCAGGCCGCAGCGTGGCGTCGAGGTGCAGGATCGGTCCCTGGGCGCCCCAGCCATTGCGCAGATCGGCACGCCAGGCGAGCCGCAGGCAGCGGACCGTGCCGTTCTCTGTCATGGTGTCGATCAGCACCGCGCCGGCCACGTCGTGGTCATCCTCCAGCGCCCCAGCGATCAGCAGCCACATGGCCGCAGCGCGATTGGGCGGCGCCCAGGGTTCGCCCTCTTTCGGGAGCACGGCAGCGATGCGGCGCCGCCGCTCACCCGGATCCATGCCGGGGGTGAGACCCGGGTTGCGCATGCGGCGATGCTCGAGGCCGGCGGCCTGGCGGCAGCGCTCCGGCGTCAGCCCGGCAACCCGCAGTGCGGCGACGGAGAGCGGGCCCTTGGTGGCGGTGGAGAGGATCTTCCACAGTCGTTCCCGCTGGGCGGCGAGATCGGCCGTCGCCTCCCAATCCTCCTGGTTGCGAGAGGTGTAGCACTGCACCGTGCCGAGATGCGGCCGCAGCCCGTCCAGCGTGAGCAGCGCCTTGCCATCGGTGCCGCGCAGCCCGGCTCCCCAAAACCCCTCATCCAGCACCAACAGGCCGACGGCGCCGAGCTCGTTGGGCGCCTGGTGAAACAGCGTGTCATGCGCCGTCAGCACCACCTGCGCCGCCTCCAGCCGGGGCTTTTGCGCCTGGTAGCCGCAGGAGTTGTAGAGTGGGCAGATATGCGTGGTACCGCGGCGCGTGACCTTACAGCTGGTGGTCTCAACAATGCGCTCGACCTCCATGGCGTCGAAGGGTGCGGAGGGATCGAGGCACATCAGACGCTCGGGGTTTTCGGGCGTCGGGTCGGGGGCGGTGCGGCCCTTCCAGACCATCGCGTCCACGTCCAAGGCCTGGAAGGCGTCCCGCTGCTCCTCGGCCAGATCATGGCGCGGCACGCCGATGACGACCTTGCGGCCGCGCAGGGCCTCGCTGCGCAGCAGACCGGCCACACTGCGCTGCATCGCCCTGGTCTTGCCGATCCCCACGCCCACCGGCAGGGCAAGCCGCGGCGGGCGGGGCTCCGGGTTGAAGTCTAGGAGCATGCCGCCTCCCGCTGCTCGGCCCCGCCTTCGGGCGATGCGCTGGCCCAGGCCGGTGCGGCTGGCTCCCAATCGGTGTTGAGCGGGTCGGCCGTCCAATGCGCCGCGACATCGGCCATAAACTCGGCGACCTGGTCATCCAGCGTGGCGCGGATGCTGGTGAGGTCGAGAATGGCCAGTGGATAGGTCGGCTGCTGAGGGGCAAGCGGTGCGGCGGCCCAGATCGCGTCGCGCACCGCATCAATCCCGCAGGCCGCGGCGAGGTCGTTGAAGTCGCCTGGGATGGGGGGAATGGCGAGCAGGGACTGGGTGGCGCGGGCCGCGGCCGTGGCGGCTGCCACGCCCGGATTGGTGTCACGCCCCGGCTTGAGGTCGTTGTCGGCCAGGATCACCAGGGTGACTTCCGGGAAGCGCGCCTGGACCAGCGGGGCGACGCGCACCAGGTTGCCCGCGTCCATCGCGGCGATCACCGGCAGGTCGGTGGCGGCGTGGGCGGTGGCGCCGGTGGCCCATCCCTCGCAGAGCAGGATGGCGGGCGCACTCTCCAGCGGCCCGCCGATCAGCGCGAAGTGGCATGCCTTGGCGCCGCCCGAGAGAAAGCGCTTGGTGCCATCCTCGTAGATGCGCTGGATGCTGTGAATGGTGCCGTCCAGATCGACCAGCGGAATGATCAGCGTGGCGCCCATGTCCATGCGGATGCCGAAGGGCTGCACGCCCTTGCGCCGGAGATAGGCTTGGTCCGGATCGGCGGGGCCTGCATGCTCCCATTGTGCCTGCGCGGCACGGCGCGCGATGCGGTGCTGCTCATCGGGATCCACGTCGTTTGCAGGCGGCGCCAGCACGATCTCCAGGACAGGTGTGGGCGCGCGTTCGGCAGGTGCCCAGGCCGGCAGGCCGAGCCACGCCCGTGCCCAATCGGCCGCATCGCGCCAATCGCCGCCGCGCTCGCGGGCGATGAGCTCAAAGGGCCCACCGCCGCTGCCAGCGGCATGATCGAACCAGGTGCCGACTTTGGCACCGCTCATGACGGCGGAGAGGCTGCCGCGGCGGTTCCAGCGCCACTGCCGCGCGGTGCGACGGGATGGCTTGCCGAGCAGTTCCTCCAGCAGCGTGGGCCAGCTGGCGATCAGTGCGTGGCGCAGGTCCTCGAGGTCGCGGCCCATTCGGTTTCCTCGTGCTGGCCACAGGCAGCGCTTCGACCGCCCGGCGATGGGAAGTCGAGGTGCGCCGGCGCGGCGGGTTGCTGTCGGTGGGGAGCGCGAGGGCCCCTACTTATTGATTACCGAGGGACCCGCGAAAACGTCTCAGCAGGTCGGCGGATCGTGGTGGGGGCAGGTGCCGCGGCGGCTGGCGTCCGCAGATTCGCCCATGCCCATTGAACCACGCGATTGATTTCCGGTCCACTGCTTTCAAGCATAGATCGTCGATTTGTGCCCACTCTTTGCTGCCGGCAAACAACTCATTCAAATCTAATCGCCTTCAATCGGACCTGGTGACTGACGGAGAGCAGTTGTGGTTGCGTTTGGTAGGCGGTCGATACTGCAACTCGCTTGATGAAACCCCCAAACTACGATTCGGGCGCCGGGACCAGCCTGATCCTCACGGGCGGGAAACAGGCGCACCGCGAGAACTGGCAGCATTCCATGGGCGGACCCGCCCGCTTGCCACAGAGGGGTGAGACGGATTTGCGTCTTGCTGGGTAATGGATGGGTGGAGGGCTTCGCATGCCGATCAGCGCCGTCACCGTGAGATCAGCACCAGCACCGCGGCGGCAACGCCCGCAGCGCGAATTCGCGGCAGGCGCATCGCCAACCTTTCGGCAGTCTGCCGCTTTGTCGCGCCCACGCACCACGCCGTCCGCGCACTGCTTCCTTTGTTTGCGCAGCGCCACGCGCGCTACACAAACGCGCTCCCCAACGCCCATTGCGATGTGCATGGTGCGCCGATGAATGCAGCACCAAACATCAGCCCGGCCGTGCGGGTTTCGCGGCCGTGAGAATGGCGTCAGCGAAATCCGTAGATGAGGGGCAGGACAATGCACGTTGGATCCCGATGCCCCTGCCACATCCTGCCAAGCCCCATCTCCGCGAGATGCGCCCATGCGACGTTCCCAGCGTTGGGAATGTCGCGGGTGCTGCCGCGGCTCGACAGCCACGCCAGCCGAAAGGCTCGGGAGCGGGGAGGCGTTCCCCTACACTCCACCGCCAAGCAGCGCCTGCATGCGAACCCCAACAGGAAGGGACTCGCATGACCAGACGATCCACCGCCGCGGCCGCGCCGGCGCCCACCATCCCGAAAATCCCGCCGACACAGGTGCTGTCGCGGCTCGCCGCGCTGCAGGCGGCGCCCACCGCCACGCTGAAGGAGCAATGGCGGGAGTTGTTCGGCAAGGAGCCGCCGCCCTGGAACCGCGCCTACATCCAGAGCCGCCTGGCCTATCGGATCCAGGAGCTGGCCTATGGCGGGCTGAAGCCCGAGACCGTCGACCGGCTGGTGGCGCTGGGCGAGCAGTTGGACGGCGGCAACGTTGTCCTGCGCCGCATCCGCGCCGACAGCCGCCCGCTGGCCGGCACGCGCCTCGTCCGGGAATGGCAGGGCGTGCAGCATGTGGTCACCGTGCGCGCCAACGACTTCGAGTTTGAGGGGCGGCCGTATCAGTCCCTGTCCGCCATCGCTCGCCACATCACCGGCACACGATGGAACGGCTGGACGTTCTTCGGGCTGCGCGCGCGGGGTGACGCATGACCCGCCGCGCCCGCATCGAGCCGGCCATGCCGGCCACCACGAAGAAACTGCGCTGCGCGGTCTACACGCGCAAATCCACGGACGAGGGCCTGGAGAAGGAGTTTAACACCCTCGACGCACAGCGCGATGCCTGCGAGGCGTACATCACCAGCCAGCGCGCCGAGGGGTGGGTGCTGGTCCGCGACCGCTACGACGACGGCGGATTCTCGGGCGGCACGCTGGAGCGGCCGGCGCTGCAACGCCTGCTGCGCGATATCCAGGCCGACCTGGTTGACGTCATCGTGGTCTACAAGATTGACCGGCTCTCCCGCTCGCTGATGGATTTCGCCAAGCTGGTGGAGGTGATGGACGCGCATGGCGTGACCTTCGTATCCGTCACGCAGTCCTTCAACACCACGACCAGCATGGGCCGGCTGACGCTGAACATCCTGCTCAGCTTCGCACAGTTTGAGCGGGAGGTGATCGGCGAGCGCATCCGGGACAAATTCGCCGCCTCCCGCGCCCGCGGCATGTGGATGGGGGGCAAGGTACCGCTCGGCTACGACGTCGTGGCCAGGAAGCTGGTGATGAATGAGGACGAGGCGCCGCGGGTGCGGCGCGTGTTCGAGATTTTCGCCGAGACGGGATCGGGCATCGAGACGGTAGCCCGCCTCCGGGCGGAGGGCGCCACCAGCAAGGCGGGCCGGCCGTTGGACAAGGGCGATGTCTACAAGCTGCTTAACAACCGGACCTATGTCGGAGAGGCCGCGCACAAGGGGCAGGTCTATCCCGGCGAGCACCAGGGCATCGTGCCGCGGGAACTCTGGGACCGGGCGCATGCCGTGCTCCAGATCAGCCCGCGGGTTCGCGCCAACCAGAATCGGGCGCAGACGCCGGCGCTGCTGAAGGGGCTGATCTTTGGGGTGGATGGCCGGGCGCTGTCGCCCACCCACGCGCGCAAGAGCGGTCGGCTCTACCGCTACTACGTGGCGCAGCGGGTCCTGAAGGGTGATGCGGCCGGTGACGACAGCATCGTGCGCCGGGTGTCGGCGGCGGAGATTGAGGCCGCGGTGGTGGACCAGGTGCGGGCGCTCCTGCGGCAACCCGAGATCGTGGTCGGCACCTGGCGGGCGGCGCGCAGGGAAGCGCCCGACGTGACTGAGGGCGAGGTCCAGGATGCGCTGCACCGGCTTGACCCGCTGTGGGAGCATCTGTTCCCCGCGGAGCAGGCGCGGATTGTGCGGTCGCTGGTGGAGCGGGTGGTGGTAGGGCCCGCCGGCGCGGACATTCGGCTGCGGCTGGATGGGCTGGGCGGCCTGGTCCGTGACCTCGGCGGCATCGCGCCCGATGCGCTGAGGTCAGCAGCATGACGACCGCAAGCAGCATCACGGTTCGGGTGCCGCTGGCGATCCGCCACCGGCCCGGTAGGAAGACCGTTGTGACGCCGATGACCGATGGCGTGGCGCCGGTCGCGACGCGGGCCGACCCGGCGCTCGTGAAGGCGCTGGCACGGGCGTTCCGATATCAGCGCATGCTCGATGAGGGGCGGTACGCCTCCATCACCGAGATGGCTGCCGCCGAGCGCCTCGAGCGAGGTTATCTGGGGAGCCTCATCCGCCTCACCCTCCTGGCGCCGCACATCGTAACCAACGCTCTCAACGGCCGGCACAGCCCCTCCGTACCTCTGGCAGCCCTCCTGGAACCTTTCCCCATTTGTTGGCGTGCCCAGAGCGAATTGTTCAGTGATGATGGGTGAGGATAACAAACGCCAGATTGCTATTATGCGAAAGCAAAGTCCGTGGCATCTTCGGGGTGTGACAGGCCCCGTGATCGACAACCCGATTCTCAATAGCCCCTTCGCGGAGCCCTCCCGCCATTGGGAACTCGACGAGAACGGCATCCCCACCGGCACACCAGCCCCAGGCCGGCGGCGCAGCGAATTCATCGTCCCCGTCCCCCCGCCGAAGCACAAGGTGAAGGCTCAGGCCACCCTCGACCTGGAGGATGAGTACGGGAGGCGCCAGCCCAACGACTACATCAATGAGATTAGGGCCAAAGTCGCCCAATGGCGCTCCCTCGGCGAACAGGGCCTGCGTCCCGTCACGCCCGTCACCGCCCGCCTGCTGCGCCATTGGCGGGAACAGGGCCGCGCCCGCCCGCTGTTCTTTTGCCAGGTCGAGGCAGTTGAGACCGCCATTTGGCTGACCGAAGTCGCGCCCCGCGCCGAGACCGAGCGCCTGCGCACCCTCAACTCGGAGGCCAATCCCGACCTCCTGCGCGTTGCCTTCAAGCTGGCAACAGGCGCCGGCAAGACCACCGTCATGGGCATGCTGATCGCCTGGCAAACCCTCAACGCAGCCCGCACGCGCAACTCGACCCGCTTCACCGACGCCTTCCTGATCGTGGCCCCCGGCCTGACGGTGAGGGACCGCCTGCGCTTGCTCCACCCATCCGACCCGTCCAACATCTACGCCGCCCTCGACATCGTGCCGCGGGAGCTGCGCGACGACCTCCAGCGCGCCCGGATCGTCATCACCAACTTCCACGCCTTCAAGAAGCGGGAAACGCTTGAGGCACCGAAGCTGGCGAAGGAGATCCTGGCCGGCCGCACCGGCAAGGTTGAGCGCCCCGAAACCGATGGGCAGATGGCGCAGCGCATCTGCAAGGACCTGCTCGGCCGCAAGCGCATCATCGTCATCAACGACGAAGCCCACCACTGCTATCGCCAGAAGGTCGGCGCGGCGGAGGACACCGCCGCGAAGCTCGATGCCGAAGGCAAGGCTGAGGCCAAGAAGAACAACGCCGCTGCCCGCCTCTGGATCAGCGGCATCGAGGCTCTGCAACGCGTCGTCGGCCAGCCTGTCCTGGTCTACGATCTCTCCGCCACGCCCTTCTTCCTGCGCGGCTCAGGCTACCCCGAGGGCACGCTTTTCCCCTGGGTCGTCTCCGACTTCTCGCTGATCGACGCCATCGAATGCGGCATCGTGAAGGTGCCGCGCGTCCCGGTGCAGGATCTGCCGGGCGCCGACGAGCCGGTCTATCGCCACGTCTATCGCTACATCCAGGAACATTCGGATGTGAAGCTGCCCAAGGCTGGCCGCGCCAAGCAGGGCAAGCCGCTCACGCCCGACCAGCTTCCCTCCCAGCTCACCGGCGCGCTCCAGGCGCTGTACGGCCACTACCGCCAGGTGTTCGAGAACTGGGCCAGCCGCGGTGGCAGCACCCCGCCCGTCTTCATCGTCGTGTGCAACAACACCGCGACCTCCAAGCTCGTGCACGACTGGATTGCCGGCTACGAGCGCATCGAGACCGAGGCTGAGGGCACTGAGCGTCGCGTTATCGTGCCAGGCAACCTGCCGCTCCTCTCCAACGTCACCCAGGCCGGCATCGGCCAGAGCAGTATGGTCGAGCGCCCCGTCACCATCCTGATCGACAGCGAGGAACTCGAATCCGGCGAGGCCCTGTCGGACAACTTCCGCAAGCTGGCTGGACCCGAGATCGACGCCTTCAAGCGCGAGCTCCGCGCCCGCGGTCGCCATGCGGAGGCCGAGACCATCACCGACAGCGACCTGCTGCGCGAGGTGATGAACACCGTCGGCCAGCCCGGCCGGCTGGGCGAGCCGATCCGATGCGTGGTCTCCGTCTCCATGCTGACCGAGGGGTGGGACGCGCGCACGGTCACCCATGTGCTGGGCGTCCGCGCCTTCGGCACGCAATTGCTGTGCGAGCAGGTGATCGGCCGCGCGCTGCGCCGCGTTTCCTACGACCCGGTCGGCGTGGATGACGCCGGCAACGCCATGTTCGCACCGGAATATGCCGAGGTGCTGGGCATCCCGTTCAGCTTCGTGCCGGCCAATTCCAAGGCCGACTACACCCCGCCGAAGAAGACCACCCAGGTCCATGCCGTGTTGCCGGAGCGCGCGGCGCTGGAAATCCGATTCCCCCGCGTCATCGGCTATCGCACCGTGCTGCCGCCCGGCCGCATCACTGCCGCCTTCACCAACGAGAGCCGCCTTGAGATCGATCCGACGGACGCGCCGCCCGAAGCCGTCAGCGCCGCCATCATCGGCGCCGAGCACACGCTGACGCTGAACGACCTGCGCCACCAGCGCGACACCACCATCGCCTTTCACCTGGCCGGCCATACGCTGCGCACCTGGTTCCGCGACAGCGAGGACCACCTGAAGCCCTGGCTGTTTCCACCGCTGCTCACCATCACGCGGCGCTGGATGGCGGAATGCCTGACCTGCATCGGCGGCACCTTCCCGGCCTACCTGCTGTGGCGTGACATCGGCGACAAGGCCGCGGAGCGCATCTTCCGCGCATGCACGCCCGAAGTCGCTGGTCCCGGCACGCTTCGGCCAATCCTGGACCCCTACAACGAGGCCGGCAGCAGCCGCCATGTGAGCTTCGCCACCACCAAGACCAACTTCTGGACCCCCGACGCGCAGAAATGCCAGGTCAACCTGATCGTCTGCGACGAGAATTGGGAGGCCGCGGCGGCGCAGGCGCTGGACGGCATGCAGGAGGTGCTGCGCTACGTGAAGAACGACCGGCTGGGCTTCGAAGTGCCCTATGTGGATGGCAGCACCGAGCGGCACTACCGGCCCGACTTCATCGTGGTGGTGGATGACGGTCGCGGCCCGGATGATCCGCTGCACCTCGTGCTGGAGGTGAAGGGCCGCCAGACCGCGCAGGACGACGCAAAGCACGACACCATGCGCAAACTCTGGGTGCCGGCGGTGAACGCGTTGGGGCGCTTCGGCCGCTGGGATTTTTGCCGGGTGGATGGACCCTATGGCGTGGATGAGATCATCCGGCGGCGGCTGAATGCTGACGCTCTCTCACGCGCCGCCTGAACCCGGAAGACAGCGCAGCATGGCCCGCCCGAAGAAGCTTAAGCCCGACGCACCCGCCACCGAGGTGGAGACGCTCGTCCACCCCGCCGATATCGCGCGCAAGAACATTCCGACCGCGGAGACCGCGGCGCTGATGGCGGACGATGAAGCTCGGGCGGAACCGAAGCTCTATCCCCGCAACCCGGACCTGGATCCGCAACTGGTCTGGCGCGGGAAGGATGCGCAGGACAGCGCACCGCTACGCGTCGAGACGGTGCCCATCTACATCCAGGAGAAGCTGTATCCAGAGGCGCTGATCCGCGATCTGCAACGCGTGTCGGCGAAGGAAGCGGCACCGCAGGCTGATCTGTTCGGTGGCTTCGACCGCATCACGGATGATGCGGCGCGGCTCGAGTTCTACCAGCACGCCGAGAACTGGTCGAACCGGATGATCTTGGGTGACTCCCTGCTGGTGATGAACAGCCTCGCGGAGAAGGAAGGGCTCCGCGGCCAGGTGCAGATGATCTACCTGGATCCGCCCTACGGCATCCGCTTCGCGAGCAACTGGCAGCCGAGTACGCGTACGCGCGAGGTGAAGGAGGGCAAGGCCGAGGGGCTTTCGCGCGAACCCGAGCAAATCAAGGCGTTCCGGGACACCTGGAAGGACGGCATCCACAGCTACCTTGCCTACCTCCGCGATCGGCTTGTCGTTGCGCGCGAACTGCTAAGCGATTCAGGCAGCATCTTCGTTCAGATCGGCGACGAAAACGCCCACGTCGTCCGCGCGCTGATGGACGAAGTCTTCGGCCGAAATAATCAGATCAGTACCGTCGTATTCTCGAAGAGCACGGGTTCGACAGGTGAGTTTCTTGGGAAGCAGTTCGACTACCTGCTTTGGTACGGCCGTGACCGCGCACGGACGAGGTTCAACGAACTCTATCGGCGAAAAGAGCTGGGAGGCGCCGGTGGCTCGGGTTACACGAGATTCCGCGACAGCGAAGGCGTCATCCGAAGCCTTTCTGACGCGCCAGAAGGTGTCGCGGCCTCGAAGCTGAGCGTACTGACACTCGACAACATCACGAGCCAGAGCGTAGGGCGCGAAAAGGGCGAGGGTGCAGCCAGTTGGTTCGAGGTGAACCTTCGTGGGCAAGGCTTTCGGCCTCCACTTACTCGGCGCTGGACGACCAACGAAGCTGGAATGGCACGCCTGTCTTACGCGGCGCGCCTTGAGGGTGTGGGCAACACACTTCGCTACGTAAGATATCTCGCTGACTTCAGCCACGCACCTATTGGCCCTCTGTGGTCGGACACGACTATCGCTGGGTTCTCGAGCGAGAAGCGGTATGTCGTAGAAACCGATGCCCCGATTGTTGAACGCTGCATACTGATGGCCACGAACGTTGGCGACCTAGTTCTCGATCCTACCTGCGGTTCCGGCACCACCGCCTTCGTCGCGGAGCAATGGGGCCGCCGCTGGATCACTACCGATACCTCACGCGTTGCCCTGGCGCTGGCGCGCACCCGCCTGATGGCCGGGCGCTTCCCCGCCTACCTGCTGCGCGACAGCCGTGAGGGTGCGGCGAAAGAGGGTGAGATCACCGGCCGTCCGCCGGAGGAAGGGCCCTTCCGCCACGACATTCGCCAAGGCCTTGTGCTGGAGCGCGTGCCGCACGTCACGCTGAAATCTATCGCCAACAACGCTGAGATCGATGTCATCCACGCCAACTGGGCTCCGAAGATCGAGGCTGCGCTCGCCGCCCTCAACGCCGCCCTCGGCACGAAGCACGCCGAATGGCAGGTGCCGCGTAACCTGCCCGACAACGCGAACCCAGCGACGCAGGAGGCGCACGCGGCCTTCTGGGCCGCGCGCCGCGCCCGGCAGGCGGAGATGGACGCCTCCATCGCCCGGAACGCCGATACCGAATTCCTGCACGACCGCCCCTACACGAAGAAGAACGCCGTCCGCGTCACCGGCCCCTTCACTGTGGAAAGCCTCTCGCCCCATCGCGTCTTGCCCGCGGATGAGGAAGACCAGGCCGTGATGGAGGCGCTGGCGCAGGAAGCGGGCGAGCCCGTGCCCGAACGCCGCCCGCTCCGCACCCGTCCCGACAGCGGCGATGACTTCGTGACCGCCGTTCTGGACAACCTGCAGAAGGCCGGCGTGCAGAACACGAAGAAGGACGAGCGCCTGACCTTCGCCACGCTGCGCCCCTGGCCGGGAGGCAGCCGCGTCTCGGCCGAGGGCGAATACGAGGAAGCGGGCGTAAAGAAGCGTGCCGCCATCGTCATCGGCCCTGAGTACGGCACGGTCGGCCCCGACCTGGTGCGCGAGGCCGCGCGCGAATGCCGCGACTGGGCGGACAGCATGGTGGTCTGCGGCTTCGCGTTCGACCCGCAGGTCGGCGACAGCACCATGAACCTCGGCCGCCTGGTGGTGCTGAAGGCGCGCATGAGCCAGGAGCTGCGCGCCGCCGAAGCCTACAAGGCCGGCGGCGGCAACCTGTTCGTGGTGTTCGGCGAGCCGGATATCGCGCTCGACCAGGCCGATGGTGCATGCGTCGTGCGCCTGAAGGGCGTGGACATCTTCGACCCCACCACCGGCGAGGTCCGCTCCTCCGGCCGCGTCGAGGATGACGTGGCCTGCTGGTTCGTGGACACCGACTATGACGGCGACAGCTTCTTCGTCCGGCACGCCTACTTCCTCGGCGGCAAGGACCCGTTCGAGAAGCTGAAGACCGCGCTGAAGGCCGAAGTGGACGAGGACGCCTGGGCCAGCCTCTACCGCACCGAAAGCCGCCCGTTCGCGAAGCCGAAATCGGGTCGCATCGCGGTGAAGGTGATCAACCACTACGGCGATGAGGCGATGCGGGTGTTTCGGCTGTGAGGAGCGGCAGATGCAGATTGAGGATGAATGGGCGGTGTCGCCGGGCCTTTTTGGACACCTGCCATCGTCTGGTGCTTCAAACACCAGACACCTGTTGCCTCGACGGGGTTTTCGGCCGTGCGCAATGAATTGAGCGCCGCCGTATTTTATGCTTTCTACTGAGGGGATGCCTAGTGGATGCCTATCTTGATATTGCGGTGACGATACTGCGGGCGGAAAGGCGCCCGCTGAGTTCGCACGCAATTCTTGCCGAGGCTCATCGGGCAGGGCTAGTTCCGCCTACCCTCTACGGGAAGACACAGCACAAGACCCTCGGAGCCCGGATCAGCGAAGACATCCTGAGCCATCGCGACCGGAGCCGGTTTTTCCGCACCGCACCAGGCCGTTACTTTCTCCGCGAGTTTCTGGAAGATCCCTCCATTCCGAATGAGCATCGGCAACCCTTTCCTGCTCGGCGACGCATTCGAGAACTCGCGCGCGGCCCAGCGCTCGCGGTCACCGAAGAGTCGGTGCGCGTAAGGCTCCAAGACAGTAAGCCGCTGTCCACAAAGAAAATATTAAATTTACTGAGAAAGCAAAACCGCGCCTATCTGGACCCTAAGAAGGCGCCAAATGCTTTATTTGTTCGGTCATTCGTTTGTGTGTGTCGTGGCTCTAGTGTCCTTAGCTACCGCCTCGGTCGCTATCGAGATGATCGAGACACGTTTATGCACAAGCGCTCGATCGGATTCACCACACTGATTCATGTAGACGAACATACTTTGTTCAACGTTGGCGATATGGGTATTGTCGAAGCGGGTATCAGGGCTGTCAAAATCGATCTCGACATCCCCCCCGCGCTTGCGGAAGAGAACGCGGCTTCGGACGAAGCGGAATTGCGGAAATTTGTATGTGTAAGCCATGTGGACGGGCGAAGCGACCTCCTGGCGATCATCCGGTATGGGTGCCCGCAATGGTTCGAACCAGTGAAACGCAGGCTGGCTCTCAATGATATTGAATGGATAGACGTTCATGGGATAAACAATATCGAGGACTATGATCCATGGTCCAGATGTGTACTTGAATCATATAATCGTGTAGCAATATTTACAGAGTCGCGGCGTGGTTAATTTCGCACGATATATTGATCGTGATGTGGGCGCATATCTCAA
>JBHYDO010000121.1:0-13008 GCA_051860645.1 Roseococcus sp.
GCATAGGCGGCCTGCGCCTCGGCACGCTCGCGCAGCGCGGCCTGGTAGTCCGCGACCGACATCGCCTCCGCGCCCGCCAGCACGTTCTTGAGGCGCTGGCTGACGCCGTCCGGGTTCTTGTCCACCAGGGCCCGATGCGCCATGCGGTTCTCCCAGCGGGTGATGGCGTTGCCATAGGCCGAGGCGCCGTCGATGCGCCGCTCCAGCACCTCGATCCACGGATGGTCCGCCCGGCGCAGCAGGGTGATGCCGGCCCGCGCCATGCCTTCCAGCAGCGTCTCGAAGGCCGCGCGGCTGCCCTCGTCCAGCCGCGCCCAGCCCTCCGTCTCCAGCACCACGAGGCGGGCGGGGCGGCGCGCGTCGGGGCAGGTGTCGGGGCCGACCAGGCCGGGCTGGCCCGGATCACCGCCCGCCCGCTTCGTGATCTCGATGGCGACCTGCCAGCAATCCTCGATGCTGGAGGTGTGCGGGCCGCTGGTGCTCTGGCTGGTCGCCTGCCGCTCGCCGCGGGTGATGGCGCCCTGCGTCGGCTTCAGCGCCACATTGCCGCAGAAGCTGGCCGGCCGGATGATGGAGCCGCCCACCTGCGTGCCGATGGCGGCCGGGATCATCCGCGCGCCCACCGCGGCGGCCGAGCCCGAGGAGGAACCGCCCGGCGTGCGCGCGGCGTCGAAGGGGTTGGTGGTGGGGCCGGGCTGCGACCCGCCCAACTCCGCCGTGACCGTCTTGCCGAGGATGACCGCGCCCGCCTGGCGCAGCGCCCAGACGGCGGCATTGTCACGCCCCGTATGGTTCCCCTGGTAGGCGACGGCGCCCATCTCGGTCGGCATGTCGCGCGTCTCGAGCAGATCCTTGATGCCGATGGGCATGCCATCGAGCGGCGAGAGCGGCTGGCCGGCCTTCCAGCGCGCCGTGCTGGCATCGGCCGCCGCGCGGGCTTCCGCTTCCAGCCGCTGCGCGGTCTGCTCCGCCTCGGCCTCCACCTCCTGGATGCGCTGTGCGGCCTCCTGCTCCGTGATGCCGGCTTCGGCCGCGACCAGCGCGTTCAGCCGGGCGCGGTCCTGCGGAGTGAATTCCCCCGCGGTGATGCGCCGCTGCAGCAGCGTCGCCACTTCGGCGCTGCGCTCGTCCGTCGTCATCTGCTGGGGCGGCTGGCCGGTGCCGCGCAGCGCGTTCTGCGCGCGCTCCACCAGCGCCTCGGGCGTGGTGGCCGGCATGGCGCGCTCGGCCGCGCTCGAAATCGCGGAGGCCGCGCCGCCGAGCACTTGGCCGCTCGCCTGCACCGCGCCGGAGGCGACCCCCCAGACCGCATTGCCCAGCATCAGCGCCGAGAGAAGGAACACGATGGCCCAGACCGAAAGCCCGTGCAGAACGCCGTCAGTGTCATTGAAGGTGCCGGAAAGACGTGCCGCGGCGTAGCCGCCGACGAACAGAGAAATCGCGAAGGCCAGCACCATCCAGACCGCGGCGCCGATGGTGAAGGTGTCGGCGTCAGGCGTCTCGCGCCCCACCGCATCCACGGACATGGCGGCGAAGCCCGCGCCCAGGACGTTGAGCGTGACGGCCAGCGCCAGCGCCAGCAGGCCGCCCGCCAGCACCGCACCCCAGGAAATGCCGGAGCGGAGCGGCGGCATGCGGTCTGAAGCCACGACCGTGTCGGTCGGACGAGCGGAAGATGTATATGACATGGGTTGCCCTGCCGAATGTTCGGCGCCCGGACGCTCCGGGGCGCCGGCCAAAAAAATGGCCGAGAGGCCGAAGCCCCCCGGCCGGTTCGCTCAGACGCGCCCGCTGCCACCCAGGGTGCGGGTGGACGTGCCGGGCGAGACGTAGTGGCGGTCCACCGCGCCGCGCCAGCCGCTGTCGGTCCAGCTTGAGTCGTCTGGGTTGTCGTAGCTGGGCGCCCCGGTCAGCTGCTGCTCGGTCAGCGAGGTCACATAGCCGTCCTGCCCGGGCACATAGGTCAGTTCCGACCAGGGGATCGGGAAATACTTGGTGCCGAGGCCGAGAAAGCCGCCGAAGCTCAGCACGGCGTAGGCGACCTTGCCGTCGTCCTTGCCGATCATCACGCTGTGGATGGAGCCGAGATGTTGGCGGGACGGATCATAGACGCTCGTTCCCTCGATCTTGTAAGAGGAAATCAGCGTGCTGGTCTCGTCGCGGGCCACGTCGCCCTGGGCGGCGGCGCCGGCGGTCATGCGGGAATTGTCACTCATGGCGTTTCTCCGTTGGAGGCTCTGCCGGGTCAACGCCGCCTGCAGGCGGGGGTTGCACCAAGGCGGCCGCGGCGAGCCGCAGGACCGGCGTCGGCGCGACCTCCGGCGGGGTCTCCAGCAGGCGCCGCGTGAAGCCGCCCGCCTCGCTCGAACTCCAGCCCACCAGTACCGGCGCCAGCAGCAGCCCGGCCAGCACCGGGGACATCCAAACCGCGACCATTGGCTCCATCGCGTAGGCCGTGGCGAACAGCGCCAGCCCCAGCACGACATGCACACGCGAGAAGCGCGCGCCCTCGCGCCAGGCCCAGGCGCCGGCATCGCGGCGCTGTGGCTCCCACCCGCCATCGCGGCCGCGCAGGATGCCCGAGAGGTTGCGGATCTGCGTGACCATGGTGATGGGCGAGAGCAGTGCCGAGAGCAGGATTTCAAGCAGCAACCCGCCCAGCAGCCGCAGCCCCGCGCTCACCCGGCGCGGCCCCTGCGGCGAGAGGGCGAAGGCCACCGCCCCCATCACCTTGGGCGCCAGCAACAGTGCCATAGTGCCGGCGAAGACCGCAAGCGCGCGCTCCGCGTCGATGACCGGCCATTGCGGGAAGAGCACCGGTGTCGCGGGAAAATACTCCGGCGCGGAGAAGCGCGCCTGCACGCCCACCATCAGCGCGATCAGCAGGAAGCCCAGCCAGAGCGGGGCGCTGACATAGGCGAAGATGCCCTGGGCCATGTGCAGCCGGCTGACCGGGTGCAGGCCGGGCGCGGTGATCACCGCCGCGTGCTGCATGTTGCCCTGGCACCAGCGGCGGTCCCGCACGCAGAGGTCCGGCAGGGTGGGTGGCCCCTCCTCCCAGCTGCCGCCGAGATGGGGGTCGAACACCACCTGCCAGCCGGCCCGGCGCAGCAGCGCGGCCTCGACAAAGTCATGACTCAGGATCTGGCCGCCGAAGGGCCTGCGGCCGGGCAGTTCGGGCAGGCCGGCCGCCGCCGCGAAGGCCTCGGTGCGGATCATGGCGTTGTGGCCCCAGTAGTTGCCCTCGGCACCACTCCACCAGGCGAGCCCGTGGGCCAGTGTGGGGCCGTAGACATGGCCGGCGAATTGCTGGAGGCGGGCGAACAGGGTGCGGCCGCCGTGCAGCATCGGCAGCGTTTGAAGCAGACCAAGCCGCGGCTCGGCCTCCATGCGCGCGGCCATCGCGATCAGGGTCTCCGCCTCCATCAGGCTGTCGGCGTCGAGGATGAGGAACTGGCCATAGGCCCCGCCGAAGCGGCGCACCCACTCGGCGATGTTGCCGGCCTTGCGGTGGGTGTTCTCGTCGCGGCAGCGGTAGAACACGGCGGCCCCGGGCGCCGCGCCCAGCCGCCGCGCGGCAGTCCATTCCGCATCGCGCGCCGCGTCGTCGCGTGTGTCGCTGAGAATGAAGATGTCAAACAGCGGCGCTGCCTCGGCCGCTTCCAGCGAGGCGCGCAGTGCGCGCAGCGCCGCCTCCAGCCTCGGCACCGGTTCGTTGTAGATCGGCATGAGCAAGGCTGTGCGGCGCCGCGGATGCGCGGCGGAGGAGGGCGGCGGCGCGCGATGCAGCAGCACGAGGAACCCCGCGAGCGCGCTGACGAAGGACAGCGCGATCCAGACGAAGAGCGCGCCGAACAATGCCGTCATCACCACGCCCAGCGCGGTCCAGCGCGCGTCGTCCAGCACCTCCCACATCTCCAGGATGGCGAAGACGCTGAGGATGGCGGTTGCGCCGAACACCAGGCCCCGACGCAGTCCTATGCGAACGTTGCCGAGCGGCGGGGTGGCCGCGGGCCGCCGTGCCAGCGGGTGCACCGGCATTTCGAGCGGCGCCTCGGCCGGCAGGCTTTGCCTGCGCGCGGGGATCAGGCCGTCCATCGGTAAAGCCAGGTCTCGGACATCGCGGTCTCGCCTCGCCGGAGGCGGGCGCGCAGTTCCACCAGCGGCGCGCGCCCGGGGTCGAGCACGAAGGCCAGGCGCCAGCCGCCCGTCTCGGGATTGGGTTGCAGCACGATGTCGCGCAGGGTGCCGGCGCTGGCCTCAACCATGGGTTCGAGCGCGGGCTCGGGAGGCGGCCCGGCGAGGGAGGGCAGCGGGCTGGTGTCGAGCACGAACAGGCGCGCCGTGCCGCCCGCCGAGCCAAGCCGGGTGGCGGCAAAGCGCAGATGCGCCCCGTCCGGCGCGCCGGCGCGCCAGTGCAGCCGATAGGAGAATTGAGCCGCTCGGCCGCCGATCAGCCCCGCCTGGGGCGACCAGGCGGCATAGATGTTGTCATGGATTTCCGAGCGCGTCGGGATTTCCACCAGGTGCACCTCCCCCGCGCCCCAATCGCCCAGCGGCTCCACCCATAGGTCTGGCCGGCGGTGATACTGCGCCTCCAGGTCCTGGTAGTTTGCGAAGTCGCGGCGGCGCTGGACGAGACCGAAGCCCTGCGGGGCGCTGTCACGGAAGCCGCTGCCCTGCAAGGCCCTCGGGTTGGTCAGGGGGCGCCAGAGCGCCTCACCCTCGCCGGTGCGCATCAGCAACCCGTCGCTGTCATGCACGGCGGGGCGGAAGTCGGCCCCACCGCCGGGCGCATCTTGCCGGGGCGCCTGGGGGCCAAAGAAGAACATGCTGGTGCCTGGCGCGATGCCCACCCGCGCGATGTCCCGCCGCGCAAAGAGCGTGGCCTGGACCTGCATGATCGTGGCATCGCCAGGCATGATGTCGAATAGGTAGGCGCCTGTGACGCTGTCGCTTTCCAGCAGGGCATGGAGGCGGACGGCGCGGGCGCGCGGGCCCGGGCGCTCCAGCCAGAAGGCGGTGAAGGCTGGGAATTCCTCGCCGGCGGGGGTGGCAGTGCCGAGCGCCAGACCGCGCGCCGAGATGCCATAGGCCTGGTCGCGGCCAACGGCGCGGAAATAGCTGGCGCCGAGGAAGACGCAGACCTCGTCGAAATGGTCCGGGCGGTTGAGCGCGGTCAGCAGGCGAAAGCCTGCGAAGCCGAGATCGGCGTCGGCCTGGGGCGCCTCCACCCCCTCGAAGCGGAACTGCGCGGCCTGGTAGGGGATGGGCCGCACCTCGCCTTCGACGACCTCGTACAGCAGCACCTTCTCGCGGAACAGGAAGCCACGGTGATGCGGTTGCAACTGGAAGGGCAGGCCCTCACCGCGCCAGAGCGCTTGGTCGGCATCGAAGCGGATCCGCCGGTAGCCGTCATAGTCCAGGTCGGCGAAGCGCGCCGGCAGATCGGCTTGGCGGGGGCGCGGAGATTGTGTGGCGAGCTGGCGCGCGCGTTCCGTCACCTGCTCGGCCGAAAAGGGCGTGGCAGGGGGAGGCGGGCTCTGCGCCAGCACGGCGGGCGGAGCGGACAGGACCGCTCCGGCGCCGAGCAGAAGGTGCCGTCGCTGCATCGGGATCTCGCGTTGCATCGGCGTCAAGCGGGGGAGGGCATGGGGGGTTCCTTCAACGCCGCCGGCCAGTCCAAGCTTCGCCGCCGACACGCGCTCAACGCCAGGCCCCTCCCGCGGTTGCGGCAGGAAATCCATCCGTGCCGTTCCACCGCCTTGGCCGTGTGGCGGCCCGGCCCCATATCCCAGCGATGAACGTCGTGATGCCCGTGCTGTTCCAGCCCATCCGCCAGCCCATGCCGGAAGGGGGAAAGCCGCTGCGCTGCGTCTTCGAGGTGGAGCAGGCGGACGGCACGAAGCGCACGCTGGAACCCGCCGGCGATCAGCCCGCCGCCATTGCGGAGCTCACGCGCGGCCTGCGCGAGGGCGAGCGCGACCAGGTGCTGCTGGGCGTCACCGGCTCGGGCAAGACCTACACCATGGCCAAGGTGATCGAGGCGGTGCAGCGCCCCGCGCTGATCCTGGCGCCGAACAAGACGCTGGCGGCGCAGTTGTACGGCGAGATGAAGAGCTTTTTCCCCGACAACGCGGTGGAATACTTCGTCAGCTACTACGACTACTACCAGCCGGAAGCCTATGTGCCGCGTACCGACACCTACATAGAAAAAGACAGCCAGATCAACGAGCAGATTGATCGCATGCGGCACTCCGCCACCCAGGCGCTGCTGGAGCGGCGGGATGTGGTGATCGTGGCCTCGGTCTCCTGCATCTACGGCATCGGCTCGGTCGAGACCTACTCGAACATGGTGGTAAAGCTGGAGCGCGGCGGCGCCATCAGCCGCGACGTGCTGGTGAAGGGCCTGGTCGAGCAGCAATACCGGCGCAACGACGCCGCCTTCCAGCGCGGCACCTTCCGCGTGCGCGGCGAGAACCTGGACGTGTGGCCCGCCCACCTGGAAGACCGCGCCTGGCGCATCTCCCTGTTCGGCGACGAGGTGGACGGGTTGCGCGAATTCGACCCGCTGACCGGCGAGATCACCGGCGAGTTCGAGAAGCTGTCGGTCTACGCCAACAGCCACTACGTGACGCCGCGGCCAACGCTGACCCAGGCCATCGGCCGCATCAAGACGGAACTGAAGGAGCGGCTGGCGCAGCTGGAGGCGGAGGGAAAGCTGCTGGAGGCCCAGCGCCTGGACCAGCGCACCACCTTCGACATCGAGATGATGGAGACCACAGGTTCCTGCAAAGGCATCGAGAATTACAGCCGCTACCTCTCGGGGCGGAACCCCGGCGAGCCGCCGCCGACCCTGTTCGAATACCTGCCCGAGGGCGCGCTGCTGATCGTGGACGAAAGCCACGTCACCGTGCCGCAGATCGGCGGCATGTATCGGGGTGACTATGCGCGCAAGATCATTCTGAGCGACTTCGGCTTCCGCCTGCCCTCCTGCACCGACAACCGCCCGCTGAAGTTCGAGGAGTGGGACAGCTTCCGCCCGCAGACCGTCTTCGTCAGCGCCACGCCCAGCGCCTGGGAAATGGAGCGCACCGGCGGCGCCTTCGCCGAGCAGGTGATCCGCCCCACCGGCCTCGTGGATCCTGTCTGCGAAATCCGCCCGGTGGAGGGCCAGGTGGATGATTTGCTGGCCGAGGTGAAGCTGGTCGCCAGCCAGGGCGGCCGCGTGCTGGTGACGGTGCTGACCAAGCGCATGGCCGAGCAGTTGACCGAGTACCTCACGGAAATGGGCGTGCGCGTGCGCTACCTGCACAGCGATATTGATACGCTGGAGCGCATCGAGATCATCCGCGACCTGCGCCGCGGCGTGTTCGACGTGCTCATCGGCATCAACCTGCTGCGCGAGGGGTTGGACATCCCCGAATGCGCGCTGGTCACCATCCTGGACGCGGACAAGGAGGGCTTTCTCCGAAGCACCACCTCGCTCATCCAGACCATCGGCCGCGCTGCGCGCAACGCGGAAGGCCGCGTGATCCTCTACGCCGACCGCATGACCGACAGCATGAAGCGCGCCCTGGAGGAGACCGAGCGGCGCCGCAACAAGCAGATCGCCTGGAACACCGAGCACGGCATCACCCCCACCAGCATCCGCCGCGACATCAGTGATGTCCTGCGCGACATCAGCCAGGGCGACTATGTGACTGTGGAGGCGGTGGAGGGCGACACCTCGGCCGACTTCGTGGGCAAGGATTTGCGCGCCAGCATCGCCGAGCTGGAACGCCGCATGCGCGCCGCGGCGGCCGACCTGGAATTCGAGACCGCCGCCCGCCTGCGCGACGAGATCAAGCGGCTGGAGGCGCTGGACCTGGGGCTTCCCACCGGTTCAGCCGCAGCCCTCAGCCCCAATGCGGCGGGGCGCTCGCTGCGCGAGGCCATGCCCCGCGCAGCCTCCGGCGCGACGCCGAAAAAGGACTGGAAGCCCAAGCCCATGGGGCCTGGCGGTGGCGGCTATGACCCGAAGAAGGGCAAGCGCGGCCGCAAGGGGCCGTAGAGCATGGTCCGCCGATGTGGATCATGCTCCGACCTCAGTTGAGCGGGTGCTTCACCCCTCCGGCGATCCCGCCTTCGCGGATCGTGCGCTACCCGACCGCGATCAACTCCACGTCGAAGACCAGCGTGGCGTTGGGCGGGATCACCCCGCCGGCGCCGCGCGCGCCATAGCCCATCTCGGGCGGGATGGTCAGGCGGCGCTGGCCGCCCACGCGCATGCCGGCCACGCCACGGTCCCAGCCGGCGATGACGCTGCCTTCGCCGAGCGTGAAGTTGAAGGGCACGCCGCGGTTGAAGCTGCTGTCGAACTTCTTGCCCTTGTTCTCCTCGGCCGAGGCGTCGAACAGCCAGCCGGTGTAATGCACCGAGACTTCCTTGCCGGCGAGCGCCATGTCGCCTTCGCCTTTGACCAGATCATCCATTTGCAGGGGCATGGGGGAGCCTTTCGGGTGGGTGTGGCATCGCCATAACCCGAACGCGCCGCGCGGTCAGCCCACCCGCTCCGCGCCGATCAGGAATTCGCGGTTGCCCTCCGGGCCGAGCAGGGGCGAGGGCTCGACGCCCAGCACCCGCCAGCCGGGCAGCCCAGCCCACCATTCGGCCATTTCGGCGCAGACGCGCTCATGCACCGCGGCGTCGCGCACCACGCCGCCCTTGGCGATGGCCGGGCCGACCTCAAATTGCGGCTTGATCAGCGCCAAGGCCCAGGCGCCGGGCGCGCAGAGCGCCATGGCGGCCGGCAGCACGATACGCAGGCCGATGAAGCTCGCGTCGCAGACCAGGGCGGTGATCGGTTCGGGGATCTCGGCTTCGGTGATGTGGCGGGCATTTACCCGTTCCAACACCGCCACCCGCGGATCATTGCGCAGCTTCCACGCCAGTTGGCCGTGTCCCACATCCACCGCGTAGACACGCGCGGCACCGTGGTGCAGCAGCACATCGGTGAAGCCGCCGGTGGAGGCGCCGACATCCAATGCCACACGCGCCGCCGCATCGAAGCCGAAATGCGCGAGGCCATGCGCCAGCTTCACGCCGCCCCGCGAGACCCAGGGATGGTCCTGCCCGCGCAACTCCAGCGCGCGCCCCTCGGCGATGGTCTCGCCCGGCTTGTTGATGCGCGCCTCGCCCGAGTAGACGAGGCCCGCCATGATCAGCGCCTGGGCGCGGGTGCGGCTTTCGGCGAGGCCGCGCTCCACCAGCGCCACATCGGCGCGCTGTTTCACGCGCTGGCGGGAACGGCCAGCGCCGACTTGCCCAGCGCGGCCAGCGCCATCGCCGTTATCTGCGGCGCGTTCAGCCCCGCGATGTCGTACTGCTTCTTCGGATTCTCGTGGTCGATCCAGATGTCCGGCAGCGTCATCGGGCGGAACTTGAGCCCCTGGTCCAGCAGGCCGCGCAACGCCAGGTGGTGCATCACCAGCCCGCCGAAGCCGTTCAAGCTGCCTTCCTCGATGGTGATCAGCACCTCGTGGTGACGCGCCAGCTGCTCGACCAGCGCGGTGTCCAGCGGCTTGGCGAAGCGCGCATCGGCGACCGTGCAGGAGAGGCCGAAGGTGGCCAGCTCATCGGCCGCCTTCAGGCATTCCTGGAGCCGCGCGCCGTAGGAGAGCAGCGCGATCTTGCTGCCCTCGCGCACAACCCGGCCGCGCCCGATGGGCAGCGGCGTGCCGCGCGCCGGCACGGGCTCCAGCGCGAAGCCCTCGCCGCGCGGATAGCGCACGCCGGAGGGGCCGTCGTCGATCTGCGCCATGGTGGCGATCATATGGGCAAGCTCGACCTCGCAGCTCGCCGCCATCAGCGTGAAGCCGGGAAGGCAGCCCAGATACGCGATGTCGAAGCTGCCCGCATGGGTCGCGCCATCGGCGCCGACCAGCCCCGCGCGGTCCATGGCGAAGCGCACCGGAAGCCCTTGCAGCGCTACGTCGTGCACCACCTGGTCGTAGCCGCGCTGCAGGAAGGTGGAATAGATGGCGCAGAACGGCTTCAGCCCCTCGGTCGCCATGCCGGCGGCGAAGGTGACGGCATGCTGCTCGGCGATGCCCACGTCAAAGCAGCGCTCGGGGAAGCGCTTGGCGAACATGTCGAGGCTGGTGCCCGACGGCATGGCGGCGTTGACGGCGACGATGCGCTCATCGGCCTCGGCTTCCGCGATCAGCGCCTGGGCGAACACCTTCTGGTAGACCGGCGGGCCGGGCGGCGCCTTCTGCTGCTCGCCGGTGATGACGTCGAACTTTTGCACGCCATGATACTTGTCGCCGCTGGTCTCGGCGGGCGCGTAGCCCTTGCCCTTCTGCGTCACGGCATGGATCAGGAAGGGGCCCTTGTGCTCGGTATCGCGCAGGTTGCGCAGCACGGGCAGCAGGTGGTCCATGTTGTGGCCGTCCACGGGGCCGACATAGTAGAAGCCCATCTCCTCGAACAGCGTGCCGCCGGTGAGCAGGCCGCGCGCATATTCGTCGGCGCGCTTGGCGACGCGCTCGATCGGGCCCGGGAAGTTCTTCGCCATCTTGGCCACGAAATCGCGCACCGAGAGGAAGGGGCGGGACGAGATGGTGCGGCTCAGATAGGCGCTCATCGCGCCCACGGGCGGGGCGATGGACATGTCGTTGTCGTTCAGGATGACGATGAGGTTCGCCTTCTCGGCGCCCGCATTGTTCATCGCCTCATAGGCCATGCCGGCCGACATCGAGCCATCGCCGATCACCGCGATAACGTTGCGCGGCCGCTCCTGCAAGGCGCTGGCAACCGCCATGCCGAGGCCCGCGGAGATGCTGGTGCTGGAATGCGCGGCGCCGAAGGGGTCGTACTCGCTCTCGCTGCGCTTGGTGAAGCCGGAGAGGCCGCCGCCCTGGCGCAGCGTGCGGATCCGGTCGCGCCGCCCGGTCAGGATCTTGTGCGGGTAGCACTGGTGGCCGACATCCCAGATCAGCCGGTCATGCGGCGTATCGAACACCGCATGGATCGCCACGGTGAGTTCCACGACGCCCAGCGAGGACCCCAGGTGACCACCCGTGACGGAGACGGTGCTGATCGTCTCGGCGCGCAGTTCATCGGCCAGTTGGCGCAGTTGCTCGCTGGAGAAATTCCGCATGTCGGCGGGGACGCGCACCCGGTCCAGAAGCGGGGTGGCAGGGCGGTCTTGCATCAATTCCTCCGCACGATCACGAAATCAGCGAGCGCGCGCAGCATGTCCGCGCGCTCGGAAAAACCATCGAGGTGGTCGCGCGCCTGCGCGACCAAGCGTTCGGCCTGCAACCGGGCGCGGTCAAGCCCGAGCAGCCCCACCAGCGTAGCCTTGCCCGCCCCGGCATCCTTGGCGGTGGCCTTGCCCACCTCCTCGGCGGAGGCGGTGGCGTCCAGCAGGTCGTCGGCGATCTGGAAGGCGGCGCCCAGTTCGCGCCCATAGGCGGCCAGCGCGTGGCGCTGCGAGGAGGCAGCCTTGCCCAGCACCGCCCCGGCTTCCGCCGAAAACTCGATCAGCTTGCCGGTCTTGAGCAGTTGCAGCCTGCCGATGGCGTTCTCGTCCATCGCGGCCCCCGATTGCTCGGCCAGCATGTCCAGCATCTGGCCGCCGCACATGCCGCGCGGGCCGGCCGCGCGGGCCAGCATCCGAACGAGTTCGATGCGAACGGCGGGGTCGGGGTGGGTCGCCTCGCCGGCCAGCACGCTGAAGGCGTGGCATTGCAGCGCGTCGCCGGCCAGGATGGCGGTCGCTTCGTCGAAGGCCTTGTGGCTGGTGGGCTTGCCGCGCCGCAGGTCGTCATTGTCCATGGCGGGAAGGTCGTCATGGATCAGGCTGTAGGCGTGCACCATCTCGATGGCGCAGGCCACCCGCAGCGCGGCCTGGCGCGAGACGTTGAACTGCCGCGCGCCCTCCAGCACCAGGAAGCCACGCAGACGCTTGCCGCCACCGATGGTGGAATAGCGCATGGCGTCATAGAGTCGCGCCTCATCCCCCTCCACACGGGGCAGGACCTCGTCCAGCGCCCTGTCGATCTCCTCGGCCGCCGCGGCCATGGCAGCGGGCAGATCAAGGGCGGTTGCACCCGCCGGAACCATGTTCATGCGAACCCGTAATCCTATTCCACATCCCGCAGCACGAGGCCGGCCTTGCCCTCGACCACCGCCTGCACCTTGGCCTCGGCCTCGGAGAGCTTCTGTTCGCAGTGGCGACGCAGTGCGGTGCCGCGCTCATACTCCGCAATGGCCTGCGCCAGCGTCGCGCGACCGCCCTCGAGCGATTTCACGATGGTTTCCAATTCGGTCAACGCCTCCTCGAAGGAAAGGGAGGCAACATCTCGCTCCCTCGCCTCTGCGGAGCCTGCTGCACGCTCGACCGACATGACCTTCTCCCAACCCTTGTCCACTATACCGCCGCAGCCCGCGAACCCAAAGCCTTCATGAATCCCGCGGGCTAGTCCCGCAGCAACCCCCGGACATGCGCCGCCGCCGAGGTTGCCAACGCCACCAGGTCATACCCGCCCTCCAGCAGGCTCACGACGCGCCCACCGCAATGCCGGTCCGCCAGCGCGCAGAGTTCCACGGTGAGCCAGGCGAAATCGGGCTCCCTCAGGCGAAGCTGCGCCAGCGGGTCGCGCGCATGGGCGTCGAACCCGGCCGAGATCACCAGCAGCTCCGGCCGGAACGCCTCGATGGCGGGCAAGAGCACCCCGCTCCAGGCCGCGCGGAAGGCCGCCCCATCGCCGCCGGGTGGCAGCGGCACGTTGAAGATGTTGCCTACGCCCCGCTCCTCTGCCGCCCCCGTGCCGGGATAAAGCGGCATCTGGTGCGAGGAGGCGAAGAGGATAGTTGGGTCGTCCAGCGTGCAGTCCTGGCTGCCATTGCCGTGGTGCACGTCGAAATCGCAGATCGCCACGCGTTTGAGCCCGTGCGCCGCCTGGGCATGGCGGGCGGCAATGACGGCGTTGGCAAACAGGCAGAACCCCATGGGCCGCC
>JBHYDO010000122.1:0-12950 GCA_051860645.1 Roseococcus sp.
GAGTATGGTGAATACGTCACCGGCCCCCGCATCATCACCGCCGAGACCAAGGCCGAGATGAAGCGCGTGCTGACCGACATCCAGTCCGGCAAGTTCGCGCGCGACTGGATGCTGGAGAACAAGGTGAACCAGGCCAGCTTCAAGGCCACCCGCCGCCGCCTCTCCGAACACTCCATCGAGGAAGTGGGCGAGAAGCTGCGGGCGATGATGCCCTGGATCAAGCAGAACCAGCTTGTCGACAAGGCGAAGAACTGAGGCTGGCGCTCGGGCGGCGCGGGCTGGCGGTGGCGGGGCTGTTCGGCCTCTCCGCCTGCTCACCCGCGCGGCTCGCCAGCCTGCTCACGCCCAGCCAGGGCGTGCGGCGCGAGGCGGGGCTGGGCTACGGTCCCCTGCCCCGCCAGCGCCTCGATCTCTACACCCCCGACGACCTGGCGGCTGATGCGCCGGCGGTGCTGTTTCTCTATGGCGGCGCCTGGTCTTCAGGCAGCCGCGCCGAATATGGCTTCGTCGGCGTCACGCTGGCCCGCCTCGGTGCCCTCGTGGCAGTCGCCGACTACCGCCTCTGGCCGGAGGTGGCCTTCCCCGAATTTGTCGAGGATGCCGCGCTGGCTGCACGTTGGCTCGCAGCGCGCGAACGCCCTCTCATCCTCATGGGCCATTCGGCCGGCGCCTACCTCGCCGCCGCCGTGGCGCTCGACCCGCGCTGGGGCGTGCGACCCCTGGCGCGCGGCTTCATCGGCATCTCCGGCCCCTATGATTTCGGGCCGGAGGAGGTGACGCCGCCCGCCATCTTCGCCGGCCTCGACCGTGTTCGGGCCGCACCCGCGCCGCTGGAAGGCGCGCCGCCCATGCTGCTGCTGCACGGCGCGCGCGACACCACGGTCGGCCCCTACCACTCCGAAATCCTGGCCGAGCGCGCCCGTCAGGCGGGCGTGCCGGTGCGCCATGTCGTCTGGCCGAACCTCTCGCACATCGACATCATGGCGGGCTTCGTCCCGGCTTCCCGCTTCGTCGGCGTGGGCGAACCCGAGGTGGTGGCTGAGATAGGCCGCTTCCTCACATCGGTGCGAGCGCGTCCCCCGGGCGGATGACGCCGCCCTGCACGATGATGCAGTTCAGCCCGGAGCGGTTGGTCAGCGGCTTGAACAGCCGCCGCCCCAGCAGGTCATCCAGGTATTGGCAGGGCACGTTCAGCCGCGCGCCCTCCAGCACCGCCTCGCCCACCCGGAAGCGTCGGCCGACCAGATGGTTCAGCGGCACGTCGCGCACCGTCAGGTTGCGGCGGTGCTCGTGCGGCGCCAGCGGGAGGTCATGGTCGCGGGCCAGCGCCTCCAGCGTCTCCACCTCGATCAGCGTCACCTGGCGCTCGGGCTGCGGCTTGGGGCTGTAGGTGCCGGTGCCGAGCAGGTAGCGGTCGCCCTCGATGCCCTGGCCGGCCAGCAGCCGCGCCTCGGTCAGTTCCTCCATCGGCGCCGCACCGCGCGGGCTGATGTGGATGTGCAGGAGGTGGCCGGTCCAGCTGGGTGCATGCATGGCGCGCAGCCTGCGCGGCACCCTTGCCCCCGTCAAGGAATGGAGGGCCGCACCATCTCCACCGCCACGGCCTGGCCCAGCGCCATGTCGGCCGCCACGCGCGAGGCGATGCCCGCCACCGCCCAGCCACCACCCTGGCGCACCAGCAGCGGCGCGCCCGAGGCGCCGCGCGTGCCCGCGCAATCATGCAGCAGCAAGCCGCCCCGCATGTCCAACAGGCGACAGCCGCTGTCGGCCAGGATCACCTCCGGGCGATCCTGCTGGTAGCCACCCAGGAGCAGCGGGGTTCGCGGCGCCGCCGGCCGGTCCAGCAGCGGCAGCACCTGCCCGGACATGGGCGCGCCGAGTGCCAGCACCGCCCAATCCTCCCGCCCCGGGCCGCGCTGCGCGGGGTCGTAGCCCGCGCCGGTGCGGTAGCCAGTCACCACGCCGCGCGCACGGAAGCGGCCACGCTCATAGCCCAGCAGGAAATGGATGGAGGCGGGGTGAGCAAAGTCGCCGGTGCGGCCGTTCAACAAGCAATGTGCGGCCGTCAGCACAAGGTCGGGCGCGATGAGGGTGCCGGTGCAGCGCCCCCCGCCCCGTGTCTGGACGAGGCCTATGGAGGTCCAGGGCGCCTCGGCCATCGAAACCGGGGCACGGGGGTCGAAGCTGCCGATGCCCGGCAGCGGCACCGCTTGCGGCGGGGCCGGCGACTTGGTCTGCGCGGCGGCGGGCAGCGCCAGCAGCAGCGCCAGAAGGGCGAACAGGGGCATCATGGGCGCAGCATCTCCTCCACCCAGGCCGGGACCAGCCGGCTGGCCGGGCCATCGCGCGTCACGTGAAAGATGGAGGCGCCGTCGGAAGGTTCCAGGTTGAGTTCCAGCGTCCGCGCCCGCCCGCGCACCGCGGAGGCAAAGCCCGCCGCCGGCCAGACCCGCCCCGAAGTTCCGATGGAGACAAACATGTCGCATCGCTCCAGCGCCGCCTCGATGCGGTCCATCCCCAGCGGCACTTCGCCGAACCACACCACATGCGGTCGCAACCGGCCGGTGGCACCGCAGGCGGGGCAGGCGCTCTCCGGCGTGATGTCCTCCTGCCAGGGGCTGTCCGCGCCGCAGGCCAGACAGCGCGCGCGCCGCAATTCCCCGTGCATGTGGTGCAGGCGACGGCTGCCCGCACGCTCGTGCAGGTCATCCACGTTTTGCGTCACCAGCAGGAAGTCGCCGCGCGTCCATGCGGCGTCGAGTCGTGCCAGCGCCGCATGGGCGGCGTTGGGCGCCACCCGGTGCAGCTGCGCCCGCCGGGCATTGTAGAAATCCTGGACGCGCGCGGGGTCGGCGGCGAAGGCCTCGGGCGTCGCGACCTCCTCCAGGCGTACCTGTGACCACAGCCCGCCCAGGTCGCGGAAGGTGGCGAGCCCGCTTTCCGCCGAAATTCCAGCCCCGGTGAGGATGACGAGGTTCATGCCGGCCATCCTGCACCAGGTCAGGCCTCAGTGGCGATGACCGTGGCCGCCGCCTGGGCCCCGCGCGCCGGCCGCTTGCACCGCGAGCTGGATG
The DNA here is from genome assembly GCA_051860645.1 of Roseococcus sp. Lineage (GTDB taxonomy): Bacteria > Pseudomonadota > Alphaproteobacteria > Acetobacterales > Acetobacteraceae > Roseococcus. Next base: position 3,075 of record JBHYDO010000122.1, read on the forward strand.
GTCACCTCCCCCGCCTCGGCAAAGCGCAGGGTGACGGGAATGCTCTCGCCCGCCACCAGCGGCCGGTTCAGGCCCATGAACATGAGGTGCAGCCCACCCGGCTGGAGGGTGACGCTGCCGCCCGCCGGCACGGGGATGTCGTCCACCGGGCGCATGCGCATCACGTCGCCGTCGCGGATGTGGGTGTGCAGCTCCATCCGCCCGGAAACGGGCGAGGAGGCTGCGACGAGGCGGTCCGCTTCCGCCCCGGTGTTGCGGATGACGAGGAAGCCCGCCCCCTGGCGGCCTTGCAGGGCGGCGCGGGTCCAGGGCGTCTCAATCCGCAGCGGGCCGAGCTGGACGGCGGCGGGGGAGTGCTGGGCCTGGGCGGCCATGGGCAGCAACAGGGTGGAGGCGAGGAGCGTGCGTCGTTGCATCACAGCGGAAACTCCGTGCTGGGGAAGGAGGAGACAGGGGCGAGGCGTCGGCGGCGAGACGCGGGCGCGCGAAGATGAAGACATGGGCTGATTTCCCGAAAGGCATGAACACGGGCGCGCGGAGGGGTTCCGCGCGGCGAAGGGCGTTCAGGCCAGGGCGGGAGGGGCGCGGGTGCTGTAGGGCGGCGCGCGGGCGTGGGGCGCCGGCAGGGCGTTGCCGGCCAGACGGAAGGCAGGTGCCACGGCGAAGACCACCGGCTCCGACAGGGTCGGCGCGGACGGCAGCGCCACCGACGGCAGGCCAGCGCAGACCGGGCAGACGCCGGCGCCGGGCTCGCCCGGCGCATCCTGCGGCTGCCCCCCGGCGTCGATGAGCGCCAAGCGCTTGCCCTCGAGGGTGCAGATCTCCACCACCAGCCCGTTGGCGACGCCTTGAACGCGCAGGCAATGCGCCGCGCCCACCCCCGCCTGCAGCAGCAGGACGAGGGCGAAGGCGAGGCTCAGGCGGCGGCGCAACACTCCCACATGGGAGGCTTTACGGCAGGCGCGCCCCGCGCTCAAGCCGCCAGGGCGTATTCCACCTCGGGGGTGTAGACTGCCATCTCCTTGCCGAGCCGCGAGGAGAACAGGACGAAATGCTCCACCGTCACCGCTTCGGTACGGAAGAGGTTGTGCGCCTGCACGAAGCCCGCGAGCTTGTCGATGGGCACGAGGTCGGTCCGGGCCAGGGTCACATGCGGGGTGAAGCGGCGCTTCTCGGGCGGCAGGCCGGCCCGCTGCAGGGCGGTCTCGATCTTGGCCTGGAGATGGGCGAGGCCCGGCGTGCGCTCGGCCAGGGCGTGCAGCGACTGCACGCGGCCCGCCTTTTCGAAGGTGCCAAGGCCCTGCAGGCGCAGTTCGAAGGGCTTGGCGCGGATGCCGGCCAGCGCAATGTCAACCTCCTCCGCCTCGACGGAGGTGACGTTGCCGATGAAGCGCAGCGTCAGGTGATAGTTGGCGGGCGGCACCCAGCGCACCCCGGGCAGCCCCCCCACCATCTGGGCCAGGCCGTCACGCACGGCCTCCGGAAGTTCGAGAGCGACAAAGAGACGCATCGGGCACCCCCATCCGGAAACGCAGCTATCCTGCCGGGGCAGGCGCCACCCGGTCCAGAAGTTGTTCGGTGACAGGCAGGATGGCCTGCACCATCCGCTCGACGCCGGCGGCGTTGGGATGGATGCCATCGGCTTGATTCAAAGCGGGATCTCCCGCCACGCCCTCCAGGAAGAAGGGATGGAAGAGCAGGTTCTCCCGCTGCCGCGCGGCCTCGGTGAAGACGGCGAAGAACTCCCTTCCATACTCCGCGCCGAGGTTGGGGGGCGCGTGCATGCCGGCCAGCAGCGTGGGAATCCGGCGCGACTCCAGCCGGTCGAGAATCGAGGCCAGCGCCTGCGCCATGCGCGGCACGGGCAGGCCGCGCAGCCCATCATTGCCGCCCAGCGCGACGATGGCCGCCCGCGGCCGGTCCGCCAGCGCCCAGTCGAGCCGCGAGGCGCCGCCCGCCATGGTATCGCCCGAGACGCCGCCATCCAGCACCCGCACCTCGCGGCCGCGCGCCTTCAGCGCCGCCTCCAGCCGTGGCACGAAGCCTTGGCCGCGCGGCAGGCCGTAGCCCGCGGTGAGGCTGTCGCCCAGGGCCAGCAGCCGCAATGGCTCCTGCGTCTGCGCCGCACCTGCGGTTGCGAAGAGCAACAAGGCCTTTTGCAGCGCAGCGCGGCGCCCATATCGCAGAACGATGGACAAGCAGAACACCCCTTCGCCGCTGATCGCGGCCCATGACCTTCGCTTCGAGGTGGGGGGAGCCGCCGGGCGGGTCAACATCCTGCGCGGCGTGAGCCTCTCCGTGGACGAGGGCGAGGCGGTGGCCATCGTCGGGCCCTCGGGCTCCGGCAAGACCTCGCTGATGATGCTGCTGGCGGGGCTGGAGCGCGCCACCAGCGGCCGCCTCAGCGTGGCCGGCCGGGACCTCTCGGCCATGGACGAGGACGCGCTGGCCCGCTTCCGCCGCGAGGAGGTGGGCATCGTCTTCCAGTCCTTCCACCTGGTGCCGACCATGACGGCGCTGGAGAATGTCGCCATCCCTCTGGAGTTCGCCGGCGACCGGGACGCCTTCATGAAGGCCGAGGCGGCGCTGGCCTCGGTGGGCCTCGGCCACCGCGTCACGCACTATCCCGGCCAGCTTTCGGGTGGCGAGCAGCAGCGCGTGGCGCTGGCCCGCGCCTTCGTCGCCACACCGCGCCTGATCCTGGCCGACGAGCCCACCGGAAACCTCGACCGCGCCACCGGCACCCTGGTGATGGACCTGCTGTTCGACCTGCGCGACCAACACGGAACCACCCTGCTGCTCATCACCCATGACCCGCTGCTGGCGGCGCGCTGCGCCCGGCAGATCCATGTGGCGGACGGGCTGATCGAGCGCGACACCGCGAAGCTTCCGGTCGCCGCGGAATGAGCGACGTCCTGATGGGCCTGCGCCTCGCCCGCCGCGAGTTGCGGGGCGGGGCCAAGGGGTTGTGGCTGGTGCTGGCCTGCCTGGCGCTCGGCGTGGCGGCCATCGCGGCCGTGGGCACCCTGCGCGCCGGCATCCAGGCCGGGCTGCAGGCGGATGGCGCGCGCATCCTGGGCGGCGACCTCGAAATCCGCGCAGGCTACCAGCCGGCCGATGCGGCCACGCTCGGCTGGGTGCGGGCGCGCGGCGGCATCCTCAGCGAAATCCGCATGATGCGGGCCATGATGGTCGCGCCCTCCGGCGAGCGGACCCTGGTGGAGCTCAAGGCCACGGACGACGCTTACCCGCTGTTCGGCGAGCTTCTGCTGGAACCCGCCACGCCGCTGTCCGGGAACGTCGTCCTGGCTGAGCCTTCGGTGGTGGACCGCCTCGGCCTCGCCGTGGGGGACCGCGTGCGGCTGGGCGAGGCGCAGTTCACCTTCGCCGCCCGCATTACCGAGGAGCCGGATCGCGTGGCGACGCCCACCGTTTTCGGGCCGCGCGCCATCATCCCGCTGGATCAATTGGCGGCCACGGGCCTGGCCCAGCCGGGAAGCCTCATCAGCCACGAATACCGCATCCGCCTGCCTGAGGGCGTCTCGGCGCGGGCCTTTGGCGATGACCTCCGTGCGGCCTTCCCCACCGCCCCCTGGCGCGTGCGCCTGGCCGAGCAGGCCGAGCCGGGGGTGAACCGCTTCCTCGACCGCGCCGCCTCCTTCCTGACCCTGGCTGGGCTGACGGCGCTGCTGGTGGGCGGCATCGGCGTGGCGACCGGCGTGCGCGCCTGGCTGGACGCGCGGGCACGCACCATCGCGACGCTGCGCTGCATGGGCGCGCCGACCGCCGCCATCTTCTCGGCCTACCTGTTCCAGGTGCTGGCGCTGTCGGGCCTGGGCATCGTGATTGGCCTCGTGGCCGGCTGGGGGCTGACCATCCTGGCGGCGCAATTGCTGGCCGGTGCCCTGCCCGTGCCACCGCGCATCGCGGTCTACCCCGCGCCGCTCGGTCTCGCCGCGCTCTATGGCTTGCTCACGGCGCTGACCTTCGCGCTTTGGCCGCTCGGCCGCGCCGGGCGCATCCCAGGGGCGGCCCTGTTCCGCGACATGTTCAAGGCCGAGGCGCGGCTGCCGGGCTGGAAGGTGATGGCCTTCAACGCGCTGACCGCGGCGGCGCTGGTGGCGCTCGTCATCGGCACGGCCGAGCAGCCGGTCTTCGCCATGGCCTTCTGCGCGGGTGCGGCGGTGGCGCTGGTGCTGTTCCGCGTCGGCGCCTCGGTGCTGATGTGGGGGGCGCGGCGGCTGTCGCACATTCGCCGGCCCGCCATCCGCCTGGGACTGGCCAACCTGCACCGGCCCGGGGCGGGCACACCCATCATGCTGGTGGCGCTGGGCCTGGGGCTGACCACGCTGGCTGCCATCGCACAGATCGAGGGCAATCTGCGCGCCGCCATCGGCAACGAGATGCCCAACCGCGCGCCCAACTTCTTCTTCATCGACATCCAGCCCGACCAGGTGGCGGATTTCGACCGCCTGGCGCGTGGAACCCCCGGGGTGGAGGAGGTGCGCCGCGTGGCCAGCCTGCGCGCCCGCATCACCGCCGTGAAGGGCATTCCGGCCGAGGAATACCAAGCGACGCCCGACACCGCCTGGGCGCTGCGCGGCGAGCGCGGGCTGACCTACACCGCCGAGATGCCGGAGGGCACCCGAATCACCGAGGGGCGCTGGTGGGCGCCGGACCACAGCGGCCCCACCCTGCTCTCCTTCGACGCCAACCTCGCGCGCGGCTGGAACGTGGGGATCGGCGACACCATCACCGTGAACGTGCTGGGGCGCGAGGTGGAGATGACCATCGCGAACCTCCGGCAGGTGGAATGGCGCAGCCTTTCCATGAACTTCACCCTTGTGGCGTCGCCCGGGCTGCTCTCGGCGGCGCCGCACACGCATATCGCGACCGTGCGCGGTGACCCGGCGCAGGACGGGGTGCTGCTCCGTCGCATCACCGACGCGCTGCCCAATGTCTCGGGGGTGCGGGTGCGCGATGCGCTGGCGCAGGTGGCGGCCCTGCTCGGGCGGATCGCCACGGCGCTGACCGCGACCGGTTCCGTCACGTTGCTGGCGGGCGCCCTGGTGCTGGCCGGGGCCGTGGCCGCCGGACAGCGCCGGCGGGTGCGCGAGGCGGTGGTGCTGAAGACCGTGGGCGCCACGCGCGGGCAGATCCGCCGCGCCTTCCTGGTGGAGTTCGGCGCGCTGGGCGCCTTTGCCGGGCTGCTTGCCGCCGCGGCCGGGACTGCGGCCGCCTGGGGAGTTGTGCGGGGGATCATGCGCCAGGAATGGCTGTTCCTGCCTGGCACGCTGCTGCTGACCGTGCTGGGGTGCATGGCGCTGGTCCTGGCCTTCGGCTATGCGGGCACCGCGCTTGCTCTGCGCGCCCGCCCCGGACCCCTGTTGAGGAACGAGTAGGCGGGCAACGTAACGATCGGGCGCGATGCCTGTTAGGCGTTGAATTCGAATTACAGGCGGTCCATATAGCGTGGCGACGGGCCGTGCCCGATTCAGGAGGACAGATTTACCCATGGCTATCCAACCCCAATCTCGGTGGACTCAGCCGCAGCAAGGCTGGGGGCGCACCGGCGCGCTCGATCAGGCGGTCCTCGACGAGGGGCTGCGCAGCTACATGCTCCGCGTGTACAACTGGATGGCGTCGGGCCTGCTGGTCACCGCCATCGTGGCCTACGCGATCTCGAGCATGCCTGGCGTCGCCGAGCTGTTCTACACCACGGTCCGGACGCCGCGGGGCCTGGCCACCGCGCCGACCATCCTCGGCTGGATCGCGATGTTCTCGCCGCTGGCCTTCGTGCTGGTGCTCTCCTTCGGCATCAACCGGATGAGCAAGACCACCGCGCAGGCGTTGTTCTGGGCATTCGCCGCCGTCATGGGCGCGAGCATGTCCAACATCTTCATCATCTACACCTCGGCCTCGATCGCGAGCACCTTCTTCGCCACCTCGGCGATGTTCGGCGCGATGAGCCTGATCGGCTACACGACCAAGCGTGATCTGACGAAGATGGGCAGCTTCATGATGATGGGCCTGATCGGCATCATCATCGCGTCGCTGGTGAACATCTTCCTGGCCTCGCCGGCACTTGCCTTCGTGGTCTCGATCCTGGGCGTGATCATCTTCTGCGGCCTGACCGCGTGGGACACGCAGCGGATCAAGAACGATTACATCGAGCATGCCTATGCCGAGGGTTCGGAAGAGGCTGGCAAGCGCAGCGTGATGGACGCGCTGGGCCTCTACCTGAACTTCATCAACCTGTTCCAGTTCCTGCTGCAATTCATGGGCATGCGGAACCAGGAGTAAGCCTCTCCCGCAAAAGCGGGGTCGGCCACCGGGCCCGGCGGAGCGATCCGCCGGGCTTTTGTCATGTCAGACGCCGGGCTCCGCCAGGGTGACGATCTCCGTCCCCTCCTCCACGCTCTCGCCGGCGGCGCAGCCCAGATGCGCCACCACCCCGTCGCGCGGGGCCAGGATGCGGATCTCGGTCTTCATCGCCTCCAGCACCGCCAGCAACTGCCCGCGCGTCACGGCATCGCCAACGGCGACCAGGACCTGCACGACCCGGCCCGGAATGGGCGCAGCGAGGCGGCTTTCGGTGGCGGCATCCTCGCCCGGCGGCGCGTAGGGGTCGGCCGGCCAGAGGCGCCAGGGGCCGCCCTCTCCCTGCACCACGTAGCCCGCGCCATCGGCCTCGACCGGCCAGCGCGACGTGGCCGCGCCCAGGGTCAGCGTGACGATGCCCTCGGACAGCGCCGCCTTGACCATGACGGGCTGCGCCCCCTCCAGCGCCACCTCCAGCCCCTCCACCCCGGGGCGCAGCACGGCGCGGTGGGTCGCCGTGCCATCCTCCCAGCGCTGGGCGATCTCGGCGCTTCCCTGCAGCCGCCAGCCATCGGCGCGGTGCCAGGGCGATGGCCCCTGCCCCGCCTCGGCGAACCAGGCGGCGATGGCGGCCAGCACGGCCCCCGGCGGCGCCGCGCCGGGGGGCGCCAGCAGCGCCTCGGCATGGCGCGGGATGAAGCCCGTGTCGAGGTCGAGCGCGGCCAGCGCCGGATGCGCCACCAGCCGCCGCAGGAAATGCGCGTTGTTGCCAATGCCTTCCAGCTCCAGCCCGGCCAGCCCCTCCGACAGGTTGCGCAGCGCTGCGTCCCGGTCCTCGCCCCAGGCGATGAGCTTGGCCAGCATGGGGTCGTAGAAGGGGGTGACGGTGTCGCCATCGGTGAAGCCGGTGTCGAAGCGCAGGCCGGGGGCGTCGGGCGCATGCAGGCGGGTCAGGCGGCCGGTGGCGGGCCGGAACTCCTTGGCGGGGTCCTCGGCGTAGAGGCGCACCTCCACCGCATGGCCGTCGGGCGCGGGGGGCCAATGGTCGGGCAGGGCTTCGCCCAAGGCCACGCGCAACTGCCACTCCACCAGGTCGAGGCCCGTGATCATCTCGGTGACCGGGTGCTCCACCTGCAGGCGGGTGTTCATCTCCAGGAAATAGGCCGCGTCGCCCTCGACGACGAACTCGACCGTACCGGCATTGGTGTAGCCCACGGCGCGGGCGGCGTTTTCGGCCGCCTCATGCAGCCGGGCACGCAGGGCATCGGACAAGGCGGGAGCCGGCGCCTCCTCCAGCACCTTCTGGTGGCGGCGCTGCACCGAGCAGTCGCGCGTGTGCAGATGGGTCACGCGGCCGTGCCTGTCGCCCATGACCTGCACCTCCACATGGCGCGGGCGGGTGAGGTATTTCTCGATGAGCACGCGCTCGTCGCCGAAGGCGGCCAGGGCCTCGCGCCGGGCACCGTGCAGTTCCTTCAGGAATTCCTCGGCGGCATGGACCGGGCGCATCCCCTTCCCGCCGCCGCCGGCGCTGGCCTTGATGAGCACGGGGAAGCCGATTCGCGCGGCCTCCTCCGCCAGCAGCGCGTCTTCCTGCGCCTCGCCGTGGTAGCCGGGCACGGTGGGCACGCCGGCCGCCACCATCAGGCGCTTGCTCTCGGCCTTGCTGCCCATCGCGCGAATGGCCTCGGCGGGCGGGCCGATGAAGGCCAGCCCCGCCGCGGCGCAGGCGGCGGCAAAGTCGGCGTTCTCCGACAGGAAGCCATAGCCCGGATGGATGGCCTCGGCGCCGGTGCGGCGTGCCACCTCCAGGATGGCCTCGGCGCGCAGGTAGCTTTCGCGCGCGGGCGCGGGGCCGATGAAATGCGCCTCGTCGGCCGCGGCCACGTGGCGGGACTGCGCATCCGCCGCGCTGTAGACGGCGATGCTGCGGATTCCCATGCGCCGGGCCGTGCGGGCGATGCGCACCGCGATCTCGCCGCGGTTGGCGATGAGCAGCTTGCGGAACATGGCGGTCACATCCGGAACAGGCTGAAGCGGGCGGGCGGGATGGGCGCGTGCAGCGCGGCACTCAGCGCCAGGCCCAGCACGTCGCGCGTCATGGCCGGCGCGATGATGCCGTCATCCCAGAGGCGGGCGGTGGCGTGGTAGGGGTCGCCCTCGCGCTCGTATTGCGCGCGGATGGGGGATTTGAACGCCTCCTCCTCCTCAGCGGACCACGCCTTGCCGGCGGCTTCCAGGTTGTCGCGCCGCAGCGTGGCCAGCACGCTCGCCGCCTGCTCGCCGCCCATCACGCTGATGCGGGCGTTGGGCCAGGTGAAGAGGAAACGGGGAGAATAGGCGCGGCCACACATGCCATAGTTCCCCGCGCCGAAGCTGCCGCCGATGATCACGGTGAATTTCGGCACATTGGCGGTGGCGACGGCCGTGACCAGCTTTGCGCCATCCTTCGCGATGCCGCCCGCCTCGTATTTCCGCCCCACCATGAAGCCCGAGATGTTCTGCAGGAACAGCAGCGGGATGCCGCGCTGGCAGCACAGCTCGATGAAATGCGCCCCCTTCTGCGCGCTCTCGCTGAAGAGAATGCCATTGTTCGCGATGATGCCGATGGGGTGGCCGTGCAGCCGGGCGAAGCCCGTCACCAGGGTGGTGCCGTAGCGCGGCTTGAACTCGTCCAGCACCGAGGCGTCCACGATGCGCGCGATCACCTCGCGCACGTCGAAGGGCGCGCGGGTGTCCTGCGGGACAATGCCGTTCAGTTCCTCGGGCGCGTGCACCGGCGGCACGGCCTCATGCGGCGGCTTGGGCGGGGGTGCCGCGTTGAGGTTGCCTGCGATGCGGCGCAGCAGGCCAAGCGCGTGCATGTCGTCCACCGCGAGGTGATCCGCCACACCCGAAAGGCGGGTGTGGACGTCGCCGCCGCCGAGGTCCTCGGCAGACACCACCTCGCCCGTGGCCGCCTTCACCAGGGGCGGACCGCCGAGGAAGATGGTGCCCTGGTTGCGGACGATCACGGCCTCGTCGCACATGGCGGGCACATAGGCGCCGCCCGCGGTGCAGCTTCCCATCACGGCCGCGACCTGCGGGATGCCGGCCGCCGACATGTTGGCCTGATTGTAGAAAATGCGGCCGAAATGCTCGCGGTCGGGGAAGATTTCGTCCTGGTTGGGCAGGTTGGCGCCGCCGCTGTCCACGAGGTAGAGGCAGGGCAGGTTGTTCTCCCGCGCCACTTCCTGCGCGCGGAGGTGCTTCTTCACCGTCATGGGGAAGTAGGTGCCGCCCTTCACCGTGGCGTCATTGGCGACGATGACGCAGAGCCGCCCGCTGACCATGCCAAGCCCGGTGATGAGCCCCGCACCCGCGATGTCGCCGCCATAGAGCCCATGCGCGGCCAGGGGCGAAAGCTCCAGGAAGGGCGCGCCGGGGTCGAGCAGCCGCTCCACCCGCTGCCGCGGCAGCAGCTTGCCGCGGCCGGTGTGGCGCGCGCGGGCCGCCTCGGGGCCACCCTGGGCCGCAGTGGCGGTGCGCTCGGCCAGCTGGTCCAGCAGGGACTGC
>JBHYDO010000123.1:0-12892 GCA_051860645.1 Roseococcus sp.
TGATGCCGGGCGGGCAGGGGCTTCAGGAACTCCTCCCAGATGGCGGCGGGCGCGGAGAAGCGGGTGGGCGCGTCCTCGCCGGGGGTCAGCGTCAGGCGGCCATCGGCCAGGGTCAGCGTCAGCGCGCAGCCTGGCTGCAGCAGCGCGAACCGCGCCTGCGCCCCCGGCAGGCGGTGCGCCAGGGTCGCGTCGGCATCCAGCAGCGCCTGCCAGCGCACCAGCGCGCCCTCCGCCCGCCACCATTCCCAGCCTTGTGCCATGCCGCTTCCCCCTGTTCTCGTGCGCGCAGCATTGTCGGCGGGCGGGCGCGGCGCAACCGGGGGAAGGTTCACAGCCGCCAGGGGCTGGGACACACTGTTCCGGACAACAGGTGCAGCCACATCCCATGAAGCTCCCGGCCCACAACCGCTACGTGCACAGCGCCATCCCCTCGCGCCCCACCTATGAATGGCCGGGCGGCAAGCGGCTGGCCCTCCTCGTGGTGAACAACATCGAGCATTTCGCCTACCGCGCCGGCATGGGTTCCGACGTCACCGGCGGCAGCCCGGTGCAGAACCAGCGCGCCTATGCCTGGCGCGACTACGGCAACCGCGTGGGGCTTTGGAACCTGCTGGACATGCTGGACGCGCTGGACATCCCCGCCGCGCACAACATCAACAGCGCGGCCCTGCAGGCCTGCCCCGAGATCGCCCCCGCCCTGCGCGCCCGCGGCGACGAGTTCGTGGGCCATGGCCGCAGCAACTCCGAGCGCCAGGACGTGATGTGGGAGGAGGATGAGCGCCGCCTCATCCTCGAATCGCGCGACGTGCTGGCCGAGCATGCGGGCGTCGCCCCGCGCGGCTGGCTCGGCCCCTACATCGCGCAATCGGCCGTGACGCTGGACCTGCTGCGCGAGGCGGGCTTCACCTACGTCATGGACTGGCCGGCCGACGACCAGCCGTTCTGGATGACGACGCGCGCCGGCCCCATCCTCTCCGTGCCCTATTCGGTGGAGCTGAACGACAGCCCCGCGCTGATCATGCGCCAGCAGACCGGGCGCGACTTCGGCGAGATGATCCGCGACCAGTTCAACGAGATGCTGGAGCAGTCCGCGACGCGCCCCCTGGTGATGAGCGTGGTGCTGCACCCCTTCATCCTGGGCCAGCCGCACCGGCTGCGCCCGCTGCGCCAGGCTTTGCGTCATGTGCTGGCGCATCGGGACCGGCTGTGGGTGACGCGGCCGGGCGAGTTGGCCGACTACGTCGCCGGGCTGCCCGCGGGCCTCATCCCCGGCTCGGGCGAGGGCTGAACCCATGCCCGTCTCCCGCATCTTCGAACACCACGGCCCCACTCCGCCCGACCCACGCTGGCCCAATGGCGCGCGGTTGGCGCTCAACTTCGTCATCAACCACGAGGAGGGCGGCGAGGAGAGCTTCCCCGATGGCGACCCCCGCTCCGAAGCCGCCCTCACCGAGGGCAGCACCGCGGCCGTGAAGGGCCGCGACCTCGCCGCCGAAAGCATGTTCCAATTCGGCAGCCGCGTCGGCTTCTGGCGCCTGCACCGCCTGCTGACCGAGCGCGGCCTGCCCTGCACGGTCTTCGCCGTGGCCCGCGCGCTGGAGCGCACGCCGCAATGCGTGGCCGCCATCAAGGCCGCCGGCTGGGACGTGGCCGGCCATGGCTGGAAGTGGGAAATGCACGCCGGCATGGACGAGGCGACCGAGCGCCAGCGCATCGCCGACGCCACCGCCATCATCACCCGCGAGATCGGCGTGGCGCCCATGGGCTGGTACACCCGCTACGCGCCATCGGAGAACACGCGCCGCCTGCTGATCGAGCACGGCTACCAATACGACAGCGACGCGTATGACGACGAGCTGCCCTATTGGCGCGAGGTGGATGGCAAGCCGCACCTCATCCTGCCCTACAGCCTGACGCACAATGACGTCCGCTTCGCGCGGCAGGGCATGACCTCGGGCGCGGAGTTCTTCGAATACATCAAGGGCGCGATCGAGCTGATGCTGGCCGAACCCGGCGGGCGCATGCTGAGCGTGGGGTTGCACAACCGCATCATCGGCCATGCGGGGCGCGCGGCCGGCCTTGCGCGGCTGCTCGACTGGGTGGCGGCGCAGCCCGGCGTCTGGGTGTGTCGCCGCGCCGACATCGCGCGGCACTGGATGACGGAGCACGCGCCATGAACCGCCGCCCATCTGGCGCTTCGTCCCGCCTGCGCTACAACCTCGCGCCATGAGCGACCGCCGCGCGCAACGCGCCCTGTGCCTCGATGACTTCGAGGTGATGTCCCGCCGCCACTTGCCGCGGCCCATTTTCGGCTATGTCGCCGGCGCCACCGAGCGCAACGCGGCGCTGGATGACAATGCCCGCGCCTACACAGAATGGGGCTTCCAGCCGCGCGTGCTGGTGGATGTGTCGAAGCGCAACCCGCGCGCCACCTTCCTCGGCCGCGAATGGGCCGCGCCCTTCGGCCTGGCGCCGATGGGCATGAGCGCGCTTGCCGCCTATCGCGGCGACATCGTGCTGACCGAGGCGGCGCGGGCGGCCGGGGTGCCGGCCATCCTCTCCGGCTCCTCGCTGATCCGGATGGAAGAGGTGATCGCGGCCAACCCCGACGCCTGGTTCCAGGCCTATCTCCCGGGTGATTCCCGGCGCGTGGAGGCGCTGGTGGACCGCGTGGCCAATGCGGGCTTCGGCACGCTGATGCTGACGGTGGACACGGCCGTGCTGCCCAACCGCGAGAACAACGTCCGCAATGGCTTTTCAACGCCGCTGAAGCCCTCGCTGAGGTTGCTGTGGGATGGGATGACGCATCCCGAATGGTCGCTGATGACCTTCCTGCGGACCTGGGCGAGGTTCGGCATGCCGCATTTCGAGAACAGCTTTGCCGAGCGCGGCGCGCCCATCCTGGCCAGCAACGTTCTACGCGACTTCACTGCGCGCGACCATCTGAACTGGGAACATCTGGCACTGATCCGCCGCAAATGGACGGGCCGGCTGATGATCAAGGGCGTCATGCACCCCGACGACGTGGTGCGCGCGCGCGAGGAGGGATGCGACGCCGTCATCCTCTCCAATCATGGCGGGCGGCAGCTGGACGGCACCGTCTCGCCGCTGCGCGTGCTGCCGGCCATCCGCGCCGCGGTGGGGGATTTCCCGCTGATCGTGGATGGCGGCGTCCGCCGCGGCACCGACATCCTGAAGGCGCTGGCCCTGGGGGCCGACTTCGTGCTGGTCGGCCGGCCCATGCTGCACGCGGCGTCCGTGGCCGGCCGCGCGGGGGTGGACCGGGCCATCTCGCTGCTGATGGGCGAGCTGGACCGGAACATGGCGCTGCTCGGCGTGAACAGCCTGGCAGGCCTCGGCCCGCACTGCCTGGTGCGGGTGAAGTAGCCCTCAGGCGGCCTGCACCTCGGCCAGGAAGCGGCTCACCTCGGCCCGTGTGGAGGCGGCGTGGCGCGCGAGTTCGCCCGCCGCCTCGTGCACCTGTCCGGCGGCACGTCCTGTGGAGGCGGCGAGGTCGCTGACGGTGCCGATGCTCTCGCTCACCGCGCGGGTGCCGGCGGCCACCTCCTGGACATTGCCGCTGATGGCGCGCGTCGCCCCCTCCTGCCGCTCGACCGAGGCGGCGATGGCGGTGGTGATCTCATTCACCTGGCCCACCGTCTGCGCGATGCCGCGGATGGCGGTGACGGCGTGCTGCGTGGAACCCTGGATCTGGCCGATCTGCGCGCTGATCTCCTCGGTGGCGCGGGCGGTCTGCTCGGCCAGGGTCTTCACCTCGCCCGCCACCACGGCGAAGCCCTTGCCCGCATCGCCGGCGCGGGCGGCCTCGATGGTTGCGTTCAGCGCCAGGAGATTGGTCTGGGCGGCGATCTGGCGGATCAGCGTCACCACCTCGGTGATGCGTGCCGCGCCCGCGGCGAGTTCCTGCACCACGCCATCGGTGCGGCGGCTTTCTGCGACGGCGGCCTCGACCACGCTGCGCGACTGGGCGATTTGCCGGGCGATCTCGGCGATGGAGGCGGCCAGTTCCGCGGCGCCGCTGGCCACGCTGTCGATGCCCGACTGGCTGCCCTCGGCGGCGCGGGCGATGGTGCCGGCCTGGGCCTCTCCCTGCTCCGCCGTGCTGGTCATGGCGGCGGCGTTGGCTTCCAGCTCGGCCGCGGCGGCGGCGAGGGCCGAGATCAGCTCGCTCACCCGGGTTTCGAAATCGCCCGTCGCAGCGCTGAGCGCTTCGGCACGGGCGAGACGAGTGGCCTGGCCCTCCTGCTCGGCGGCGGCGAGGCGGGCGGCCTCGATCAGCCCGTCCTTGAAGTTCTGCACCGCGCGGGCGATGTCGCCCAACTCGTTGCGGCGCTCCTGGTCGGGGATGTCGACGGTGAGGTCACGTGCGGCCAGGCGGTCCATGGCGGCGGTGGCACGGGCGAGCGGGCGCAGCACCAGGCGCTGCGTGGCGAGCAAGCCGCCGATGGCGGCCAGCAGCCCCAGCGCGATCAGCGCCGCGCCGAAGGTCACGGCCCAGGCGGCCTGGGTCTGATTGGCACGGGCTTGCTCCACCATGGCGTCGAGCGCCGAGACGGGAATGCTGTTGACCGCGCCGAGTGCTGCCACCTGTGGGTTGCGGAAGGCGGCAAGGTCCACTTCCGGCCGCTCACCGCGCAGCATCGTCAGCATCAGCGGTTGCCGCGCCGCGGCCAGGGCGCCGGTCACCATCGGTGCGGCGGCCGCCATGGCGTCGCGCACCGCCGGCGGCGCGGTGGGCGCGGCGCGCTCAAGCTGCGCCCAGCCGGCCTCCATCTGCCCCTGGGCCCGCAGCGCGGCCGCCGCCTCCTCCGGCGTCCAGCCACGGCCGGCGCTGAGCGTGGAGGAGATGGCGAGGGCCAGGTCACCGGAGGTGCTGCGCACCAGCCAGCCGGCACGCCGCATGGCGATGAGCTGGTCCATGGCAGGGTCCTTCAGCCGCGCCAGATCCTCGACCGCGTCATTGATGTTCAGCAGGGTGTTCACATGCGCGAGGCTGGTTTGCGCCCAGCGGCGCGGCAGGTCCTGCGGGCGCTGCTCGCGCGGGAGGCGCAGCGCGGCATCCACTGTGCCGCGCAGCTCGGTCAGGGTGGCGTTGCTGCGTTCAAGCCGCGTGGCTTCCTCCGCCAGGCCGGTGGCGCGGAGCGCGCCCACGGCAATGGTGGTGGCGGCCAGGGCATCGGCGCGGCGGGCGCGGACGCGTGGCGCTTCCGGGTCCGCGGCGGGGCCGGAGACGGAGGTGAGGGTTTCGCCACGCTCAAGCCGCATGGCGGAGGCGGCGCGGAACAATTCGCGCCCCGCCTCGGCCATCTGCACGATGCGTGCGGCTTCGTCATGGCGGGTCCCGGCGCGCAACGCGACGTCGGCGGCCAAGCCTATCGTGAGAAGCCCCAGCAGGCTTACCACCCCAGCCAGGAGGGCTTGAACGGAAAGGCTCTCGAGTGTGCGACGCAGCATACGGCGCTTTCCCTGCAACATTGATGCGGGGAGCCTAGGCGCCGCGGCCTTACTGCCTCGTTAAGCGCCCCGCTGGTGCGGGCGCGAGCAAAGCGCCGCGGCCCCGGATAGGGACCGCGGCCTGGAAAGCCCTGGTTCGTCGTGACGTCTCAGTCGGCAGCGAGCGCCATGCGGCTGCGGTTCAACACGGAGAGCACGTGGTCCTCGGCCATGCCGGACAGCGCCTCGACCTGCGGCGGAGTGAAGACATGGCCCGCCTCGCCGATGGTGCGGAAGTCGATGGTGACGCCCTTCTGGGTGTTCAGCTTGTCCACCAGCTTCTGCACGCTGTTCAGCGGCACCAGCTCATCCTCCTCGCCATGGATGATCATGCCGGAGCAGGGGCAGGGGGCCAGGAAGCCGAAGTCGTAGTGGCTGGCGGGCGCGCTGATGGAGACGAAGCCGCCCATCTCCGGCCGGCGCATCAGAAGCTGCATGCCGACATAGGCGCCGAAGGAATAGCCCGCGACCCAGAGCATGGAGGCGTTGGGATTCACCGCCTGCAGGAAGTCGAGCGCCGCCGCCGCGTCGCTGATCTCGCCGATGCCGCCATCATAGCGCCCCTGGGACTTGCCCACGCCGCGGAAATTGAAGCGGAGCACGGAGAAGCCCATCGTCTGGAACCGCCCGTAGAGGCTGTGCACCACCCGGTTGTTCATGGTCCCGCCATGCAGCGGGTGCGGGTGCAGCAGGAGGGCAACCGGCGCATTCGGGCGCTTCGCGTGGTGGTAGCGACCTTCGAGGCGGCCATCGGGCCCTGCGAACATGACTTCAGGCATCGTGTCCTTGCGTCCATCTCTGTTTTGGGCGCGACGGAGGCCGCCACGCCGAAGAAACGCCCGTTCCGGCGGCCAGCCGGCCCAACGCCGTACCGACCCGAAATCTGGGCACAATATGTTTCCAACTGCGGGCGATGCGTCCCATCCTGGGTGGATCGCTGCAGCACAACTCCATAGGTGGTCAGGCCCACGTGCATTTGCGAGAGCTTGAACCAAATGGCAAAGTTGCCGACCGATCAGATCCGCGACGCCGGCCCTGCCAAGCCCGCGCATCCGATCTTGCACAGCATTCACGCAATATACGCAGGGCGAGCCCCGTTTCATAATGGATTCATCGTCCCGGGCGCATGGCTGCCGCCTGCGCTGCGCATGGCAAGAAGGATGTGCGGTTTTCCAACACAGGCGCGACCCAATATCGCATAATGCCGTGCTGCGACGGAAACGGAGCACGGGATATCGAAGAGGGGCTGGCCATCCGGGCGGCCATCCCATGCAGAGAGGCAGGTGCAATGCGCCTTTCCACACGCGGCCGTTACGCCGTCATGGCCATGGTGGAGCTTGCGGCGCGGCAGGATGCAATGCCACCTGCGCCCGCCGGCAAGCCGAGTCCGCCCATCAGCCTCGCGGAGATCGCCGCGGCCCAGATGCTGTCCCTTGCCTATTTGGAGCAATTGTTTGGGCCGCTGCGCCGCGCGGGGCTTGTGGCCTCCGCCCGAGGCCCGGGCGGCGGCTACCGCTTGTCACGCCCACCGCGCGAGATCCCCATTTCGGACATCGTGGACGCGGTGGATGAACCCATCCGCGCCACGCGCTGCGAGGATGGCGCCCCGGGCTGCCTGGCCGGCCGCCGCTGCCTCACCCATGATCTCTGGGCTGAGCTGGGCGAGCAGATCCGTCTTTTCCTCGCCGGCGTCTCCCTCGAGGACGTGATCCGCGGGGACATCGCCGGCCGCGCCCAGGGCCCCGAATGCGCCGACCTCCTGCGCAACCCGGCATGGACCGGCGCCTGAACCTGCGCCGCGTCGCGGCCGCATGCCGCCGCTGAACCTCGACGCCAACGCCACCGAACCGCTGCGCCCCGAGGCGCGGGCCGCATTGCTGCACGCGCTGGAGGTGGGGGGCAACGCCTCCTCGGTGCATGGCGGGGGCCGGGCGGCGCGCGCACTGGTCGAGGCGGCGCGCGCCGCCCTGGCCCGGCGTGCCGGCGCAAGCCCCGTCGACATCGTGTTCACCTCGGGCGGCACCGAGGCCAACGCGCTGGCGCTCCATGGCCTCGGCGCCGGCCGCCGCGTGCTGGTCGGCGCCACCGAGCACGCGGCGGTGCTGGCGGCGGCACCCGGTGGCCAGACCCTTCCCGTCCTGCCCGACGGCACGCTGGACCTCGCCGCGCTCGGGGCCCTGCTCGCCTCCGGCCCGCCCACCCTGGTCTGCGCGATGGCCGCCAACAACGAGACGGGCGTGCATCACCCGCTGGAGGCCATCCGCGCCCTCTGCGCCGCGCATGGCGCTTGGCTCCATGTGGACGCGGTGCAGTTCGCGCGGCTTGAGATCCCGCGCGCCGACAGCGTGGCGCTTTCAGGCCACAAGCTGGGCGGCCCGCCTGGTGCGGGTGCGCTGCTGCTGGCGCCCGGCCTGCACCTGCCGCCCCTGATCGCGGGCGGCGGGCAGGAACGCGGGCGGCGCGGCGGCACCGAGGCGCTGCCCGCCATCGCGGGCTTCGGCGCGGCCATCGCGGCCGCCTACGACGCGCCCCGCATCGCCGCGCTGCGCGACGCGATCGAGGCTGGCATCCGCAGCGCGGCGCCGGAGGCGGTCATTGCCGGGGCCACGGCACCGCGCCTGCCCAATACCAGCCTGATCATCCTCCCCGGGGCATCGGCCGAGACGCAGGTCATCGCGCTCGATCTCATGGGGGTGCAAGTCTCGGCGGGGGCTGCCTGTTCCTCGGGCAAGGTCGCGCGCTCGCATGTGCTGGAGGCCATGGGGTTTGGCGCGGATGCCGGCTGCGGCATCCGCCTCTCGCTGCCATGGAATGCGCCGGACGATGCGCCGGAGCGTTTCCTGCAAGCCTGGAGCGCCATGCGCGACCGGCTCTCGTCAAGGGGCCGCACCCGCGCCACATAGGGTGGATGCGCGCCAATCGTCCCATCTACCTCGACCACCACGCCACCACGCCACTCGACCCCCGCGTGCAGGCCGCCATGCGCCCCTGGTGGGAGCAGAACTTCGCCAACCCGCACAGTACCGAACACGCCATGGGCCGCGCTGCCGAGGCGGCGGTGGAGGAGGCGCGCGCCCACATTGCCGAATTGCTGGGCGTGGAGCCGCGCGAGATCATCCTCACCTCAGGCGCCACGGAGGCAAACAACGTCGCCATCAAGGGTGCGGCGCGGCACGCCGGCACCGATGGCCCGCGCCGGATCATCACCCTGGCCACCGAGCACAAATGCGTCCTTGAATCCGTGCGTGACCTTGCTGCCGAGGGTTTCGAGCCGGTGGTGCTGCCGGTGGGCGCGGACGGGATGCTCGACCTCGACGCGCTTCGCGCCGTTTTGTCCGTGCCCACGCTGCTGGTCTCCGTCATGGCGGTGAACAACGAGACGGGTGTCATCCAGGACCTGGCCGCCATCGGCGCGCTCGCCAAGGAACATGGCGCGCTGTTCCACACCGACGCCGCTCAGGCCGCCGGCCGCATCGCGCTGGACGTGGAGGAGATCCGGGCCGACCTCGTCTCGCTCTCCGCCCACAAGATGTATGGGCCCAAGGGAATGGGGGCGCTGTACGTCCGCCGCCGCCCGCGCGTGCGCCTCGCCGCCCTGTTCAGCGGCGGCGGGCAGGAGAGGGGCCTGCGCTCGGGCACGCTGCCGGCGCCGCTGGTGGTGGGCTTCGGCGAGGCCGCGCGTATCGCCGCCGGCGAGGGGTTGCTCGATGCCGGCCGCATCGCGGGCCAGCGCCAGATCCTGCTGGACGGGCTGCGCGCCGCCATCCCCGGGCTGCGGGTGAATGCCGAGGCCGCGCCGCGCGTGGCCGGCAACCTGAACCTGACCTTTCCGCAGGTGCCCGCCGCCGCCCTGCTGGCGGCCCTGCCGGAGCTGATGCTCTCCACCGGCTCGGCCTGCACCTCGGCCGAGGTCACGCCCTCGCATGTGCTGAGCGCCATGGGGATTGCGCCCGAGGAAGCGGCGCGGACCTTGCGGATTGGGCTGGGGCGCTTTACCTCGCCCAGCGAAATGCAACAGGCTGCGGCGCTGATCGGCGCGGCCTGGCGAAGCCTATCCACCCCCGAAGCCGCTGCGGAGTAGCCTGGACCCATGCCAAAGATGACCTTCATCGAGCGCGACGGTGCGCGCCGCGAGGTCGAGGCCCCGCTCGGCCTTTCCGTGCTGGAAATTGCCCATCGCCATGGCGTGGACATCGAGGGCGCCTGCGAGGGCAGCCTCGCCTGCTCGACCTGCCACGTCATCGTGGACGGCGCCTGGTTCGCCAAGCTCGCCAAGCCCACCGAGGACGAGGAGGACATGCTCGACCTCGCCTTTGACCTGCAGGAAACCAGCCGCCTCGGCTGCCAGCTCATCATGACCGAGGAGCTGGACGGGCTGGTGGTGAAGCTGCCGGCCGGCAGCCGCAACGCGGGCGGCTGATGACGGCGCGCCACGAGGAGTTCGGCGCGGAGGGTGGCCTGTTTCGTCGGCTACGTGCTGCCGCGGGCGCCGACTGGACCGGCTACACCTGGCACCCCTTCGTGCGGCGCGTCTCCGACGGGACGCTGCCGCTGGCGGGGTTCCGCCACTACCTGATCCAGGACTACCTCTTCCTCATCCATTTCGCGCGCGCCAAGGCGCTGGCGGTGGTGAAGGGCGAGAGCCTGGCCGCCATGCGCGAGAAGGCCGCCGCCGTGCTGGCCATCCTCGACGAGACCAAGCTGCACCTGAAGTATTGCGCGGGATGGGGCCTCTCCGAGGCCGAGGTGGTCTCCGTGCCCGAGACGGCCGAAACCGTGAGCTACACCCGCTGGGTGCTGGACCGTGGCCTCGCCGGAGACATCCTGGACCTCGAGATCGCGCTCGCCCCTTGCACGGTGGGCTATGGCGAGGTGGCGCTGCGCATCCTGGCCGACCCGGCGCGGAAGATGGAGGGCAACCCCTACCAGTCCTGGATCGACACCTATGCGGACGAGGGCTACCAGGCCATGGCCCGCGCCGCTGCAGCGCGCATTGACGCACTCGGCGTGAGCCATGGCGGCGAGGCCCGCTTCGCGCGCCTTTCCGCTGATTTTGCTGAGGCCGCGCGGCTGGAGCAGCGCTTCTGGCAGCAGGGGCTCGACGCGGGATGAGGGTTCTCGTCGCCATGTCGGGCGGCGTGGACAGCTCCGTCGTCGCGGCCCTGCTGCACGAGCAGGGGCACGAGGTGGTGGGCGCCACGCTCCAGCTCTACGACCATGGCGCGGCGGTGAAGCAGAAGGGCGCCTGCTGCGCGGGGCAGGACATCCATGACGCGCGCGAGGTCGCCGACCGCCTCGGCATCCCCCATTACGTGCTGGACCGCGAGCAGCGCTTCCGCGAGGCCGTGATCGAGGATTTCGCCGGCGCCTATGCGCGCGGCGAGACGCCCATCCCCTGCATTCGCTGCAACCAGACGGTGAAGTTTCAGGATTTGACGGAACTGGCCGCAGACCTTGGCTGCGACATGCTGGCCACCGGCCACTACGCGCAGCGGCTGGACGGCCAGCGCGGCGCCGAACTGCACCGTGCCGCCGACCCCGTGCGCGACCAGAGCTATTTCCTCGCCCACACCACCCAGGCGCAGCTGGACCGCGTGCTGTTCCCGCTGGGCGCAATGCCCTCCAAGGCCGAGGTGCGGGCCCATGCCGCCCGCCTCGGTGTGCCCGTGGCCGAGAAGCCGGACAGCCAGGACATCTGCTTCGTGCCGGAAGGCAGCCATGCGGACATCGTGGGCAGGCTGCGCCCCGAGGCGCTGGAGCCGGGGGAGATCGTGGACCTGGACGGCAAGGTCCTGGGCCGGCACCGCGGCCTTGCGCACTACACGGTGGGGCAGGGACGGGGATTGGGCGTCTCGGCGCCCGAGCGCCTCTTCGTGGCACGCATCGATGCGCCGCGCCGCCGCCTGGTGGTGGCGCATCGCGGCCAGGTGCCGGTGCCGCGCGTGACGGTGGGCGAGGTGAATTGGCTGGTGGCGCCGCCCGCCGGCCCCTTCCAGGTCCGCGCCAAGCTGCGCGGCCGCGAGCAGCCCTCCCCTGTGACGGCCGAATGGGACGGCACGACGCTGACCCTGACGCCGGAACTGCCCGCCATCGCCGCGCCCGGCCAGGCCGCGGTGCTGTATGATGGCGAGCGTGTGATCGCCGGCGGCTTCATCCGTGCCACGGTTGAAGGTGCCCGTGTTGGCAGGGCCGGCGTTGACCGCGCCGGTGTTGACCCGGGGGCGCCCGCGCCCTAAACCGCGCCCCACGCGTGGTGGTGTAGCTCAGCTGGTTAGAGCACGGCACTCATAATGCCGGGGTCGGCGGTTCAAGTCCGCCCACCACTACCAACGCCTCCTCAATTCGCGCTGATGTTCCCGGCCCGCGCCACCTCGGTGTAGCGCGCGATGTCGGCGGCCAGCGCCGCCACGAACTCCGCGGGCGTGTTGGCGATCACCTGCGCCCCCAGCCCCTCCAGCCGCGCGCGCACCGCGGGCTCCGCCATGGCGGCCGCCGTCACCTCATGCAGCCGCGCCACGACGGCGGGCGGCGTGGCCGCGGGCGCCATCAGCCCGTACCAGGGGTCCACCTGGAACTCGGCCAGCCCCGCCTCGCGCACCGTCGGCACTTCGGGCAGGGCGGCGGAGCGCGTGGCGCTCGTCACCGCGAGCGCCCGCAGCGCGCCGGCGCGGATCTGCGGCACGGCGGCGGGCAGGTTCGCGAACATCAGCACCACGCGGCCGGCCAGCAGGTCGGGCAGGGCGGCGGCATCGCCACGATAGGGCAGGTGCTCGAGCGCCACGCCCGCCATGCGCTTGAACATCTCGCCCGCCAGGTGCCCCGAGGCGCCGATGCCGGCCGAGCCATAGGTGAGCTGCCCCGGCCGCGCCTTCAGATGCGCCACCAGCTCCGCCACCGAGTTCACCGCCAGGCTGGAGGGCACCACCAGCACCAGCGGCACCGCGGCCAGGATGCTGACCGGCGCGAAGTCCCGCACCGGGTCGTAGGAGAGGCTGCGGAAGATGGCCGGGTTGATGGCGTGCGAGCCATTGGTGGCCATCAGCAGCGTGTGGCCGTCGGGGGCCGCGCGCGCCACCGCCTCGCTGCCGATCACCGCCGCACCGCCCGGCCGGTTCTCCACCGAGGCCGGCTGGCCGAGCGGCCCGGAGATCCGCTCCGCCAGCAGCCGCGCCACGATGTCGGTCGTGCCGCCGGGCGCATAGGGCACGATGATGCGGATGGGCCGGCTCGGGAACCGCGCCTCCTGGGCGGAGGCCGCGACGGGCGCGGCCAGCATGGCGGCGAGCAGCAGGCGGCGGGGCGCGCGCATGGCTATTCCGCCGCCTGGCGCGCGGGCTCGGCCTGGAACAGCCGGCCGCAGCGCACGCCGGAGCAGTCC
>JBHYDO010000124.1:0-12884 GCA_051860645.1 Roseococcus sp.
CCATCCCCGACGTGCCCAACTTCACCTGGGTGGAATATGGGCTGCGCGTGGGCATGGCGCGGCTGCTGGAGATGTGCCGCGCGCTCGGCATCCGCGCCTCCAACCTGTCCAATTCCCAGATCTGCACGCATTACCCGCGCCTCGCCGAGGCCATGCTCCAGGCCGAGTGGGAATTCGTGGGCCATGGCGTCTACCAGCGCGCACTCGCCACCATCGAGGATGACCAGGCGGCGGTGGAGCAGGCGCTTGCCACCATGCGCGGCTTCTCGGGGCAGAAGGTGCGCGCCTGGCTCGGCGCCGGCCTCAGCGAGAAGGCCGACACGCCCGAGGTGCTGAAACGCAACGGCGTCGAGTTCCTGCACGACTGGCTGGTGGACGACGTGCCGGTCTGGATGCGCACCGAGGCCGGCCCGCTGCTGTCGCTGCCCTACACGGTCGAGCTGAACGACGTGCCGATCTACCTGCTGGCCTCGCAGGGCTCGACCGCCATGGCCGACCGCATCCGCGCCAACATGGCCTTCTACGCGCGCGGCGGCTTCGAGCGGACGCGGGTGATGACCATCGCACTCCACCCGCACGTCATCGGCGTGGCGCACCGGATGGAGAGCTTCTGGGCCGTGATGGAGGAATTGGCGGCGCACCCGCAGGTGGCCTTCGCGACCTCGTCCGAGATCGGCGACTGGTACACGGCGCTGCATCCATCCCCTTGAAGGGGGGCGCCGTGAGGAAAGGGAAGGGGGGGGGGGGGGCGGGCCCCCCCCCCCGCCCGGTCAATCCAGCGTGATGCCGGCCGACCGCGTCAGCTCGCCCACCATGGTGCGCTGCGCGGTGATGAAGGCGCTGGCCTCGGCGCGCGGGCTGCCGACCGGCAGCATGCCGATATTGGCCAGGCGCTCGCGCACCACCGGCTGCTGCAGGGCGGCGCGCGCGGCGGCATTCATGCGGTCCAGGATGGGTTCGGGCGTGCCGGCGGGGGCGAAGATGCCGCCCCACTCCATCCATTCGTAGTCGGCCATGCCCGACTCCGCGAGGGTGGGCAGGTTGGGCAGGGCCGGCACGCGCGCCTTGGTGGTGACCGCGAAGCCCTTCAGCCGGTTGTCCTGCACCAGCGCCGTCGAGGTCGCGGCGGTGCCGAAGTGGAACTGCACCGTGCCCGACAGCAGCGCCTGCACGGCCGGCCCGCCGCCGCGGAAGGGCACATGCGTCGCCTGCCAGCCGGCGCGCTGGAGGAAGAGCACGCCCGCATAGTGCGCGGCCGAGCCATTGCCCGACGACGCCCAGTCGAGCGGCCGCCCGGCCGCGGCCCGCTCCCGCCCCAGCGCCAGGAATTCCTGGATGGTGGTGGCCGGCACCGAGGGGTGGGCCACCACGATCAGCGGCACCGAGGTCAGCTGCGTCACGGTCGAGAACGCGGTGTCGTAGCTGAAGTTCAGGTTGCGGATGAGGTGCGGGGCCGAGGCGTGGGTCGAGGCGTCGAACAGGAAAGTGTAGCCATCGGGCGCGGACCCCGCCACCGCGGCGCCGGCGATGGTGCCGGTGCCGCCCGCGCGGTTCTCCGCCACGATGGGCTGGCCCAGCGCCTCGCCCATGAAGGGGGTGATGAGGCGCGTCACCGTGTCGATCGCGCCACCCGGCGGGAAGGAGACGATGGCGCGGATGGGCCGCGTCGGCCACTGCGGCTGCGCCAGGGCGGGCGCGGCGAGGGTCGAGGCGAGGCCGGCACCCAGCAAGGCCCGGCGGGGAATATAGGTGCTTTTCATGGGGTTCTGCTCCCTGTTTCGGCACGCACTATGGGCAGAAGGGCCCAGGCTGCCAACCGCAAGGCTCAGCCCGCCTCCCAATCGGCCACCAGCTTGTCGCGGCCCGCGCGCATGTCGTCCGGGCTGCCGAAGGCCAGCATGTAGTGGCCCCGGTAGCCATCACCCTCGATGAGGCGGAACATGGCGTTGAAGTCCACATTGCCCTCGCCGGGGCAGAGGTGCTCCTCCTTGCCGCCGCGGTTGTCGGCCAGGCGCACCTCCTCCATCCGCGCCGGTCCGAAATGCCGGTAGAAGCCCTCGATGCCCACGGGCAGCATGTGGGCGTGGTTGGCGGTGAAGGACCAGCCATAGGCCGCGGGGTCCAGCGCCGCGAAGAAGCGTTCACATTCGGGAATGTCGCAGGCCAGGTAGCGCACCTCGGCATCCACGGGCTCGGGGTTCATGTTCTCCAGCAGCAGGCGCACGCCCCGGCTGCGGGCGTAGTCGCCCAGGCGCTGGAGGCGCGCGATCGCGGTCTCGACGCGGCGCTCGTAGTCGCCGGTGAAGTGGAAGCCGGCATGCACCACGATCCAGCCGGCGCCGAGCGGCCCGGCAAGGTCCACATAGCTGCGCAGGTAGTTGTCGGTGGCAGCGGCGAGGTAGGGCGCCGTCTCGGCCATGTTCACGGCCGAAAGGGTGTGCAGGCCGAGGCTCAGCCCGTGCCGCTCGGCCAGCCCCCGCGCCGCGCGCAGCCGCGTGCCGTCGAAGCTGTCGAACTCGTTGCCGGTGTCGCCGAGCCGGATGTCCACATGCACGAAGCCCGCCGCCGCGGCCCATTCCAGCCCGTCCTCGATGGGCATGCGGGCGCCGAGATCCACGCCGATGCGCGCGTGCAGGGAGGGGGCGGTGTCGGTCATGCCGGGGTTCCTTGTCGCGGGGGCGCGGCGCAGGATGGGCCACAAGGCCGGGCCTGCCCAGGCCGGCAGGAGAAGCACGCCCCATGCCCCGCATCGTCACGCGCAACCCCGGCGTCCCCCAGGGGCATTGCGACCCCGCGCAGCGCCTGCCGGGCTTCGACGCCGCGCGGCACGCGTTCCAGGATGGCATCGACACCCCGCGCGCCCTGCTCGAACGAGGGCTGGATGTGATCGCAGCGCGCGAGGGCGAAATCCGCGCCTTCGCCCATCTCGACGTCGCAAGCGCACGCCGCGCGGCCGATGCCGCCACCGCCCGCCACCGCGCGGGGCGCCCGCTCTCGCCGCTCGATGGCTGCCCCGTGGCCATCAAGGACAGCATCGCGGTGGCCGGCATGCCGGGCGAGATGAACAGCGCCGTCTTCCGCGGCCATGTGGACGCGCTGGACGCCGCCTGCGTGATGGCGCTGCGCGCGGCGGGCGCCGTGATCCTGGGCAAGACGCAGGTGCCGGAACTGACCATCGGCGCCGCGGCACCCACCCGCAACCCGCATGATACGGCGCGCACGCCCGGCGCCTCCTCCTCCGGCAGCGGGGCGGCGGTGGGGGCGGGGATGGTGCCGGTCGCGATGGCGAACCAGACCGGCGGCTCGCTCATCCGGCCGGCCTCCTATTGCGGCGCCTACGGCTTCAAGCCGAGCTGGGGCGCGCTGAACCTGGCGGGGATGCACCCCATCGCCCCCAGCCAGGACCATATCGGCCCCATCGCCGCCACGCTGGCCGATTGCTGGCGCACCGCCTGGGAGGTCTCCGCGCGCGCCGGCGGGCATCACGGCCACCCGGGCCTGCTGGGCACGCCGGAACCACCCGCCCCCCGCCGCCCCGCGCGGCTGGCCTGGCTGCGGACGCGCGGCTGGGAGGAGCTGGACGCCGCCTCGCGCGAGGCCTTCGAGGGCGCGCTGCGCGCCATCGAGGCGGCCGGCGCCGTCATCATCGACGCCACCAACAACGGGGCCCTGGCCGAGGCCGAGACCCTGCTGCTGGAGGCCGACCGCCTCTCCAACGACATCATCATGTACGAGGCCCGCTGGCCCTATGGCGCCTGGATCGCCGCCCATGGCGAGGCGGCGCTCGGCGAGGCGGTGCGGGCGCGGGTCGCGCGCGGCTTCGAAATGTCGCCCGAGGATTACCGCGCGGCCCTCGCCGGCCGCGACGCCATCCGCGCGAGCCTCGCCGCCATCGGCGCGCGGGTGGATGGCTTCGTCTGCCCCGCCTCCTCCGGCCCCGCGCCGCTGGACGGGCCGGCGAATGACGGCGCGGGGGCCCATCTGCGCACCGGCAGCCGCGCCTTCCTCTCGCCCTGGTCCATGGTGGGCGGGCCCTCGCTCAGCCTGCCCCTGATGGCGGTGGACGGCATGCCGATGGGCCTGCAGTTGATGGGGCTGCCCGGCGAGGATGCGCGGCTCTGCGCCACCGCCGCCTGGCTGGACGCGCTCTTCGCCTGAGGGCCGTGACCGCCTATGTGATGGAGGAATGACCGCAGGGCCAACAGGATGATGGGCGGCCTCACCAACCTGCGCGACGGCGTGCAGGCGCTGGGCGAGGCCACGCGCGACGCTGCGCGGCTGACCACGCTGCGCCTCGCCGTCACGGGGCTGAGCCGGGCTGGCAAGACGGTGTTCCTCGTCTCGCTCATCGGAAATTTGCTGGCCATGGGGCGGGGGGTGGATGCGCTGCCCGCGCTGGGGCGGCGGTTGGCGGCCTCGGGCGGGGGCAGCCGGCTGGTCTCCGTCTCCATCGAGCCCTCGGGCGTGCAGCCCATCCCGCGCTTCGCCTATGAGGCGCACCGGGATGCCCTGGCGCGTGGCGACGCGCCCGCCTGGCCGCCCTTCACCGACCGGCCGGCCTTCATCGCTCTGCGGCTGGTACTGGAGCCGTCGGGGCTGCTCGACCGCGCGCTGGGCCTCGCGCTCGGGCCACGGGTGATCCGGCTGGAATTGCTGGACTACCCGGGCGAATGGCTGCTCGACCTGCCGCTGCTGGAGCAGGGCTTCCACACGTGGTCGGTGGAGACACTGGGGCTGATGGCGCAGCCCGGCCGCGCACCGCTGGCACGTGAGTTCCTGGCCTTCACCGCGGCGCTCAACCCCGCCGCCCCGGCCGACGAGGCGGTGGCCAGCCACGGCTTTCGCCTCTATCGCGACGTGCTGGGCCGGCTGCGCGAGGAGGCGGGGCTGCGCTGGCTCCAACCCGGCCGCGCGCTGATGCCCGGCCCCTGGGGCGAGGTGCCCTTGCAGCAGTTCTTCCCTTGGCCCGGCGCGCCCGAGCCCGCGCGCGGCAGCCTGGGCGCCCTGCTGCGCGACCGCTTCGAGGCCTACAAGCGCGAGGTGCGCGAGACCTTCTTCCGTCCCTGGTTCAGCGCGTTCGACCGTCAGGTGGTGCTGGTGGACGTGCTGGGCGCGCTCTGGGCCGGCAGGCCCGCCTTCGAGGATACGGCGCGCGCCATCGCGCGCATCGGCGCCAGCTATGGCCGGCTGCTGGAGGGCGGGCTGCTGTCGCGCCGCCGCCTGCGCCGCGTGGCCTTCGCCGCCACCAAATCCGACCATGTGGATGACCTCCAGCGCCCGCACCTGCGCCAGGCGCTCGAGCACATGGTGGGCCCGGCCCAGGACGGGCGGGCATTGAGCTTCCACCAGGTCTGCGCCCTGCGCTGCACAACCGACGCCGACGCCGCTGAAGCGGACGGCCGCGTCCAGCGCGTGGTGATGGGCGTGCCGCTGGGCGGCAGCCGCCAGCAGGCCTTTCGCCCCGGCCCGGTGCCCGCCGGCGCCGTGCCTGACCACTACTGGGCCAACCGCTATCTCGCCCTGCCGCAGTTCCGCCCGCCCGAGTTCGCGGGCGGCGATGGCAACCCGCCCATCGCGCAGATCCATATGGACGAATTGCTGGTCACCCTGCTGGAGGACGCGCTGTGAGCGCCGCCCCGCCGGAACGTGGCTGGGTGCCCGAGGTGCTGGGCCCGGAGGGGCCGGTGCGGCATGGCCAGGCGGCGGTGCTGCGGCCCCTGCCGCGCCCGGGCGCCACGCCGCTGACCCTTGGCGTCGCCGGGTTGCTGGCGCTGATCGCCGGGGTGGCGGCGCTGCAACTGGCGAATTTCGTGGCGGCGCAGTTCGAGCGCTCGGCCCTGCTGGGGGCGCTAACCCTGGCGCTGCTGGCCCCGGGCGCAGGGCTGCTGCTCTGGTCTGGCTGGCGGGAGTGGCGCGGCTATGCGGCGCTGGGCGATGTGGAAGGGCTGCGGGCGGACCTCGCCAGCGACAACGAGGCCCGCGCCCGCGCCGCCGCCGACCGCTGGCTGAAGGCGATCCAGGCGCCGCCCGGCACGCTGGGCGTAGCGCTCGCCACCACCGACGCCGCGACGCTTCGCGCCCTGCTGCGCGCGGGCCCGGTGCGGGAGCTGGAAGCCGCCACCACGGAGGCGGGGCGGCGCGCCGCGCTGCAGGTGCTCGCCGCCACCGCCGTGAGCCCCTGGCCGGGGCTCGACGGGATGATCATCCTCTGGCGGGCGCTTCGGCTGGTGCGCGAGGTGGCCGCGCTGCACGGCATGCGCCCAGGGGCGGCGGGCACCTGGCGGCTGCTGCGCCGCGCCACGCTCGATGCCGCGGTGGTGGTCGCGGCCGATGTGGCGGTGACGTCGCTGGAGGAGAGCCTGTTCACCTCGCCGCTGCTGGGCGGGATGGCGGGGCAGGCGGCGGGGGCGGCCATCGCGGCGCGGCGGATGCTGCGCCTCGCCCATGCGGTGGGGCAGGGGTGCCGGCCGGTATAGCCCCTGCACCTGGGCCGTGTGCAGCGGTTCCGCACGAAATGGCCCAGCCGGGGCCGCATTGCCGCCACGGGCGGGGTGCTCCCTGGCGTCGGCAGGGGCAATACGGTGCCCGCCAAGCCGCTTGCGCCGCCTGCATTCAACGGAGACGTCCATGACCACCTCCACCCCTCCCACCCGCCGCCAACTGCTGGCGCGCATCGCCCTCGTCGCGGGCGCGGCCTATGCGGCGCCCGTGGTCGCGGAGCTGACCCCGGCCGAGGCCCAGCCCTGGGAAGGGCGCGGCGCGCGCCGCAGCCAGCCCTCGCGCCGGTCCCGTCCCAGCCGGCTGTCGCGCCGGTCCCGCCCCAGCCGGCCCTCGCGCCATGCGCGCCGCTCGCGTCCGAGCCGGCCTTCGCGCCCCAGCCGCCTTGCCCGCGTTTCGCGCCCGTATTGGGACGGGCGCCCGCGGCGCGGGTGGGGCGACGACTGGCGCCACGTGCCCGAATGGGCCGCGCGGCTCATCCCCCGCTGAGCAGCCCGCCGCCGCCGGGCCGTGCCTACACCATGCCGGGCCTCGCAGGCCGGCTGGTGGTGGAGGGAGCGTCCGAATTCCTGCCCGCCCTGCGGGGCGTGCTGCACGGCTGGCTTCCGGTCGAGGCCAGTGCATCCGCGCTGGACGAGGCGCCGCTCTGCGCCGTCGCGCGGCAGGGCCACGGATGGCGGCTGTGGTCGCCCTTCCTGGAGGCCCCCATGTCGGGCCTTCCACTTGCCAGCGCCGTCTGCGGCGTGGTGGCCGACCTGGGCCAGGCCTGGTTCGAACAGCGACCCGGCTCGCTCGCCCTGCATTGCGGGGCGGCGGCGCTGGGTGGGCGCCTGTTCGCCTTCACCGGCCCCGCGCATGCCGGCAAGAGCACGCTCATCGCGCGGCTTGGCGCCGAGCCGGACATCACCCTGTTCGGTGACGACATGCTGCCGCTGCGACCAGACGGCCGCGCGTTGGCCATGGGCCTCGCGCCAAGGCTGCGCCTGCCGCTGCCGCCGGCGGCCACCCCCGCCTTCCGCGCCCATGTGAAGGCGCACACGCGGCTGGCCGATGCCGCGTATGCCCATGTCATGCCCCCGAGCCTGGCGCCGCACGGGGTGGAACTGCCCCTCTCGGGCCTGGTGGTGCTGGACCGGCGCGCGACGGGCCCGGCCCGGCTGCACCACCTGCCCACGGCGGATGCGGTGCGGCACCTGCTCGCGCGCAACATGACCGACCCGGACGAGGCGGTCGCCGGCGCCATTCCCGAACTCGCCGGGCGCCTGCTCGGGCTTCGCCTGGTCTATTCCGGGCTGGAGGATGCGGTGGCCCTGCTCCGCCGGGCGCTGTGCGGGCCGGAGCCCCTGGCGCCCGGGCTGGAGGTCGGGCCCGCCTTCGAAACGCGGCCTGAGATCGAGCCACCCATCACGGCGGTCGCGCCCGGCCAGCGCTGGCGTCGCGTCCCGGGCGTGGTGCCGCGCCGCGTGGCCGGCGAAACCTTCCTCTGGCAGGCCGACGCGCGGCGCTACCTCCACCTCAACCCCATGGCCAGCGCCGTCTGGTTGCTGCTGGAGCTGGATGCCAGCGCCGAGGACGTCACGGACCTGCTGGCCGAGGCCTACCCCGCCACGCCCCCGACGCGGATCGCGACCGACGTTGCGGCCCTGCTGGGCCGCCTCGCCGCGCGCGGCTTGATCATGCCGACGCCGCCGGCCGTGTGAGCCGGTGCGCGGCCCCCGCGCTACGCCACCAGCGCGCCGTACATCAGGTTCTTGAACAGCATGCGCGTGTGCACGCGCGAGGTCGGCGCATTGGCCATGAACACGCCGATCAATTCGTTCCGCGGGTCCACGGTGAAGCTGACGCCCCAGGCGCCCGCCCACATCGCATCGCCCACGGCGCCGGGGGCGAAGCCCATGCCTTCGTAGCGGCGCACCGCGAAGCCGAGCCCGAACCCATAGCCCGGCCCCGTGCTGGCGAAGGTGGTGCCGCCCATGCCCAGCGTGTGGTCGCTCAGCATGAAGCGCACGGTGGCGGGCGAGAGCAGCCGCACGCCGTTGCCGTGGCCGCCGTTCAGGATCATCTGTGCGAAGCGGGCGTAGTCGGCCGTGGTGGAGACCATGCCCGCGCCACCCTTGAAATAGGCCGTGTCGCCCGGGTCCTGCGTGATGCGGTAGCTGGCCCACATGCCGGCCACGGCGGGGTCGTTGGGCATGCCCATGGCCACGCGCGGCAGGTCGCGTTCCGTGACGAACCAGGCGGTGTCCGTCATGCCCAGCGGGTCCAGGATGCGCTGCTTCACCAGGCGGTCGAGCCGGGTGCGCGTCGCGCGCTCGCACAGGACGCCCAGCACGTCGGTGCTGATGGAGTAGTGGAAGGTGGTGCCCGGCTGGTGCGAGAGCGGGATTCGCGCGAGCCGCGTGAGGAACTCGTCGGTGGAGAGAATGCCGCGCCGCTGCTCAATGTCGGCCTCGGCCTGCATCTGGCGCACGCGCTGGCTAGGGGCGCCGGCGGCATAGACGAAGCCGCTGGTGTGGCGCAGCAGGTCCTGCACGGTGGGCTGGCGGGTGGGGGCCACGTCCTGCTCGGGCTGGCCGGGCGTGCGGATTTCCACCTTGAGGTCCCGCAGCTCCGGCAGATGCATCCCGATAGGGTCGCGCAGCGCGATGACCCCTTCCTCCACCAGCATCATGGCCAGCGTGCTGACGATGGGCTTGGTCATGGAGGCCAGCAGGAACAGCGCGTCCGGCCGCATGGCGCGGGTGCGCTCGGGGTCCAGGTGGCCGTGGGTCTCCATGTGCACCTGCTCGCCGCGGCGGGCGATGTAGCTGATGCAGCCGGCGAAGGTGTTGCGCTCGATCTCGCGCGCCATGGCGGGGCGGATGCGGGCCAGGCGCGCGGGCGAGAAGCCCTGCACCAGGGTCTCCTGCACGGGCGTCGCAGCCCTGGCAGGCGGGAAGGCGGGGACGGCCAGCAGCGTGGGCGCGGCCAGCAGGGCAGTGCGACGATTCATGTTCGTTTCCTCCGGGACGCGCGAGGCTAACGCCGGAACCCTCGCCATGGGAACTGCCTGCCGCGGGCGGGGCGGGGCGGGGCCGCCCACTGCCCGCCCCCGCGCCATCTCGCGCGGGCCAGTCGCGATCGGGGCGCCGACACGCGCGGGAGAGGTCAGGCGGCACACTCCGTGCGCCGGGCCTCGCTGTGCGTCATCCAGACGGTGGCCATGTCGGGCATGGGTGGCATCGGCAGGCTGACTGCACGGACGGAGCACCATCCCAGGCGGCGGTAGAACGGGACGGCGTTCAGGGTGGCGAGGAGGTCCACCCGGCAGCCGCCCGTTTCCTGGAGCTCCGCGAGCACGGCATCGACAAGCCGCCGCCCGGTCCCGCGCCCGGCCTCCTCGGGGACCGCGAACACTCCACGCAGCCAGGCCTCCGCCCCTGGCGCCACGCCGGGGAGACGTGGGGCGGTGTCGCTCCATCCGGTGCCGGCGACGATGCGCCCGTCACGGACCGCCACGCGATAGGCCCCGGCATCGAGCACGGACGCCGCGATCAGCCCGCCCGCCGTGACGAAGCGCCGCAACGTCCCTGCCTCGTAGAAGGGGGCGCAGGCGTGGGTGATCGCGCGCGCCTGGCCGGCGTGCACCTCCGCCAAGTCCGCCAGGGTCGCCGGCCGGAGAATGAGGTTCTGCATGACCTCATTCCCCTTCCGCCCGGGCCCCGGCCGCGCGCGCGACGAAGTAGGCGTTGACGGGGTCATGCGGGAGGCGATGCAGGCGGACCTCGCCGAACCCGGCCCGCCCGAGCATCTCGGTGGCCAACTCGACGCCCCACATCGTCCCCAGTCCCGGCCCGCCCTGGGCGAGCGACACCGGCGTGCAATGCATCGTGGAAACCGCGTAGAGGAAGGGCGCGAAGGGGTTGTCCATATTGCCCTCCAGATGGCTTGAGCCCCCGATGTCCTGCATGAGGAAGACGCCTTCCGGGGCCAGCACCCTGCGGATGTCGCGGAGCAGCCGCTGCGGGTCCCGTTGGTCGTGCACCGCGTCAAAGGCCGTGACGAGATCGTAGCGGCCGGGCAGGCGTTCAGCGGCGAGATCGCATTCGTGGAAGGCCAGGTTCGCGAGGCCGCCGCGCGCCGCCTCGTCCCGTGCGGCGGCGAAGGCATCCTCGCAGAGGTCGAACCCGCTGAAGCGGCTCGCGGGGAAGGCGCGGGCCAGGCGCAGCAGCGTGCGCCCGGCACCGCACCCCACATCGGCGACGTCGATGCCCTGGCGCAGCCGCTCGGCGAGGCCGGGCACGAGCGGAAGGATATTCTGGAACAGGGCCGCGCCCACGGTCTGGGCACTGTCCTCGGCCATGACCTCGTGGAAGCGGCCATAGGCGGAGTAGCCCACACCCTTCCCGGTCCTGAACACCTCCACAATACGTGATTCGACGCCCGCGATCACGCCGATGAACTGGCTGGCGACGGCCATGTTGTTCGGGCTCGCCGCGCGGGTCAGGCAGGCCGCGTGCTCGGGCGGCAGGTGGAAGCGGCGGGCCACGGCGTCGTGCTCCACCACCCGGGCGGTCGTCATCATGGACAGCCATTCCCGCACATAGCGCGGCGCGAGGCCGGTCGCCGCCGCGATGTCCTCGGCGGTGGCCGGCGGCAGCATCGCCATCGCGTCGAACAATCCCACACGATGGCCGACCGAGGTCATCACGATCAGCGCGGCCTCGTTCAGGGCGCCCACGAGGCGGCCGGCGAAGCCTTCGGCCCTGGCCGTGTCGAAGGCGGGTTCAACTTTGGTTGTGATCGTCATATCTGCAGCTCCATCGGGTTGACGTGGGGCTGGGTCTATGGGCTGCGGCGCGGCATGGGCAGGCTGCCATCGGACAGCCCCGGGGGGAAACGGACATGGCCCAGACCCGGCCCTCACGACCGATGCGCACGGCCATCATCGCGACGCCCGAAGCGAGCGCGGCGGGGCTTTTTGCCATCATGGACATCCTGGCCTCGGTGGGGCGGGATTGGCAGATGCTGCATGGCGAAGCGCCGCGCCCGGCGGCCTTCGTCCCCCGGCTGCTGAGCGTGGACGGCGCGCCCTATACCGGCCTGAACGAGGTGGAGATCCGCCCGCATGGCGCACTGGCCGACCTGCCGGAGCCGGACATCGTCATCATCCCTGACCTGCACGTGGATCCAGCGCAGCCTCTCCCGAGTAGCTATGCCCACATCGCGGCCTGGGTCGGGCAGGCCCACCGGCAGGGGGCCGTGGTGGCCGCGGTCTGCTCCGGCACGCTGCTCCTGGCCGAGACGGGGCTGCTCGACGGGCAGGAGGCGACAACGCATTGGGGCTATTGCGAGGCGCTGGCCAGCCGCCATCCCAGCATCCGGGTGCGGCGCGAGCGCGTGCTGCTGCCGACGGGCGAGGGGCACAGGGTGATCACCGCCGGTGGCGCCTCCTCATGGAATGACCTGCTGCTCTACCTTATCGGCCGCGTAGCGGGCGCGGAGGAGGCGCGGCGGATCGCGAAGCTCTATCTGCTGCAATGGCACAGCGAGGGGCAATTGCCCTATGCCGCCCTGACCGCCGGCCGCAATGCCAACGACCGCGTGGTGGCCGATTGCCAGGTTTGGCTGGCGGACAATTATGCCGGTGAGAACCCGGTGGCGGGGATGGTCGCAAGGAGCGGCCTGGGCGCGCGCACCTTCCTGCGGCGGTTTCGCGCGGCCACCGGCATGTCGCCGCGCGACTATCTGCAGAACCTGCGGATCGAGGAGGCGAAGCACCTGCTGGAGACCACGCAGACTCCGGTGGACACCATCGCCGCCGAGGTGGGCTATGCCGAGGCGTCCGCGTTCCGCCATGCCTTCCGCACGCGCGTGGGGATCAGCGCGTCGCTGTATCGGCGCCGGTTCATTGCCCCGGCGGTGGCGGGCGAGCATTGAAGCTTGCCGGCGAAGGAGCACGGGGGAGGCGTGGCGCGACCGGGCCGCGCGGCCTGCCATGTGTGGGACGGGCTTCCCGGAGGCGGCGGCTTCGGCCCAGGCCCGCTTGCACTTTTCGGCCTCGCGCTGCTGCTGGCCCTGGTGCTGGCGAGCATGTCCGGCGACTTCGCCCGCCTGCCGTTTGCCATGTCGTGGTGGGGCTGGACCTTTCCGGCCGCCGTCTTCGCGGTGGCGGCGCAGGGTGCGGCCCGCGCGTGGCCCGGGACCTGGCAGGCGCCAGTGCTGTGGCTATTCCTGCCGGTGGCCAGCGTGATCGTGGCGATCGTGATCGCCGCGACATCCCGCGCGGCGCTGCGAGGACATCTGTTTCAACCTGAAGGTTGATCCCGCGTTAAGACGGAAAGGATGCTTTCCTGCCCTACGGCAAGACCTTGCCAGCCGGCCGCCGCAGCATGTTGCACGCGCCT
>JBHYDO010000125.1:0-12857 GCA_051860645.1 Roseococcus sp.
CTGCTCTCGGCCGACCCGGGCGTGGATTGCGTGGTGGCGCTGCGCGCGCCGGAGGAGACGCCGCTGGCGCCGCTCGCCGCCCCGCGCGCCGGGCGGGGCGCGCCCATCCTCTTCGCCCTGCTGGGCGAGGCCCGCGCCCCCTTCGCCGCCGCCGGCCTGCCGAGCTTCGCGACACCCGAGGCCGCGCTGCGCGGCGCCGCCCACCTGGCCGAGGAGCGCCGCAACCGCGCCGCGGCGGCCGAGCTTCCCCCGGCCCAGGTGCTGGACGTCCACCCCGACGCCGCCGCCGTGCGCGCCCTGTTCGCCGCCGTGCGCGCCGCCGGCCGCACGCTGCTGTACGAGGACGAGGCGCTGGCGGTGCTGGCCGCCTATGGCGTGCCGGTGGTGGAGCATCGCCTCGCCGCCACGGCCGCGGAGGCCGTGGCCGTCGCCGCCGCGATGGGCGCGCCGCTGGTGCTGAAGGCGCGCACCCTGCTGCCCGACAAGAGCGAATTCGGCGGCGTTGTGCTCAACCTGCGCGAGCCGGACGCGGTGCGCGAGGCCGCCACGGCCATGGGCGTCAGCATGGCGGCCGAGATGGCGCGGCGCGGTCCCGCCATGGGCTTCGCGGGCTTCCTGCTGCAGCGCCAGGCGCCGCGGGGCCAGATGGAGCTGCGGCTGCGCGCGGGCGAGGAGGCCATGTTCGGCCCCTGGATCGGCTTCGGCCAGGGCGGCACCACGGCCGAGCTGTCCCGCGACGAGGCCTTCGACCTGCCGCCGCTGAACCTGCCGCTCGCGCATTCCCTCATCGGCCGGACGCGGCTCTCGGCCTTGCTGCCCGGGTTTCGCGACCGGCAGCCGGTGGACGAGGCCGCCATCGCCGACACGCTGGTGCGGTTCAGCCAGTTGCTGGTGGACTTCCCCGAGATCGCGGCGCTGGATGTCAACCCGCTGCGCGCCGATGCGCGGGGCGTGCTGGCGGTGGACGGGCATGTGGCGCTGCGCCCTGCGGGGCAGCGCGCCGCCCTCGCCATCCCGCCCTATCCGGCGCATCTCGTTGCCCCCTACACGGCGCCGGACGGGCGGGTCTTCGAGGTGCGGCCCATCCGTCCCGAGGATGCCGGGGCGCAGGGGGCCATGTTCCGCGAGATGCCGCCCGAGGATGTGCGCTATCGCTTCTTCTCGGTGATGAAGGAGTTGCCGCCGGCCCTGCTCGCCCGCCTCACCCAGATCGACTACGGGCGGGAGATGGCCTTCGTCGCCATGCGCGAGGGGCGCAACTTCGGCACCGCGCGGGTGATCCGCGAGCCCTTCGGCACGGCGGCCGAGTTCGCCGTGGGCGTGGTGCCGGCGGCCAAGGGCACCGGCCTAGCGCGCCACCTGATGGCGCGGGTCGAGGAGTGGGCGCGCAGCGAGGGTGTGACCGAACTGGTCGGGCATGTGCTGGCCGACAACCGGCCCATGCAGCATTTCGCCGAGCGGCTGGGCTACCGGCTGCGCCGCAGCCCCGAGGATGCGGACATCATGCTGGCGGTGAAGGAGCTGTAGGGCCCGGTCTTGCCCCGCCGTAACCGGGCGGCCATAGTCGCGCCGGGAGACAACGCAGCACACGCCAACCGCGACCGGTCCGCCGGCCGCCATGGAGGTGTCATGCGTTTTGTTCTCCCGCTGCTGGCGATGCTCCTCGCCATGCCCGCCCAGGCACAGGACCGGGCGCTCCTGCAACTCGACTGGATCCCGACCGGCGAGCACGCCGCCTATTTCGCCGGCGTGCAGCGCGGCACCTGGCGCGAGCTGGCCATCGACCTCTCGCTGACCCGCGGCTTCGGCTCGGGCGACACCATCAACAAGCTGGCCAATGGCGCCGCCCAGTTCGGCGTGGCCGACATCGGCGCGCTGATGGTGGCGCGCGCCCGGCAGGACGTGCCGGTGACGGCGGTGATGCAGGTCTACACCCATTCGCCGCACTCGATGTTCGTGCTGCGCTCGAGCAACATCACCAACTTCCGCCAGCTGGAAGGCCGCCGCATCTCGATCACGCCGGGCAATTCGCATCGCCTCTATTTCCCCGAGGTGATGCGCCGCGCCGGCGGCAATGCCGACAGCATCACCTGGGTGAACATGGACGCCTCCGCCATGGCGGCGATGCTGATCTCGCGCCGCGTGGATGCGGCGCCCTTCTTCGCCATCCATCACTACTACCAGAACAAGGCGGCGCAGCGCGCGGGCCAGGAGATCGTGCCGCTGCCCTTCGTGGAGACGGGCTTCGCCATCTATTCCACCGGCCTCGTCGCCACCGACGCGCTGATCGCGCAGAACCCGGACCTGGTGCGCCGTTTCGTGCTGGGCGCGCAGCGCAGCTTCGAATGGGCGCGCGACAACCAGCCCGAGGCCTGCCGCCTCCACGTGGCCCGCAACCCCGAGGTGGCGCAGGATGACTGCGAGGGCAGCCTGCGCGCGACCATGACCTACGTGTTCAACGACCACCAGCGCGCCACCGGCTTCGGCCGCTGGGAGGCCGACCGCCTGGCCTTCACCTGGCGCAACGTGGCCGAAAGCCAGCAGATCGACCCCGCGACCATTCCGCCCGGCCGGTTCATCTCCACGAACTTCCTGCCGTGATCCTGCTCTCCGGCGTGGGCAAGACCTTCCGCGGCCGCGACGGCGGCCGCGTGGAGGCGCTGTCCGACATCACGCTCCGCGTGGCCCCGGGCGAGTTCGTGGCCATCGTGGGCGCGTCGGGCTGCGGTAAGTCTACGCTGCTGCGGCTGGTGGCGGGGCTGGTGCCCGTCAGCCTCGGCCGCGTGGAGGTTGGCGGCACGCTGGTGACCGAGCCGCGCGCCGACACGGCCATGGTGTTCCAGGCGCCGACCCTGCTGCCCTGGGCCGATGTGCTGCGCAACGTGACCTTCCCGCTGCGCCTGATGGGCAAGGCCACCCGCACCACCGAGGACGAGGCGCGCGCCCTGCTGGCCAAGGCCGGGCTGTCCGGCTTCGAGACCAAGCTGCCGCGCGAGTTGTCGGGCGGCATGCAGCAGCGGGTGGCCATCTGTCGCGCCCTGCTGCAGCAGCCCCAGGTGCTGCTGATGGACGAACCCTTCGGCGCGCTCGATGCGCTGACGCGCGAGGAGATGTCCCTCGAACTGCTTCGCATCTGGGCGGAGACGGGGGCTGCGGTGCTGTTCGTGACGCACTCCATCAGCGAGGCGGTGCTGCTGGCCGACCGCGTGGTGGTGATGAGCCCGCGCCCGGGCCGCATCGCCGACGTCGTGCAGATCGGCCTGCCGCGCCCGCGCGATTTCTCGCAAGAGGGGACGCCCGCCTTCCATGACGCCGCGCAGCGCATCCGCGCGCTGATCTACGCAAAGAAGGGAGACTCCCATGTCGCGGTCTAGCCTGTCCGGCCCGATTGCGGTCGTGCTGCTCTTCGCGCTTTGGGAGGGCAGCGTGCACGCCTTCGGCATCCGCGAATTCCTGCTGCCGGCGCCGAGCGTCATCCTCTCCGAGGCCTGGACCATCCGCGGCGCCATCCTCAACCACACGCTGGCGACCTTCCAGACGGTGCTGCTGGGCTTCGCGGCGGCCGTGCTGATCTCGCTGCCGCTGGCGATGGCGATCGCGTCGTCGCCTGTGATCTCGGCCGCGATCTATCCGCTGCTCGTGATCACGCAATCCATCCCGAAGGTGGCCCTCGCCCCGATCCTGATCGTCGCACTCGGCGCCAACGAACTCCCGCGCGTGATCGTGACCTTCCTCGTCGCCTTCTTCCCGCTGGTGGTGGCGAGTGTCGCGGGCCTGCTGGCGGCACCCCCGGAACTCATCGAGCTCGGCCGCGCCTG
The DNA here is from genome assembly GCA_051860645.1 of Roseococcus sp. Taxonomy (GTDB): domain Bacteria; phylum Pseudomonadota; class Alphaproteobacteria; order Acetobacterales; family Acetobacteraceae; genus Roseococcus. Next base: position 3,819 of record JBHYDO010000125.1, read on the forward strand.
CCGGGCGGGGCGTGTGCAGCAGATGCTGCGCATCCGCCTGCCCTATGCCGTGCCCTTCGTCTTCGGTGGGCTGAAGGTGGCCGCGGCCCTTTCGGTGGTCGGCGCGGTGGTGGCCGAATTCGTCGGCGCCGATGCGGGGCTGGGCTACCTGATCCAGACCTCCATGGCCTTCTTCCGCACGCCGCTGGCCTTTGCCGCCGTCGTGATCCTGGCGCTGATGGGGATGACCCTCTTCGCCCTCGTGGGCCTGATGGAGCGCGTGCTCTTTCCCTGGTCCAGTTCCAGCAACACCGCCATCCCCGCCGCCTGAGGAATCCTGTCATGGCCACCATGAAACCCGGCTTCACCGTCATCCGCGGCGCGCGCCTCGCGGATGCCAGCCTGCGCCGCGCCGAACCCACCGATGTGCTGATCCAGGACGGCATCATCCGCGAAATGGGGGTGGGCCTTGCCGCCCCCGAGGGCGCCACGACCATCGACGCCTCGGGCATGGTGATCCATCCCGGCCTCATCAACGCGCACACCCATGGTCATGGCGGCCTGGCGCGCGGGCAGGGGGACAAGTGGACGCTGGAACTCCTGCTGGCCGCCGGCCCCTGGATTTCCGGCGGCCGCACGCTGGAGGACAAGAAGACCAGCACGCTGATCTGCGCCGCCGAGATGGTGGCCAAGGGCTGCACCGCCGCCTACGACCTCTATTACGAGTTCCCGCTGCCCACGCGCGAGGGGCTGGATGCCGTGGCCGCGGCGTATTCCGATGTCGGCATGCGCGCGGTGGTCGCGCCCATGGTGGCTGACCGCACCGTCTACGAGGCCATCCCGGGCCTGATGGACGCGCTGCCGCCGGGCCTGCAGAAGGATGTGGAGGCGCTGCGCCTGCGCCCGTCCGACGAGACGCTCGCCGCCATGGAGGGCATCCTGAAGCACTGGCGCTGGGGTGCGGCCGACATCCGCGCGGCCGTCGCCCCCACCATCCCGCACCACTGTTCGGACGCCTTCATGTGTGGCTGCATGAAGCTGGCCCGCGACCACGGCGTGGGCCTGCACAGCCATGTGGGCGAGAGCAAGGTGCAGGCCATCACCGGCATCAAGCGCTATGGCCGCACGCTGCTGCAGCACATGGACCACCTGGGCCTCGTGGACGAGAACTTCACCGCGGCCCACGCCATCTGGCTCGACGATGACGACCTCAAGATCATGCGCGACCGCGGCGGCTCCATGGCGCACAATCCGGGCTCGAACATGCGGCTCGGCAATGGGCTGTTCCGGCTGCGCCGCGCGCTCGACCTCGGGGTGAATGTGGGCCTGGGCACCGATGGCGTGAACTGCTCCGACAACGGCAACATGTACGAGGCGATGCGCTACGCCTCGATGGTCAGCAAGGTGCAGTCGCCCGATCCGCGCACCTGGGCGAGTGTCGAGGAGGTCTACAAGGCCGGCACGCAGGGCTCGGCCCGCGCGCTGGGCTTCACCGACATCGGCGCCATCGCGCCGGGCATGAAGGCCGACATCGTGTTCCTCGACCTGCACAGCCTCTCCTGGATTCCGCACAACTGGACGGTGAACCAGATCGTCCACGCGGAGGACGCCACCGGCGTGCGCCACGTCATGATCGGCGGCGACTTCGTCTACTACGACCGCAAGCACACCCGCATCGACATCGCGAAGCTCGCGGCCGATGCCGAGGCCGCGCGCGCCCGCCTGGAGGAAGGCAGCCGGAACATGCACGCCCTCTACGAGAAACTGGCGCCCGTCGTCGCCAGCTTCTGCCCGGGCCTCGCCGCCCAGCCCTACCACCTCAACCGCTACATGTGCGACGCACCGGCCGCGGGGATCTGAGGGGCGGGCGCTCCGACGCAGGGGAGGGGGCGCCTGATGCCGCTGGTCGGGGCGCCGCCCTTCCCAGACCCATCCCGCCGAGGGCCCGGGCCCCTGGTCCTTCCTTGTCTGACAGTCGCGCGGCTTCGGCGATGGCGTGTGCCACGTGTTCTGGCAGCCCTGGCTGAGCGGTGATCAGCATTTGTTCAAGCCGCCCTTCGATGGTGATGTCCGGCGGTTTGCGCGGCGGCGCCGGATGGATCACCACCCTTTCGATCAGCTGCCGAACGATGTCCCTGGCATGGGCATCGTGCTCCGGCCCGGCCAGCCGCTCCCGCAGGCCCGCCAGGGTGCGGCGCCATGCGTGACCGAGGTTTGGCAGCAGCCGCACCGGCGTCGGCTGACTGTGCTGGATGGCCTGAGCCAGGCGATCCCGGTCCAGTTCGAGCCCCGCAAGCTTCGCTTGAACGCCGGCGCCGCGAAAGCCTTCGGCAAGCGCGTCGAGCAGGTTCGACAGCTTACGCTCCACTGCCGCAAGGTCCCGCCGCAGCTGTGCAGACTGCAGGCCCGCCTCCGCGGCCATGCGGTTCCACTCGGCGGTGAAGGCTTCCGCGAAGGCCTCGGCGAGCACCGGCTCCATCAGGTTCTCGGCCAGGAGAGTGATCACCTGCGCCTCGAGGCGGTCGCGGCGAATGCTGGCGCGGTTGGTGCAGAGGTGTCGCTGCGCCGCGGTGCAGCGCAGAAAGCCGCCGCTCATCATGGTGAAGGAGCCGTCGCAGGTGCCGCAGCGCACTTTCCCCGACAGGAGAAAGACCGGTCCGCGCTGTTCCCAGAAGCGCGCCTTCCCCGCCAGCGGGTCGACCTCGCTCGCGGTCTCAACCAGACGCCGCTGCACCGCCTCCCACAGCGGCTGGTCGATGATGCGCAGTTCGGGCACCTCGCCCGTCACCCGCGCCTCGGTCGGATTGACGCGCCGGGCGAGCCGCCCGCTCGCGGGGTCGACCACCCGCGTGAGGCGGTTCCAGACGAGCTCGCCGATATAGGCGCGGTTGCGGAGTATGCCGTCACCTCGGCTGGGACGCCCGCGCAGGGTCATGGTGGACCACCCCACGCCGCTGGGAGACTGGATACCTTCCGCGTTCAGCTGCCGGCAGATGGCGATCGGCGAGCGGCCCGAGGCGAATTCGGCAAAGATCCGGCGCACGATATCGGCCTGGAGGGGGTCGATTTCGCGCAGCCCGCGTTCGAGTTCGCCGTCGGCACGCAGCCGCCCCGTGATGCGGCGGTATCCGAAGGGCGCCGACCCGAAGCACTTGCCCGCCTGCACCCGCCCTGCGATGCCGCGGCGGGTCTTGGCGGCGAGGTCCTGTACGTAGAGCGCATTCATCGTGCCCTTGAGCCCGACATGCAGGGATGAGACCTCGCCATCGCCCAGCGTGACCAGCCGCACCCCGGTGAAGGTTGCGAGCTTGTGGAAGGCGGCGACATGTTCCTGGTCGCGGCTGAAACGGTCGAGCCCCTCGGCCAGCACCAGATCGAAACTGCCCCGCCGCATGGCGGCTTGGAGGGCCTGAAAGCCCGGCCTTGCGGTGCTGGTGCCCGAGAGGGCGGCATCGTGGAAGGTTGCGACCACGGTCCATCCCTGATGCTCGGCATGGGCGCGGCAGATGCGCAACTGGTCATCGATGGAGTGCTCGGACTGCCGGTCGGAGGAGTACCGGGCGTAGAGCACCACCCGGAGCGAGGCCTCTGGCGCAATGCGACTCATGGACGGCCTCCGTTCCTGCGGCTGGCTTGGCGTCGTTGCGCCAGCTTGGCGCGCCGGCGATTTTGGATCAGATCGGCGACGCGGCCGAGGGCCACGCGCTGGTTGGCCTGGATGTAGTGCGCCTGCGTCGTCTGGAAGCTGCGGTGGCCGAGCAGGTCCGCGGCGATCCGGACATGCTCGGGGTCGTCGTCGGCCATGGAGGTGGCCAGGCAGTCGCGGAACAGATGGGCGTTGACATAATGGCCGAACCGCGGCGGGGTGTGGCGCTCGAGCACCTTTTCCATGGCGGCAGGCGTCATCGCCGTGCCCAAGCGCGACACCCACAAATGCGCACCGGCCGGACGCGTCGGATGCCGGCTGTTGCTGGGCCCGCGCATTTCCAAAAGGAGCGGCCGGTAGACCTCGAGGTACTGTTCGAGCGCCGCCACCAGCAATTCCGGAAACGGAAGGCTCAACGCCGATCCGGTCTTGGTCTGGGCGGCAGGTACGGCAATGGTCCAGCCTTGTGGGTCCCATGTCAGATGACGGTGCAGCTGCAATCCCAGGAAGTTGGAGAGGCGCAGCGGGCGCATGGCCAGGGTTGCGATCATCAGCCCGTTTCGGAACGCCAGAGCGGGGTGACGGGGTCCGGCGCGAAGGTCATCGGACAGGGGCATGGCCGCGGCCTGGTCCATCAGGTCGAGGCCGAGCTGCAGCAGCTCGCGCTGCGGCACGATGCGGGCCGCCTTGTTGCGCGCCGGCTCCGCCATGCGGTGCTGCTGGGCCTGCATGTCATTCAGCCAGCGCCAGTCGTGGCTGGGCCACACAGCCTGGGCGATCATGTAAAGCTGGCCAAGATAGGAGGCGACCGTCCTGGGCGCGCAGCGCGCGATCAGGAAACGGGCGTAGCATTGCATCCGCTCGGGCGTGATCCGGTCCGGCGGCGCCTCATTGTCCAGCGTGCAGCCGAGCCCCACGAGAAATCCGAGCCAGCGCGCATAGGCGCCAACAAGCCCTCGCCGGGTTGCCGCCCGCCAGCGTGCGGCGCGACCGGTTCGGGCGAAGGGGTCGCCGCCCAAGCTGACCCGCTCCAGGGCCGCGCCATCGGCGGCGGGCCAATCAGCGGGAGGGAGGGCATCGTGGCCGGGGGGCTGGGGGCGGCGGCTCATCGTGCACCCCGCCGCGGGCGAAGGATGGCGGCGCGGCGGGCGAGCAGCAGGCTGTCGTATTGCCGGATCGCGGCGGCGGTCGCAAAGCCCGAGTAGTATTGTCTCGCCGTATCGACACGCTTGTGGCCGAGGGCCCGTGTCACGACGCCGTCATTGCCAGGATTTTCGTCCAGCAGAACCTTTGCGGTGAGGTGCCGAAAGGCGTGGACGTTCCACCGCACGCCCGCCAGCTCGGCCATGGCACGGCTGATCTGGTTGCCCAGAGCCTCGGTGGTCTTGGCCGTGCCGGGCCGCTGGCCGGGAAACAGCCAGGGCGTCGACGGGTCGCCCAGCAGCGGGCGATAATCCTTGATGTAGCGGCGCACCAGGGCGGCGGAGGCGCCGGTGAGCGAGCTGGAAAAGGCCATGCGGTTCTTGACCCGGGCGGCGGCGATGAGAATGTCGATGCCGCCATCCTGGCGCAGGCGCAGGCTTTCGCCGATCGCCAATTCCGCGAGATTGCCGATGCGGAGCGCCGTGTTCAGCAGGATTTCCATGGCCGCGGCTGTCTGCATGAGGCGGGCGAGGTGGATGGTGGGCGGCCCGGAGCGGCGGACCCGGGCCTCGATATCACCTGGGAGCATCAGGACAGCGTCCAGCCGGCCGGCATCGTCCAACTGGGCCAGACGCTCGACATTGCGCAGGGCGAGACCATCGGATGGCTGGCGGGCGCTGCGGCTGAGGTCGCGCAGCGCCTCGATCTCGGTATCGGCGAGGCGCAGCCAGTGCCGGGCGAGCATGAGGGCAAGCGCGGCGAGCTGGCCGAGATGGGTGGTAATGCGGCCACCGTTGCGGCCATAGACGACCCGGAGCACCCGTTCCGCGTGGGCCGGCGTCACGACGGCGGCCAGGCAAGACATTTTTGCAGGATCCTCCCCTGTTTCCACCAGCGCGCCGAGGTAGAGGGCCAGTTGCTGCTCTCGGGCGGTGATCGTGGCCGGGCGCAACGCACGCACCTTGCGCGGTGCCAAAGGGTCGCGGCCAAGCCGATCCAGCCAGCGGCCGATCTCCTCGCGCAGGGAGGCAGGGTAGCTGCCCCAGGGCAGGCTGTAGCGAATGCGGTTGTCCGGCACGGTGAGGCGCTTGCGCGGCCACTCCGGATCACGCGCGGCGGCGGCATTCCAGGCGCGGGCTGCCTCGCGCATGACGCGGCCGGGGTCCGACACCAGGCTGTTGTGGTGCAGGTCATCAAGATAGCGGGCGAGCAGCGCGTCGTCGACACAGTCCGGCTCGAGGCCCAGGCGGGTGCAGTAGCGGGCCAGGCGGCCGAGATAGAAGAGGTCCTGCGATCTTGGGCGCAGGCCGTCCAGGAGCTCGGCCCAGCCGGGGCTCGGGATGAGGTCAAAGCGTCGCGGCAACATGGCGGGGCGCCCATGAGCCAGGGCGGCGCCGAGGTCGCTCAGCGCGTTGCGCCAGCTGCCGGGGGTCAGGCGCGCCATGGCGGGCGTGAGCCCTGCCAGCAGGGGACGCAATCCGATCGGCTCGGCCGGAAGGGTCTCGAGTGGGCGCCCGAGGGCACGTGCGATGGTGTTGAGCGAGGAGGCCAAGGCCTTGCGGCGCCGCTCGGGCAGGTCGCTCGCCAGGATGTGCCGACGCACCTCGGCGAGGCTGGCGCTGGGCGGGAGCGGTTGCTCAGAGAGCTGGACAGGAGTGGGCATGAGTGATCTCCATTGTACAGATGACGAAATGGACTGAAAAACCTGACTGAGTGACTCTTATAACGTATCTGATTACTGAAGAGACGCAGTCAGGACAGGCTGGAAAGCCGTGCACTTCTGTGGACATGAGCGGTCAGGATTTCCCGCTACCGGCAGCGCGCGAGATAGGCGCGCAGATCGTCCTCGCTGACGCGAAGGCTGCCGCCGATGCGGTGGGGCATGAGGGCACCGGCGGCGATGAGGCGTCGCACGGTGCGCGTGCTGACGCCGAGCAGGTCGGCAACAGCCTGGATGGTGAGCAGCGGCGTGGGCGCAGGCGCAGCGCGCGCAGGGCGGCGCGCCGCGGCAAGGCGCGGGGTGTGAGCGGTCATGGTTGGGGCTCCTGGCTGTCTGGTTGTTCGAGACAGGCCGCCACCCATGCCTGCCGCGCCGCTGCCTGGCCGAGCGCCCGTGCCAGATCACGCAACAGGGTGTCGCGATCGGGCGCCGAGGCGTCGGCCGGCACAGAGGTACGCACCTCCACTGCTGCGTTGGGAGACGCGGCGCAGAGGTGCGGGCGGGGCTGAGGAATGAGGGCGTCCATCGCGCCACCGGGGCGTCACGACGCGCAAGGGAAAAGCGCAAATATTACTAGTAACTTCCTGATCAAGCCTCAAGCAATTGAATTAATGAGCACAAATATTTATTGACTCGAAAAGCCGAAATCAGCCCGAATCGCTGGCCGGCTTTCTCTCCTGCGCAAAAAGGTCTTCCATGCGCCCAGCTTTGGCGTATTGGCCGCCCACCTTCCGTCGGCCCCGTCGCCCCCTGGGAACCTGTTCGGCACCATCATCAGTCTGGGCCGACGAGGGTTCAGGTGAACCCTCCGCCTCGGCGGCCACGGTGGCTGAACCCCTCTCGTGCCGCACCCCCGGATTGGTTCGTGCCAGCTGGTTTCGGAACAGCGTGACAGCTTGGGCCACGACCGCTTCTGGCTTGACACCCATCCGCAGGCTGAGCTCCCGAACCAGGACCACCGTCGCCTGTCGAAGGTTCATCGGCGTCAGCTTGTGCTTGGCCCGGAAGCGACGCTGCCGGGCGGCGTTGCTCAGGGGCCTGTCAGGAGCGTCTGCCATGGCAGCACCTTGTCATGCATCATGGTCGGCCTGCACCCGACCAAGCACATGGACGGCCCCTCCGACGAAACCGTCTGACCGATTGAGCCGAAGCAATACGTCTCCATCCACTACAATGAGCGCCTGGCCCAGGCAGGCATCGATCCTTCGGTCGGCAGTGTCGGCGACAGCTGTGACAACGCCTTGGCGGGCGAGGTCGAGCAGTTGGAACTGCGGCTCGATGAGGTTCTGGCCGACATCGCCGCTGCGAGCGGTGCGGGCGACGCCGAGGACGAGGCGGCCAGCACCAAGGCGCCGGAGAACAAGACGCCGTGCCGCGGTCGCAAGCCGCTGCCGGACAGCCTGCCGCGGCGGGATGTCGAGCACCTGCCTGCCGAGGGCTGCACCTGCCGCGCGTGCGGCGGCGCGCTGCGCAAGGTGGGCGAGGACGCGACGGAGATCCTGGAATACCGGCCCGGCCACGGCAGGGCCTCATCGGCGTCGACAAGATTGTCACCGCCGTGGTGAGTTACCGTCTCACCGGCGCGACCATTGGCGGGGGCGTCTTTGGCCGCGTCATCACGACGCCCGACACAGGGCTCGTTAGCGTGCGCCAAGCAGGACGAACTCATGAAGAGCATCATATTTTTGACTACGAAAACAAGCGCGACTGGCTCGATGTATCGATCTATTCGCGCCATTCTACCGAATACTTACAAATCTATACATCAGGCTCAAATTTTAGGACTTGGCAATGCGGCAGATAAAGAAAAAATAGACAATTGGGTACCACCAACTGAAGATCATGTTATATATTTTAACGCAATACTTCGGCTAAATTTGAATGCAAATCTCAAAAATTATAATTTCATTTTAAATGCGCGCGATCCTCGGGATTTATTATGTAATATGTATAGCTGGATATTCGTGCATCCGAGTCCAGGAGAGTCGTCCGAACAGATAGCCAAAAAACACGAAGCTGCGCGCGAAATGGGAATTGATCGGTGGGTGCTTGGACGTAGTCTGGTCTCAGAATACGATCGGCTAGAGCAACTTACTTTGACTCTAACGCCGGAGAGTTGGACGTTTATTGGTTATGCTCTCTATTGTCTATATTTTGACGATGCCACACAAAAGATCTCAACGATTGCAGATGTCGATCTCGCTCGGTTACCTCCGGACCGGAGAAGTCGTCTCAAGGCCGAGCGCACTGAGAACCTCTCAAGCAATCGTGCATGGGTGGGCCAGCGCTGGGAAGGATCGGACATCATGCCGGGCCGACATAAGCAGGAGTTGATGCCGGAGACGATCGAGGTGTTGACCCATCGCTATGCCAACGCGCTTGCTTTCCTGCGTTCTGTGGACGATCCGAGATTAGCTCATCTTTATTTTTGAGGGCTACCCGTCTGAACACAGACCGCACGTCCGTCGGTCACCTGGCCTGCCCCCATCGGGTGGTCCGTTGTTGATCTTAATGCACGGTCGGTTTGAGCGCCACGTCTGGCGCGGTGTTT
>JBHYDO010000126.1:0-12743 GCA_051860645.1 Roseococcus sp.
GCCGGCTCAGCCCACAATTCCAGCGCCACCAACTGCGCCGTGCCGGCAAAGACCAGCGCGCTCATCAGCGCCGACTCCATCGCCGACAGCCCCCGTGCATCGGCCAGCACGCCCACCACCAGGCCGAAGGGCAGCATGGCGGGCGCGATGGACAGCGCTGCCCGCATCCCGCGCCAGAAGCCCACCCAGGTGAAGACCACGCGTGGCCCCGTCTTGGGCGATTGCGTCTTGGGCGAATGCGTCAAGGAATGTGCGCCCGCTGGCCGCCTGCGGCCAGGTGCGCCTCGGCCTCGGCACGGTCCATGCCCAGGGCGCGGCGCGCCACATCGCCGCCGAAGCCGCCACGGCCCAGCACGCCCTGCCATTTGCGGCGGAGTTCCGGCTCGGGCGCCTCAGGGCCGAAGGGGCCGATCCGCCGCCGGCGGCAGAGCACCAGGGCGGCGGTCATCTCGTCGGGCACCTCCTCATGCGCCAGGGCGGCGCGCGCCGTCTCCAGCGCCACCCCCTTGCTGGCGAGGTGCGCCAATGCGGAAGCGGCCGACCGCCCGGCGCCGCGCAGCCGCCGCGCGCGGGCGATGGCGAAGGCTGCGTCGTCCACCGCGCCTGCCTGCACCATGCGGGCCGCGATGGCGGCGGCGCGGGCGCGGGCCTGGGCGGCCTCGGCGGCAATGGCCTCCGGGTCCTGGCCCGCCTGCTCGGCAGCGCGCGCCCAGCGGCGGATGCGGTTGCCCAGCACCCGGCGCAGCTCTGCCTCGGTGGCCGAGAACCGGGCCAAATGCCGCAGCGCGGCCTCGCGCAGGCTTGCCTCGTCCAGCTTCATGCCGGGGCGGATCGCACATGGCTGGTGTCGGCCATGTTCGGTGGCGCCGCTCGCAAGGCGAGGCTGAAGCGGCCTTCACACATGTCGGAACCGCGTCAGATGACGAAATCCAGCGCCTCGGGCGTGGGCCGGCGCAGCCCGGCGGCCTGGGCGCGGCGCAGCAGGGCCTCGAGCGTGGTGGCCCGCAGCTTGTCCATCATTTCCGCGTCCAGCTCCCGCCAAAGCGGCAAGGTGACGGCGACGGCGAGGCGGCCGGGCGGGGCGGTGGCCTCCTCCTCGCACACGGCGGCCAGAATTTCGCCCACGCTCACCTCTCGCGGGGGGCGCGCCATGCGGTAGCCACCACGCGGGCCCCGCAGGCTGCACAGCAGCCCGGCCCGCACCAGCGCCTGCAGCAGCGGCTCGATCCCCCGCCGCGCCAAGCCCATTCGGCCTGCGATGTCGGCCGCGCCGCTCACCTCGTTGCGGCCTGCCGCGTGGAAGGCGATGTCGAGCGCGATGTCGAGCGCGAGCAAGGCGCGGTCCTGCCGCAGCAGCATGACGGGTCTCCTGTCCAGGAGAGTGAGGCTAAAGCATCCAAGTCCCGCGTGAAATCAGGGCCGCGTCCAAAAATGCCGCGGTACTGACCTTCAGTGGGCCATCAGGACCGGTGCGGTCATGGCCCCCAGCAGGCTGCGGGTCGCGCCGCCCAGCATGAATTCCCGCAGCCGCGAATGGCCGTAGCCGCCCATCACCAGCAGGTCCACGGATTGCTCGGCGATGGTGTTCAGGATCACGTCGCTGACCGCGATGTCGGGTGCCACAGCCCGCTGCACCGTCACCTTCAGTCCGTGCCGCGCCAGGTGCCGCGCGATGTCCGCGCCCGGCTCCTGGCCGTGCGCATCGGGCGTGGCCTCGGGCTCCACCACCAGCACTGTCACCCGCTCCATCAGGGCCAGCAGGGGCAGGGCGTCATGGACGGCACGGGCGGCCTCGCGGCTGGCGTTCCAAGCGATGAGCGCGTGCTCCATGCCGGTGGAGGGCGAGGCGGCATAGGGCACCACCAGCACCGGGCGTCCTGTTTCGAACAGCGCGGCCTCGATCAGGGCGCGGCCCCCGGGGCGCGGCACATCGGGGTCGGTCTGGCCCAGGATGATGAGGTCCGCGTAGCGGCCATTCTCAGCCAGCAGGGGCATGGTGGGCCCCTCCTGCAGGCGCCACTCGCCGGAGAGGCCGTCGCGTGCGAGGTCCTCCTCGAACATGGCCTGCACGCGCCCGGCCTCGGTGAGGGATTCCTCGCGCATGCCCTCCATCAGGCCGGCAAGCGCGGCGCCGCCGCCCATGTCTCCGGCGATCAGCGGCAAGGGCACGTCGAGCAGGTAAAGCCCCACCAGATGCGCGCCGGAACGCTTGGCCAGGCCGGCCGCGAGGTCCAGCCGCGCGGCGGTGGGGGCGGCGGCGTCGAGGTGCAGCAGGATGTCTCTGAGGGCCATGGTACGTCTCCGTCGGATTGCGCGGTTCTGACGCGCAGATTGGCACGCGGTTGACCCCCCGCCATTGATCCCGCGCAGGTCCGGTGGGTTTGCGCAAAGCAATCCTGTCACGGATGATTCACGCCGGGCACGTTCTGGCCTAGGAAGGCCCGCATGGACGCACACCCTCCGCGCCCCGCGCGGCTGCACGCCAGCATTCTCGACACCGTGGGCCAGACGCCCGCCGTGCTGCTTCCGCGGCTGATGGCCGAGAAGGGGTGCCCCGCGCGCCTCGCCCTCAAGCTCGAGTTCTTCAATCCGGGCGGGTCGGTGAAGGACCGCATCGGCCTTGCCATGGTGCAGGACGCCGAGGCGCGTGGCGAGATCGCGCCCGGGCGCTCGGTGATCGTGGAGCCCACCTCGGGCAATACCGGCATCGCCCTCGCCCTGGTGGCGGCGGCGCGTGGCTATCGCCTCATCGTGGTGATGCCCGGCGGCGCCTCGGTGGAGCGGCGCAAGATGCTGCGGCTGCTGGGCGCCACGCTGGAACTGACCCCAGCCCGGCGCGGCATGTCCGGCGCCATCGCCCGCGCCGAGGACATCCTGGCCCGCACCCCGGGCGCCTGGATGCCGCGGCAATTCGACAACCCCGCAAACCCCGACATCCATGCCCGCACCACGGCCGAGGAGATCTGGCGCGACACGGACGGCGAGGTGGACGTCATCATCGGCGGCGTGGGCACCGGGGGCACGCTGACCGGCATCGCCCGCGCGCTGAAGCCGCGCCGGCCCGGGCTGCGCGTCATCGGGGTGGAGCCCGCCGAATCGGCCGTGCTGAGCGGCGAGGAGGCGGGGCCGCACCGCATCCAGGGCCTGGGTGCCGGCTTCCGCCCCGGCGTGCTGGATCTGGAAAGTCTCGACGCCATCCTGCGCGTTCCCGAGGCCGAGGCCTTCGCCGCCGCGCGCGAGGTGGCGCGGCTGGACGGCGTGCCGGTGGGCATTTCCTCGGGCGCGGTGCTGGCGGCGATGCTGCGTGTGGCGGCGGAGCCGGACATGGCGGGCCGGCTGGTCATGGGCATCGCGGCCTCCTTCGCCGAGCGGTATCTGTCGACGGAATTGTTCGAGGGGCTGTGAGCCTTCTTCCTGGCGAAGCCGCGCCGGGGCTGTTACATCAGCGGTCCCCCCGGCCGTTCAACACCTCCCCCCGATGAGGTCGCGCCGCATGGCACGAGACGCCGCCCCGATCGCACCCACCGGCACGCTGCCCGGGCTGCGACGCTTTGCCTCGCCCGCCATCCGGGCCGCTGCGCTGCGCCGACTGCGCGAATTGGGGGCCCTGGGTCTGGCTACGGCAGGGCTGCTGCTGCTGCTGGCCGTGGGCAGCTATGACCCGGCCGATCCCTCGCTCTCCACCGCCACCGGCGCCTCGGCGGGCAACCTGCTGGGCTGGCGCGGGGCCATCGCGGCCGACCTGCTGCGGCAAACGGTCGGGCTGGCCGGCTTCCTGCCCGGGCTGGTGCTTCTGGCCTGGGCGCTGCGCCTGGCCTCTCAACGGGCCGTGGGGCTGTGGCCTGTGCGCCTGGCTGCGCTGCTGCTGGCCCTGCTGGCCGGCGCGGGCCTGCTGAGCTTCCTGCCCGGCGCCGAGGCGGGTGCCGCGGGGCCGATGGTCGTCGGAGGGATGACCGCGCTGCTGGCCGGGCCGCTGGACGGCTATGCCGGTCCGGCGGCGGGCGCGCTGCTGGCGCTGGGGCTGCTGGCAATGCTGTTTTTCGCCTTTGGGTTGTCCTTCGGCGAATGGGGCCGCGCGGCGCGCGCCACGGCCGATGCCGCCCGCGCCACCGCCGATGTGGCCGCCCGCGGCGCGGGGAGTGCCGCCCGCGCCGGCCGCACGCCCGGTGAGGCGCTCTTCCTTGCCCCCTGGCGTGCCATCGGTCGGCTGTGGCGCCGGCCGCGCCGCGCCGAGCCGGCGGCCGACCTGACGAGCGTGCTGCGCGCGGCCGAGGAGGCGGCGGTGGCGCCGCGCCCGGCCCGACGCGAACCCAACCTCGCCACGAGTCCGGCGCCCGAGCCCGTCCGCCCCGCCGCGCGCGTCGCCACGCCCACGCGCGGCAAGCCCAGCGCCCCGGTGCAGCCCGCGCTCGACCTGCCCGTGGAGGGCTGGCGCACGCCGCCGCTCGACCTGCTGGCGCCGCCGCCCGCCCGCGTCGCCGCCGGCCCCAGCGCCGATGCGCTGCAGGCCAATGCCCGCATGCTGGAGCAGGTGCTGAACGACTACGGCGTGAACGGGACCATCACGGAAATCCGTCCCGGCCCGGTGGTGACGCTATATGAGCTGGAGCCGGCGCCGGGCACCAAATCCTCGCGGGTGATCGGGCTCGCGGACGACATCGCGCGGTCCATGTCGGTGGTGGCGGTGCGCATCGCCACCGTGCCGGGCCGCAACGTCATCGGCATCGAGCTGCCCAACGTGAAGCGCGAGACGGTGTTCCTGTCCGAGATGCTGGCCAGCGACGAGTACCAGCGCAACGCCGCCCGCCTGCCGTTGGTGCTGGGCAAGGACATCGGTGGCACGCCCGTCATCGCGGATTTGGCGCGGATGCCGCATTTGTTGATCGCGGGCACCACCGGCTCGGGCAAGTCGGTGGGGATCAACACCATGATCCTCTCCTTGCTGTACCGCTTCAGTCCGGCCGATTGCCGCTTCATCATGATCGACCCGAAGATGCTGGAGCTGTCGGTCTATGACGGCATCCCGCACCTGCTGGCGCCGGTGGTGACCGAGCCGCCCAAGGCGATCGGCGCCCTCAAGTGGACGGTGCGCGAGATGGAGCGACGCTACCGCGCCATGAGCCAGATCGGCGTGCGCGGCATCGCGGCCTTCAACGAGAAGGTGGACGAGGCGCAGGCGCGCGGCACCGTGCTGACCCGCCGCGTGCAGACCGGCTACGACCCCGAGACCAACCGGCCTGTCTTCGAGGAACAGCCGCTGTCGCTGGCCCGCCTGCCGATGATCGTGGTGGTCATCGACGAGATGGCCGACCTGATGATCGTGGCCGGCAAGGAGATCGAGGCCGCGGTGCAGCGCCTGGCGCAGATGGCGCGCGCCGCCGGCATCCACGTGATCATGGCAACGCAGCGGCCCTCGGTGGACGTCATCACCGGCACCATCAAGGCGAACTTCCCGACGCGCATCTCCTTTCAGGTCACCAGCAAGATCGACAGCCGCACCATCCTGGGCGAGCAGGGCGCCGAGCAGCTGCTCGGCCAGGGCGACATGCTGCACATGGCCGGCGGCGGCCGCGTGACGCGCGTCCATGGCCCCTTCGTGGCGGACATGGAGGTGGAGCGCATCGCCGACTGGCTGCGCGAGCAGGGCGAGCCCGACTATGTGGAGGAAGTGACCGAGGTGGATGATGAGGAAGGCACGCCCGGCTTGTCCGGCATCGCCGCCGGATCCGACGGGGACAAGTCGCTGTTCGACCAGGCGGTGGACGTGGTGGTGCGCGAGGGCAAGGCCAGCACCAGCTTCATCCAGCGGCACCTGAACATCGGCTACAACCGCGCGGCCAAGCTCATCGAGCAGATGGAGCGCGAGGGGATCGTCAGCCCGGCGAACCATGTGGGAAAGCGGGAGATTTTGGCGCGACGGGTGGGGGCGGAGGAGTAGGGGTGCGCTGGCTGGGCGGAAGCAGCGTCCCTCCCACGCACGCTGGCTTCCGGGCGTTCACGCTGCTTGGCCAGTAGGGGCGACCGTTCCAAGAATCCGGCCGCAACGCGGCCGGCGCCGCCCAACCGACCGCGCGGCCGGGTGCCCCAGCCGCGCGGCGCAGCCAAGCGCGCGGAGCGCGCGCCCGGCGATTGAGGGCGAAACAAGACTCCAAGCCGCCGGAGGCGGCGCCCGGCGCCTGAGGGCGCAGAAAACTAAAACATCGCCGCCGGCGCCACCGTGCTCCCCGTGAACCCCCGCGCCCGCAACGGCTGCATCATGAAGCAGAACTCGCTGCGGCCCGCGGCCAGCAGCTCATCCAGCTTCATGTTCTCCAGCAGGTGCACGCCGTGCACCACCAGCGCCAGTTGGTGCACCGGCAGCGAGGCATGGGGCATGGTGCGCGAGGGCGCCACCTCGACCGGCCAGTTGTCGGCGCCCATCAGCAGCGGCCGGCGCTCGATCAGCCACTCGGCCGCCGCCACGCCCAGCCCCGGGCAGCCCGAGACGTAGCGCGCATTGTCGCGCCCCCACAGCGCGGACCAGCCGGTGTTGACGATCATGGCGTCGCCCTCGCGCAGCTCGACCCGCTGGCGGTCCAGCGCCTGCTGCAGATCCTGGGGCGTGATCTCGTAGTCAATGGGCAGTGTGGCGGTGCCCTTCAGCCCTGCGATGTCCATCACCACGCCGCGCGTCATGATGGTGCCGACCGTCTCGATGCCCATTTCGGTAAAGCCGCCGCGGCTGCTGATGCCGGGGACGTTCACGCAGTTGTAGGTCTCGTCGCCGATGGTCTGGTGCGGGAAGGCGTCGAGCTGCGTGCCCACCTGCGCCAGCTCCGTGATCACGATCTCCTCGTTGGAGCCGCGGCGGTTGGCCTGGGGGTTCATGAACTGCTGCTTCAGGTGCACGTCGAAGCGCCGGGTGCCGAAGAAGGGCATGGACTGCGTCAGCATATGCCCGATCTCGATCTTGCGGCCCTCGCGGATCATGCGGGCGGCATCGCGCATGCGCTCGGGCGTCATAAGGTTCATCGAGCCGCGCCGGTCGTCTGGGCCCCAGCGCGACGGGCAGCGGTCGGCCGCGGCGGGCGGCGACCATGCCCCCTGGGCCTGGGCGGGGGTGGCGGTGAGGCCGGCATGGCCCGCGCCGCAGGCCGCGCAGGCGCCGAACAGCGCGCGCCGGGAAAGACCTCTCATGGGATTCCTCCGTGATATTATATCATTGCTGGCCGTGACTTGGCCCGACAAGACTAATCTCAACGGAGGCAAGTTGAGCAAGCCTTCAATACAGCATTGCCCAAATGGACACCCAGGGTGGCTCCGCATGGCCGCGGCGCCACCCTGGGTGCGTGTTCACATATATGCCGGCATCGGCTGCGTCTCGTCCTTCACGCCCTTTACCCCCGGCACGCCCTCGGCCAGCACACGCAGTCCGCGCGCCACGCCAGGGTCGCGCATGAAGCCGTGGAAGGTGACGATGCCGTCGTGCACGTCGGCCAACAGGTAGAAGCTGTTGGCCCAGGGCTCCTTCTTCATTGTGGCCATCACGGCGCGGCGAATGCGGTCGTCGCTCATCGCCTCGCCTTCGGGCAGGGGGGCCACCAGGGCGCGCAGCAGGTCGGCCCGGCTGACGATGCCGCGCAGCTTGCCGCCCGCGACCACCAGCACGCGCCGGATCTTCTTGTCCTCCATCACGGCGGCGATGTGGGCCGCGGTCTCGTCCAGCCCGACGGTGACGACGTCGGCAGTCATGATGTCGCGCGCCCTGGCGCCGTGGGTCCGTGCGTAGCGGTCGGCGAGGCTGCCGGGGTTGCTGAAGATACTGGCGAACCAGCCGGGCCGGTGCTCCACATCCTCGTCGGCCAGGCGGCGGATCAGATCGGCCTCCGTGACAAGGCCGAGCAGGGCGCCATCCGGCCCCAGCACGGGCACGGCGCTGATGCCGCGGTCGGCCATCAGCCGCGCCATGGCGACGACGGGGGTTTCGGGCGGCACGGTCACGACGTCGGGCGTCATCAGGTCGCGCGCGGTGAGTTTGCTCGGCATGGTCAAGCCTCCGATGAAGATGGGCAAGCCTATCGCCCCGCTGCGCCTTGCCGCATTGCGCCAGCGCAACCCGCGGTGACATCGCCTCTTTCGGTTGCCTTTCGTTTCCCCTAAAGCGGGGCCGTCCAAGAACAAGGGAGACCATCTGACATGGCCATCATCACCCGTCGCGGCGCCATGGGAGCTGCCCTTGCGCTCCCTCTCGCTGCGCCCGCGCTCGCTCAAGGCACCCAGATCTCCATCGCCACCGGCACGACGGGCGGCGTCTATTACCCGCTGGGCGGCGCGCTCGCGAACTACCTGACGCGCGAAATTCCGGGCGTCTCGGCCACGGCCGAGGTGACGCCGGGTTCCGTCGCCAACTTCCAGCTGCTGGGCGCCAACCGCGCACAGCTTCTGTTCGGACAAGTGGACGCGGCGGTGGACGCCATCCGCGGCGCCGGCCCCTTCCGCGGCCGCGTGGTGCCTGCCCGCGCGCTGGCCGTGCTCTACACCAACCGCATGCAGGTGGTGACGGTCGCCGACCGCAACATCCGCACCATGGCGGACCTGAAGGGCAAGCGCATCTCGACCGGCGCGCCGGCCTCGGCGACCGAACTCTTCGCGCTGCGCCTGATCAAGGCCGCCGGCCTCGACATCGCGACCGACTTCCGCGGGCGTGAGCGGCTGTCTCCGGCCGAGAGCACCAATGCCATCCGCGACGGCAAGATCGACGCCTACTTCTTCGTCTCGGGCGTGCCGACCAGCGCCATCACGGACCTGGCGGCCACGCCCGGCACGCAGATCGTCCTGGTGGACCACGCGCAGCACCTGGGCCCCATCGTGGCCGAGGCCGGCCCGGTCTACTTCGCCGAGACCATCCCGGCCAACGTCTATCCGGGCCAGACCACCCCCAACCAGCAGCTCTCGGTCGCCAACATCATCGCGATGCGCGAGGACGCGGAACCGGCCCTCGTCACGCGCGTGCTGGAGGTGATGTGGCGCAACCGCGAGGATTGGGCCCGCGTCCATTCCGCCGCGCGCGACTTCAAGCTGGAAGGCCAGAAGACCGCCGCCGCCGGCATCCCCTGGCACCCGGCCGCCGAGGCCTTCTGGCGCGCCCAGGGCGGCAACCTCGCCTGAGCCGACCTCCGGCCGGCGGGGCGCCTCGCCCCGCCGGCCTTCCTTCTTTCCTGGCCTGCCCGTTCAAGTGAGTTCCCCCGCATGACCGCATCTTCCCTCCCGCCCGAAGTGGACCAGGCGGCGCTCGACGCCGAGACGGCGCGCCGCGTCGAGGCGCTGATCGAGGCGGAGGAGGGCGTCATGAACCGCTTCGGCGGGGCCATGGCGGTGGTGTCGGTGGGCGTGGCACTCGCGATGTCACTGTTCCACCTCTGGGCGGCCTGGAGCATCGTCCCCACCACCGTGCTGCGCTTCGCCCATGTGGGCTTCACCATGGTGCTGGGGTTCATGCTGTTCCCCGTGGCGCGCCGATTCCGCGACCGCTTCCCGCCCTGGGACTGGGCGCTGATCGCGGCCGGCCTCTACGTCACCTGGTACCTGATTTCCGGCGGCGACGACCTGCAGGACCGCATCATCTTCCCCGAGCCCATGGACATCGTGGTGGGCTGGCTGTTGATCGCGCTGGTGCTCGAGATCGCGCGGCGGGCCACGGGCTGGATCATGCCGGTGGTGGCCATCGTCTTCATGCTCTACGCCTTCTTCGGCAACCACCTGCCCGACCCCTGGACGCATCGCGGCTACGATGCCGAGCGCCTGGTGCCGCACCTCGCCATCACGCTCGAGGGCATCTTCGGCACGGCGGTGGACGTCTCGGCCACGCTCATCATCCTGTTCACCATCTATGGCGCCATTCTCTCGGCCACCGGGGCGGGCAAGTTCTTCGTGGACTTCTCCTTCGCGGCCACCGGCGGGCGGCCGAGCTCGGCGGGGCGCACGGTGGTGCTTTCGGCCTTCCTGCTGGGCGGGCCTTCGGGCTCGGGCGTGGCGACGACCGTCACCATCGGCACCGTCGCCTGGCCCATGATGAAGCGCGTGGGCTACACGCCGCACGACGCGGGCGGGCTGCTGGCGGCGGGCGGCATGGGGGCCATCCTCTCGCCGCCCATCATGGGGGCGGCCGCCTTCCTGATCGCGGAGTACCTGCGCATCAGCTACCTCGACGTGCTGGTGATGGCGATCATCCCCACCGTCCTCTACTACGCCTCGCTTCTGTTCATGGTGGAGCTGGACCAGCGGCGCATCGCCCGCTCCGGCGGCGGGCGCGACGACACGCCCATGGTGGTGGAGCGCGTCTGGGTCATGTTCAAGCGCGGCTGGTACCACTTCACCAGCCTCATCGCGATCGTGGGCTTCATGGCCATCGGCTATTCGGCGACGCTGTCGGTGCTCTATGCCATGGGGCTGGCCGTGGCACTTTCGTTCCTGTCGCGCGAGCACGCGCTGTGGCCGCGCAAGCTGATCCGCACGCTGGCGGCGGGCAGCGAGCAGGCCATCGGCATCGCCGCCACCTGTGCCTGTGCCGGCATCATCGTGGGCTGCATCACGCTGACGGGGCTTGGGCTGAAGTTCAGCGACATCGCCATCCAGGCGGCCGGCGGTTCGCTGGTCATCACCGCGATCTACACGGGGCTGATCGTGTGGGTGGTGGGCCTCGCGGTGCCGGTGACGGCCAGCTACATCATCTGCGCCGTGGTGGCGGCACCCGCGCTGATCAAGCTGGGCGTGCCCGACTACGCGGCGCACATGTTCATCTTCTACTACGCGGTGCTGAGCGAGGTCTCGCCGCCCACGGCACTCAGCCCCTTCGCGGCGGCGGCCATCACCGGCGGCAACCCCTACCGCACCACGCTGATGGCCTGGAAATACACGCTGCCGGCGTTCGTGCTGCCCTTCATCTTCATCACGGACCCGGCGGGCGTGGCGCTGCTGCTGAACTTCCTGCCCGGCATGGGCTGGATGGACGTGGTCTGGCAGGTGGTGCTGGCCACGCTCGGCCTCGCCGCCCTGGCCTCGGCCACGCAGGGCTTCGCCCTCATGCACATGGCCGGCTGGGAGCGCTGGACCATGGCGGTGGCGGGGCTGCTGATGGTGTTCCCCGCCTCGCTGCAGGCGCTGGCGGGCGGGGCGCTGCCGGCGCCGGCCGGGATGGGTATCGGACTGGCGGCGCTGCTTCTGGTCCTCCAGTTCGTGCGGCGGCGAAGGCTGGCGCCGGGCCTGACCTGACGGCCCGGCGCTAACGCCCTGTCAGCACGGCACGATCCTCGGCATCGAGCGGCACCTCGGCGCCGTTGCGGATGAGGGCGGCGAAGTCCTCGTCCGGCACCATCAGCGTCAGGCAATAGAGCTTCCCCGGCCCGGTGTTCTCGACCACATGCTCGGTGCCGGGCGGCAGCATGAGCGTGTCGCCGGGGCCGATCTCCACCCAATCCTCGCCCGCCCGCGCGCGCCCCCGGCCGCGCAGCACGAAGAAGGCCTCCTGCGCGCGCTGATGCGTGTTGGGGGGCGTGGCGCCGCCGGGGGCGAAGACCTCCACGACCAGGGTGAAGCCCGCCCCGTCCGCGATCGGGTCCAGCAGGCAGGCAAAGTAATTGCTATCGCCGGGAGCGATGCGGAAGCCGCGCAGATCGGTGGCGCGCTTGAGGGTGACGGGCATCCTGGCAACTCCGTGGTGCGAAAGCGGCGGATCGGGTGCGGGTAAGCCTCGCAATTCCTGGCGCGGCGCGCCATATTGCACACAAGAAAGATTTGACCCGGAGATCGCCACGCCATGCGCCGCCCAGCCACCCTCCTGACCGCCTTCGCGGTCGCTGCCCTCGTCCTGGCCCCGGCCCTGGCCGAAGCCCAGCGCGGTTCGCGCGGTTTCGGCGGCAGCCGTGGTGCCCGCACCTTCCAGGCGCCTCCGCCGACCAACACCGCCCCGCGGGCCGTCACACCGCTGCAGCGCACGCAGCAGCAGCCGGGCACGCCTGCCGCCGGCACCGCGACCCGCCCTGCCGCTGGTGCGGCGGCCGGTGCCGCCGCGCGCCCGGGCTTCTTCGCCCGCAACCCCTTCATGGGCGGCATGATGCTGGGCCTGTTCGGCGCCGGGCTGTTCGGCCTGCTGGCGGGCTCGGGCTTCTTCTCCGGCCTGGGCAGCCTCGCCGGCATCCTGGGCTTCATGCTGCAGCTCGCGCTGATCGCCGGCGTGGTCATGCTGGTCATGTCCTTCCTGCGCCGCCGCCAGCAGCAGCCGCAGCCCGCGGGCATGGCGCGCGAGATGCAGGGCGGCCCCAACCCGCCCCAAGGCGGCACGGGCGGCGGCACGGGTGGCGGGCGCGGCGCGCTCGGTGCCGGGCTGGGCCTCGGTGCCGGCGCGGCCAAGGAGGCCCCGGTGCAGATCGCCCAGGCCGATTTCGAGGCCTTCGAGCGCCTGCTCGCCCAGGTGAACGACGCGTGGACGCGCGAGGACATGATGGCCCTTGGCCGTATCGCCACGCCCGAGGTGGTGCAGAATTTCCGCGACGATCTGGCGGACCTCGCGCAGCGCGGCTGGAAGAACGAGACCACGGACACCAAGCTCGAACAGGGCGACCTGTCCGAGTCCTGGCGCGAGGGCGCGCGCGAATACGCCACCGTCGCCATGCGCTACTCCATGCTGGACGTGACGCGCGAGATTGCCAGCGGCAAGGTCGTGGAGGGCAATCCGACCGAGCGCGGCATGGGCACCGAGGTCTGGA
>JBHYDO010000127.1:0-12629 GCA_051860645.1 Roseococcus sp.
TGGAGACGATGCCGCACAGCCCGCCATCCTCGCCGCGCACCGGCAGGTGGCGGAAATAGCCGCTGTCCATGATCTCGACCGCCTCGTCCACCGTGGTGTGGAGCGTCGCCATCGTCACTTCCTGCGTCATCAGCACGTCCACGCGGGTGCCGAACAGGTCGGCGCCATAGCGCACCAGGCCGCGCACCACGTCACGCTCGCTCAGGATGCCCACGAGCCGGCCCTCGGCATCGAGCACCACCACGGCGCCGATCCGACGCTCCGCGATGATGCGGGCCGCCTCGGCCACGGTGGTGTCCGGCAGCACGGAGATGACAGAGGCACCCTTCTGGCGCAGAACGGCGGCGACGGTCATGGCAAATCCCTTGCGAAATCGATACGGACATGAAGATATAGCCGACCCGGTCAGGCCCCGGCGGGAAAATGCCGCACCTGTCCTCAATTTCATCCGGACGCCGGGGAACCGCCACGCATGGCCCTGACCATCGCCTGCCTGCACACCGGCGCCTCCAACGCCGCGCTGTTCGACGCCGCCGCCGCGTCCCTGCCCGTCGGCGCGCTGCGCCTCACGCACCAGAGCCGGCCCGAATGGCTCCGCACGCCCGACCCAGCGCTGCTGGCGGAGGTGGCCGCGCTGCTCCGCCGCATGGCCGAGGAGGCGGACGCCGTGCTGCTCACCTGCTCCACCATCGGCGAGGCGGTGGAGCGCGCGCAGGACGCCCCCCGGCCGGTGCTGCGCGCCGATGCCGCCCTGGCCGCCGCCGCCGCGCGCGCGGGCGGCGAAGTGAGCGTGCTCTACGCCGCGCCCAGCACGCGGGCCAGCACCTGGAAGCTGTTCTCCGAGGCGGCCCAGCGCACCGGGGCCGATGTAGGGCTCTACGCCGTGCCCGGCGCCTGGGCGCTGTTCCAGGCGGGCAAGCTGGACGACTACCACGCCGCCATCGCCAAGGCGGCGCGCGGGCGGCGCGGGCGAGTGGCGCTGGCCCAGGCCTCCATGGCGCCGGCGGCCGCGTTGCTGCCCGAAGCGCCACCGCTGACCGTGCCCGGCACCGCCCTCATGGCCGCGGCGCGCGCCGCGCTGGACCACCGCAAGGCGCGGGACGCGCAGGGACGCTGAACGCCCGGCGCTCGCCAAAGCTGCGAAGGACGGCGCCACCTGTTCTACAGTGGGTGCGAATCGGGCCGCCTCGCACGCCCAGCCGGAAAAGGAGCGACCATGGCGCTCGTCATCACCGTCGCGCAGCAGAAGGGCGGCGCGGGCAAGTCCACCCTGGCGGCCAACCTCGCCGTGGCCTTGGGCGAGAAGGGCGCGCGCGTGGCCCTGCTCGACACCGACCCGCAGGGCACGCTCGCGCGCTGGCAGGCGCTGCGCGGGGCGGACGCGGCACCGCTGGCCTTCGAGGCGCCGGCCGGCTGGCGCGTGCAGGGGGCGCTCGACCGCCACCGCCGCACGGCCGACTTCGTCGTCATCGACACGCCGCCCCATGCCGAGACGGAATCCCGCCTCGCCATCCGCGCCTCCAACCTCGTGCTGGTGCCGCTGCAACCCTCCCTGCCCGACCTCTGGGCCAGCGAGGCCACGGTAAATCTGGCCGAGGCCGAGCGGCGCGACTATCGCCTCGTGCTGAACCGCATGCCTCCCACCGGCAAGCTGCGCGACGTGATCCTGGGCGAACTCGCGCGGCGCGGGGCGCCGGTGCTGGAGGAACGGCTGGGCAATCGTTCCGCCTTCGCCGCCGCCTTCGCGCTCGGCCTGGGCGTGACGGAGAGCGAACCACGCGGCGCCGCGGCGGGCGAGATGCGCGCCCTCGCCGCCGCCCTGCGCGGCTTCACGCCCTGACCGTAGGGGCGGATCGTGCGGCGACGGTCTTTTTCGCGACGGATTTGCACCTTTGGCAATTCCAACACGCGCGATCACGCTCTAGCTTCCGCCCATGATTTCCAACATCGCCTACACGCTGCATCTTCTCTTCGCCGTGCTCTGGGTGGGAGGCATGGCCTTCGCGCTGATGGCGCTGCGCCCGGCGCTGGCCGTGCTGGAGCCCGCGCAGCGCATGGCGCTGATGGGCGGTGTGCACAAGCGCTTCTTCCTCATCGTCTGGCACGCCGTCGTGATCGTGCTGCTGACCGGCTACTGGCTGCTGTTCGGGTATTACGGCGGCTTCCGCGGCGTGGGCTGGCATGTGCACCTGATGCACCTGACCGGCATTCTCATGGCGGCCGTCTATGTCGGCATCTTCACCGGGCCGTGGAAGCAGATGCGCCTCGCACTGGCCGCCGGCGACACGCCGCGCGCCGCCGCGGCGAATGACCGCATCCGCCAGCTTGTGCTGGTCAACCTGATCCTCGGGCTGGTCACGGTGGGCGTGGCGGGCTGGGGGCGGCTGGGATGAACCTCCCCGCCAACATCACCATCAGCGACGACGACTACCCGGAACTGGAGGCCGTCGCCGCCATCCAGCGCGGGCTGCACGGCTACAACCAGGAAATGGGCGGTCCCTATGACCGCGAGCCCATCACCGTGCTGGCCCGCGACGAGACGGAGCAGGTGAAGGGCGGGCTGCTCGGCCTCACCTACTGGAACTGGCTGTTCATCGACTGGCTGTGGCTCTCGCGCGAGATGCGCGGCAAGGGGCTCGGCACCGAATTGCTCGGTCGCGCCGAGGCGCTGGCGCGCGAGCGCGGCTGCACCTTCGCCTACACCGACACCTTCAGCTTCCAGGCGCCGCATTTCTGGCTGCGCAATGGCTGGGAGGAGGCGGGGCGGCTGGATGGCATGCCGCCCGGCCATTCGCGCATCTGGTATCGCAAGAAACTCTAGGAAACGGCCCCCATGAAAGCTGCTGTCGTCACCGAGGCCGGCCTCGCCCTGCGCGACGTGCCTGTGCCCAAGCCCGGCCCGGAACAGGTGCTCATCCGCCTGCGTGCCATCGGCCTGAACCGCGCCGACCTTGGCGTTGCCGCCGGCCACAAGCACGGCGCCATGGGCGGGCCGGGTGCCATTCCGGGCCTGGAGGGCGCCGGCGAGGTGGTGGAAGTGGGCAGCGACGTGCCGGACAGCGTCCGGCCGGGCATGCGCGTCATGGCCTCCATGGCCGCGTCCTACGCCGAATACGCGGTGGCCGACTGGGGCCGCGTGGCGCCGGTGCCGGACAGCAACCTCTCCTGGGAGCAAGCGGCGACGCTGCCCATCGCGCTGCAGACCATGCACGACGCGGTGGTGACGCATGGGCTGTGCCAGACCGGCAGCGCCATCATGATTCAGGGCGGCTCCTCGGGCGTGGGGCTGATGGGGCTGCAGATCGCGCGGCTGATGGGCGCTTCGGTGGTGGTCGGCACCTCGACCAACCCGGAGAAGCGCGCGCGGCTGGCGGAGTTCGGCGCGACGCTGGCGGTGGACACCAACGACGCCGGCTGGGTGCAGCAGGTGCTGGACGCGACCGGCGGCCGCGGCGTGGACGCGGTGGTGGACCAGATCAGCGGGCCGCTCGTCTCCAAGACCCTGGCGGCGACGGCCATCCTTGGGCGCATCGTGAATGTGGGCAGGCTCGGCGGCGCGGTGGCAGAGTTCGACTTCGACCTGCACGCGGCCCGGCGCATCAGCTACATCGGCGTCACCTTCCGCACGCGCAGCGTGGCCGAGGTGCGCGAGATCGTCCGCCGCATGCGGGCCGACCTTTGGCCCGCGCTGACCGAGGGCAAGCTCGCCCTCCCGCTGGACCGCGTCTTCCACCTGGACGAGGTTGTGGAGGCGCTGGCGCACATGAAGGCCAACCGCCACTTCGGCAAGATCGCGATGGTCACCGCATGAGGGCTGCGCTGCTGCTGGCCAGCCTGCTTCCCGCCGCCGCCATCGCCCAGCCGGTCACCTACTGCAACGGCCGACTGGTGGCGGAGGGCTTCGAAGTGCGCGGCATCGCGGGGCCGCAAGGCCGCTCGCACTACCTGGCGCATCTGCGCAACGCGCACAGCGTGCCGCTGCGGGTGGTGGTGCAGTTCACCGGGGATGCGCTGGGGCGCCCCGACGCCACGCCGCGCAGCCTGCCGCCGGGGGCGTTGTGGACGGTGGCACTCGGCTACCAGGTTCGGCGCCCGGGCGCGCCGCCGATGACGCCGGACCGCCTGGCCGCCGCCACGCGCGCGAGTTGCCGTTAGTCAGTCGCGGGCGGCGACGGGCAGCCACACTTCGTTGCGGCGCAGGCCGGGGACGGTCCAGGGCGGATCATAGAACCAGGCGCCGCCCGGGCCGGTGACGCGCCAGGCCGAGCCAGCGAGTTCGACCTCAAGTGCGGCGCGGGCGCCGGCCACCGCGGCCTCGGTGGGCAGGCCGCTGAAACGGCGCACGGCCACCAGCGCCTCCGGCACCTCCCGTATGGTGATGGCGGGGTCACGCGGGGCGGGCAGCGTCTCACGCGTGTAGCGGGCGGGCATGAAGAAGCCGACCCGCCAGGTGTTGCCCTCGGCAGCCTGTGCGACGGGCGCCGTCATGCCGATGCGCTCGCCGGGCGAACGTGTGCCTTGCCCCGCGCGCCCCTGCGCGCGCTCTCCCGCGCGCCCCTGCGCGACCGGCGCCGTCATGCCGATGCGTTCCGCCGCCTGGTTCTCGCCGAAGATGTAGGCGGCCAGCGGGCGGAATCCGCGGTTGCGGGCGGTGGCCTCGTCGCCTTCGACCACCACCTCGGCCAGCAGGCGCGGTGCGTAGCGGCGGATCTCGGCCTCGCCCTGGCGGGCCACGACGGCGAAGGGGGGTTCCTCGGTGGAGCGCATGCCCACCACCGAACACGCCCCGAGCAGCGGGGCAAGCAGCAGGGCGAACAGCTTCCTCATCCGCCGAACCGCAGCATGATGGCGGTTCCCAGCTGCACCGACCCCAGCGTCAGCGCGCTGAAGAACCACAGCAGGAGCAGCGGGAAGGGATGGTCCGGCGCGCGCAGCAGCAACCCGCCCAGCCCCGCGGGGTCCTGCCAAAGGATCAGCGCGCAGAGAAGGGCGGCCAGCGCCCCGCCGATGGCCACATGAAGCGAGATGAAGCCAGGGGTGAGCCGGAACGACATGGGGAAGGAATTGGGTTCCCGGCGCCGCAGCGCAATGGTCCAGCAATCCACGATGCGCCGACGTCCAATATCGCCAGCAATTTGCGCGAAACAATCATGCGCAACCCCCTTGTTCCACGCCCGCCCTTTGCTGATATCGTTCGGCGATGGACATGACGCCCACAACCTCCCCCGCCGCCGGGCTTGTCGGCGCCATCGGCAACACGCCGCTGATCCGCCTGGCGCGCGCCTCCGCCGCCACCGGCTGCGACATCCTGGGCAAGGCCGAGTTCATGAACCCCGGCGGCAGCGTGAAGGACCGCGCCGCACTCGCCATCATCGAGGGCGCCGAGGCGCGCGGCGAATTGCGGCCGGGCGGGCTGATCGTGGAGGGCACGGCCGGCAACACCGGCATCGGCCTGACGCTGGTGGGCAATGCCCGGGGCTACCGCAGCGTCATCGTGATGCCGGAGACGCAGAGCCAGGAGAAGATCGATTTTCTCCGCATGATCGGCGCCGACCTCCGCCTCGTGCCGGCCAAGCCCTTCAAGGACCCGGGCAACTACGTCCATGCCAGCCGCCGCCTGGCCGAGGAACTGGCGCAGTCCCATCCCGGCGGCGCCATCTGGGCCAATCAGTTCGACAACCTCGACAACCGCGAGGGCCACCGCCGCACCACCGGCACCGAGATCCTGGCGCAGGCGGGCGGGCGCGTGGATGCCTTCACCTGCGCCTGTGGCACCGGCGGCACGCTGGCGGGTGTCGCCATGGCGCTGACCCGCGCCGACCCCAGCACGCTCATCATCCTGGCCGACCCGCTGGGCTCGGCCCTGTTCTCCTGGGTGAAGACCGGCACACCGGAGATGAGCGCGGGCGGTTCCATCACCGAGGGCATCGGCCAGTCCCGCGTGCCGGGCAACCTGGAGGGCGTGCGCATTGACGACGCCGTACAGGTGACGGACGAGGAGGCCCTGGAACAGGTCTTCGACCTCACGCTGCGCGAGGGCCTGTGCATCGGTGGCAGCGCCGGGCTGAACGTGGCGGCCGCCATCCAGGTGGCGAGGCGCCTCGGCCCAGGGCACCGCATCGTCACCATCCTGTGCGACGGCGGCGCGCGCTACCAGTCCAAGCTGTTCAACCCGGAATTCCTGCGCGGCAAGGGCCTGCCCACGCCGCCATGGCTGGTGTCATGACGCTGGAGATCATCGCCCTCGGCCGGTCCATCCGCGCGCGCGACCCGGCGCTGCCGTCTTGGCCGGAAGTGATTTTTTCGTATCCCGGCCTGCATGCGGTGCTGTGGCACCGGCTGGCGCACCGGCTCTGGCGGTGGGGGCTGCGCGGGCTTGCGCGCTTCGCCTCGCATCTGGGACGGATGCTGACGGGCATCGAAATCCATCCCGGCGCGCGCATCGGGCTGCGGCTGTTCATCGACCACGGCATGGGCGTCGTCATCGGCGAGACCGCCACCATCGGCGACGACGTCACCATCTACCATGGCGTCACCCTGGGCGGCCTGTCCATGAAGGCCGGCAAGCGCCACCCGGATGTGCAGGACAACGTCATCATCGGCGCCGGCGCGCAGGTGCTGGGCCCCATCACCGTGGGCGAAGGCAGCCGCATCGGCGCCAATTCCGTGGTGGTCGCGCCCGTGCTGCCGCACACGACCGTGGTCGGCATCCCCGCCCGCTGCGTGGGCGAGGGCTGCCCCGAGACCGCCACGGTGGGCTACGGCCTGCCGGAGGGCGAGGCCGATCCGGTGGGCGAGCGCCTGGCCGTGATGGAGGCCGAGTAGCGCGCACTGAAGGTGCTGCTGGAGCGGCGGCTGGCGGGCTGACCTGGCCCGCCGCGCCTCAATGCGGCAGCAGGTCCTCGGACAGGACCGAGATGGTGACATGGTAGGCCACCTCGCCGTCTTCCGCGTCGCGATCCACCGTGCCGATGGTTTCGCCATCCACCAGCAGTTCCACCGGGCCGTTGCGCGTCTGGGCGGCGCGGATGGTCAGCTTCTGCGTGCCCAGGAGGCGGCGGAGATGGGCCTGGACGGCCTGGATTTCGGCGGGCTTCATGGTGCTGTCATCCTGTATGCGAAGGGGGGTGCGCATACGCGGCCCGGCCCGGCTTGTCCAATCCACAAACCGGGGGGCTGCAATGCCGCGTGGTGGAGGCGCGGCACAAGCCCACCTGCGGTCCCCGCCTCAGTAGGACTTCGCCTGGCCCAGCACGCGCTCCGCGATGTGGCTCAGGATCAACTCCCGTGAGACGGGCGCGATGCGCGGGATGAGGCTTTCGCGCAAATAGCGCTCCACATGGTATTCCTGCGCATAGCCCATGCCGCCATGGGTCATCACCGCCGTCTCGGCGGCGCGGAAGCCGGCCTCGCCCGCCAGGTATTTGCACGCGTTGCTTTCCGCGCCGCATTCCAGGCCACGGTCGTAGAGGCTGGCGGCCTTGAACACCATGAGTTCCGCCGCCTCCAACTCCGCCCAGTTGCGCGCCAGGGGGTGCTGGATGGCCTGGTTCTGGCCGATGCTGCGGCCGAAGACCCGGCGCTCCTTCGCGTAATTGGACGCACGGCGCAGCGCGGCACGGCCGATGCCCACCGCCTCGGCCGCGATCAGGATGCGCTCGGGGTTCATGCCGTGCAGGATGAGCTTGAAGCCCTCGCCCTCCGCGCCGATGCGGTCCTCCTCCGGGATTTCGAAGCCGTCGAAGAAGATCATGTTCGAATCCACCGCGTGCCGGCCCATCTTCTCGATGAGGCGGATCTCAACCGTGGCGCGATCTATCTCGGTGTAGAACAGGGTGAGGCCATCGGTTTTGCGCCGCACCTCATCGAGCGGCGTGGTGCGGGCCAGCAGCAGCATCTTGTTCGCCACCTGGGCGGTCGAGATCCACATCTTCTGGCCATGCACCACATAGCGCCCACCGCGGCGCTCGGCCCGCGTCTTCAACTGGGTGGTGTTGAGGCCGACATCGGGCTCGGTCACCGCGAAGCAGGGTTTGTCCGCGCCCGCGATCAGGGGCGGCAGGAAGCGCGCCTTCTGCGCCTCGGTGCCGAACACCACGACCGGATTCAGCCCGAAGATGTTCATGTGGATGGCCGAGGCGCCCGACATGCAGGCGCCGGACGCCGCCACCGCCTCCATCATGATCGCGGCTTCGAGAATGCCCAGGCCGCCGCCGCCATGCGCTTCGGGCATCGCGATGCCCAGCCAGCCGCCGGCGGCCATCGCCGCATGGAACTCATGCGGGAAGACGCCCTCGCGGTCCTTTTGCAGCCAGTATTCGTCCGGGAAATCCCCGCAGACGCGCGTCACCTGGTCCCGAATCGCCGCCTGCTCCGCCGTGAGCGAGAAATCCATCGCCGTCCCCCCCTGCCAGGAAACTGCGGGCAGGGCACGGAAGCGTCAACGGTGGCTGGGGGCGCGCTGGTCGGGGCGCCGCCCTTCCCAGACCCCTCCCGCCGAGGGCCTTGGCCCCGGGGCGGGGGTGGCCTGGCGGGGGCGGCAGCCCCTGCCAGCGGCGCCCCCTACACCACCGCCGCCGGGTTGCGTGCCGTGACCGGCACCTTCAGGTAGCGCACGCCGTTGCTTTCGGCTTCGGGAAAGCGTCCGGCGCGGATGTTCACCTGGATGGAGGGCAGCAGGAGGGTCGGCGCCGAGAGCTTCGCGTCGCGCCCCGTCCGGAAGGCGACGAACTCCTCCTCGGTCTTGCCGTCCTTCACGTGGGGGTTGTGGGCGCGCTGCTCGGCCACGGTGGACTGCCAGGCGTAGGTGTCGCGGTTGGGCGCCTTGTAGTCGTGGCACATCCACAGGCGGGTGTGCGCCGGCAGGCTGAGCAGGCGCTGGATGGAGCGGTACAGCGTGCGCGCATCGCCGCCGGGGAAGTCGGCGCGGGCGGTGCCGTAGTCATGCATGAAGATGGTGTCGCCCACGAAGACGTCGTCACCGATCCGGTACGCGATGCAGGCCGGTGTGTGGCCGGGCAGGTGCATCACCTCGACATCGAGGCTGCCCAGCTCGAAGGTCTCTCCGTCGCGGAACAGCAGGTCGAAGTCGCCCCCGCCCGCCTTCACGTCCTCGGCCTGGAAGACCGGGCGGAAGATGCGCTGCACCTCGGTGATATGCTCGCCGATGCCGATCCGCGCGCCGGTGCGCGCCTTGATCCAGGGGGCGGCGGTCAGGTGGTCGGCATGGGCGTGGGTTTCGAGAACCAGCACGACCTTGAGGCCCTGCTCCTCGGCCGCGGCCAGGATGCGGTCGGCGAAGGCGGTGTCCGCCGTGCCGGACTTGTGGTCCCAGTCCAGCACCGGGTCCAGGATGGCAGCCCGCTGCGTCGCAGGGTCCGAAACCAGGTAGCTGACCGTGTTGGTCGGTTCGTCGAAGAAGGGCTGGATTGAGGGGATGGTCATGGCGGTCTCCATATTCGTGTTGACTAATATATAAGTGATCGCTATCTTAGCGTCAACGAATAGATGAGCCCCGACCCCGATGAACCCCGCCACTGAACTCGAGACCCACGCGCAGGATGCCGCATCGCTGTTGCGCCAGCTCGCCAATCCGCGCCGCCTGATGCTGCTCTGCCAGCTCGCGGCCGAGGGCGAGGTGACGGTGGGCCGCCTCGCCGAACGGGTGGGCCTGTCGCAGGCCGCGCTGTCCCAGCACCTGATGCGCCTGCGCGCGGAAGGCTTGGTCGCGCGGCGGCGGGACGGGACGCATCTGCACTACCGCATCGCCGACCCACGGGTGGGCCGCCTGATGGACGCGCTGCACAGCCTGTTCTGCCAGGACCCGTCGCCCCCCCCCCCTCACCCACTGAACCCAGGAACCGCCACCATGTCCCTCCCCACCATCACCCCCGCCCGCGCCGCCGCCATGCTCAAGGCCGGCGAGGCCATCCTCGTGGATGTGCGCGAGGCCGATGAGCGCGCGCGCAGCCACATCCCCGGCTCCGCCCACCTGCCCATCTCGCAGTTGAACGAGGCCGAGCTGGCCATCCAGGACGGCAAGCCTGTCCTCTTCCACTGCCATTCCGGCCGCCGCACCGCCGAGAATGCCGCGGCCCTCGGCGCCCGTGCCGAAGGCTGCGAGGCGATGATCGTCGAAGGCGGCATCGAGGCCTGGCAGCGCGCCGGCCTGCCCGTGGCCGAGAACCGCAAGGCCCCGCTGCCGCTGATGCGCCAGGTGCAGATCGTGGCGGGTTCGCTGGTGGTGATCGGCGCGGTGCTGGGCTTCGCCGTCTCGCCGCTGTTCCACCTGCTCTCGGGCTTCGTGGGCGGCGGGCTGGTGATGGCGGGCGCCATCGGCCTTTGCCCCATGGCCAATGCGCTGGCAATGATGCCCTGGAACAAGCGCGCGGTGGCCTGAGCCATGGACCTCTCCGCCTTGCAGGCCGTCCTCGCCGGGGCGTCCGGCTCGCTGGTGGGCTTCACCCTGGCGCTGGTTGGCGGCGGCGGGTCCATCCTGGCCGTGCCGCTGCTGGTTCACCTGGTGGGCATGAAGCAGCCGCATCTGGCCATCGGCACCAGTGCCGTGGCCGTGGCGCTGAACGCGGGCTTCGGGCTGCTGGGGCATGCGCGGGCGGGGAATGTGCGCTGGCCATGCGCCAGTGTCTTCGCGGCCATCGGCGTGGCCGGCGCATTTGCCGGTGCGGCCATCGGCAAGCAGGTGGACGGGCAGGCGCTGCTGGCCGCCTTCGCGGTGCTGATGCTGGTCGTGGCGATCCTCATGCTGCGAAAGGGTGAGGCGGTGCCGACCACCACCGTGCGCCTCTCGCGCGGGAATGCGCCGGCGCTGATCGGCGCGGGCGGGGCGACGGGGCTGCTCTCGGGCTTCTTCGGCATCGGCGGCGGGTTTCTCGCCGTGCCGGGGCTGATGGTGGCGACGGGCATGGGCTCGCTGAACGCCATCGGTTCCTCGCTGGTGGCGGTGACGGCCTTCGGGGCCACCACGGCGACAAGCTATGCCCTGTCGGGGCTGGTGGACTGGCCGCTGGCCGCGCTCTTTGTGGCGGGCGGCGTGCTGGGTAGCCTGGGCGGGGCGGGGGTGGCCAAGCGGCTGTCGGCGCGGCGCGGGGTGCTGACGCGGGTGTTCGCGGTGATGCTGGTGGCGCTGGCGGTGTTCATGCTGGCGCGCAGCGGGCTGTTTTGAAGCGTGAACGGCGGCTAATTCCCGTCTTCGGTAATCCCACCGAAGGCGACCGGGCGCTCAAAACACCCCCTTCAACGCCGCCAGCGCCCAGGCGACGTCCGGTTCGCCATTGTAGCCGTGGAAGCTCACCCGGATGCGCCCGCGGCCATTCCACACCAGCACGCCCCGTTCCTCCAGCGCCGCCACCGCCCGCGCCGCCTCCGGGTGCGGCAGGCAGACGCTGGCGCCGTGGTTTTCCGGCGTCATCATGGGCAATCCCGCGGATAGGCAGCGGGCGCGCAACTCCCCCGCCAGCCCCAGCACATGCGCCTCGATGCCCTCATGCCGGGCCAGGTAGTCCATGGCGCAATCCAGCGCGTAGACGCCCGCATGGTTGGGGTTGCCGCGGCAGAAGCGCATCGCGTCGGGCACCAGAGCGAAGGGCTGGTTCCAGTCGGGCCGGCCCTGCACGGCCATGGAATACCAGCCGGCGCTGCGCGGCGCCCACAGCGGCTGCCGCGCCCGGTTCCAATAGGCGATGGCCACGCCGCTGATGCCCAGCATCCACTTGTAGCAGGCGGCAAAGGCGAAATCGGCCACGCCGGCCTCGATGGTCGCCCAGCCGGCCGCCTGGGTGTGGTCCAGCACCAGCACAGCGCCCACGCCATCGGCCAGGGCCCGCAGCGCGTGCAGGTCGGCGCATTCGGCGGTGAGAAAACTGACGCTGCTGATGGCGATCACCCGCGTGCGCGGCCCCACCAGCGCCGCCACGCCGCCCGGGCCCTCCGCCACGCGCAGCACCACGCCCGGCCGGAGCGCGAAGGGCGCGGCCAGCGAGGGGTATTCGATATTCGCCAGCACCACCTCGTCGCCCGGCACCAGGCCCAGGCTGTCGGCCAACATGGCCACCCCCTCGGCCACGGAGGAGACGAGGCCGATGTCGCCCGCCGCGCAGCCCCAGCTGGCCGCGACCTTGCCGCGCAGCCGGGCCACCATCGCCTCCTGCCGCGCATCGCCGGCCGGCCCGTCGGACTTGTCGGCGAGGTAGCGCCCCAGCGCGCCGTCCAGGGCGTGCAGCGCGGGCGTCTTTCCCCCGGCGCAGAGATGCAGGATTCCGGGCTGGATGCGGAAATCGGCGGGGTCGAAGAGGGTGCTCATGCGCCCAGTGTGCGGCCCACTGCGAAAAACGCGCAATCTTCGGCGTTTCGCGCCGCACAAACCCGCCTATAACCGGGTTCGGGAACAACCTTTGGCTGCCGCATGTCCATCCACGTCGCGCTCACGCACCGCACCACCTACCGCTATGACCGGGCCGTGACGCTCGGCCCGCAGGTGATCAGGCTGCGGCCGGCGCCACATGCGCGCACGCCCATCCTGTCCTATTCGCTGAAGATCGAGCCCAAGCCGCACTTCATCAACTGGCAGCAGGACCCGCAGGGCACCTTCCCGGCGCGCGTCGTCTTCCCCG
>JBHYDO010000128.1:0-12616 GCA_051860645.1 Roseococcus sp.
ACTGCGACCACGTGGCGACGCGCGGCTTCCTCCAGCTCACCATGGGCTGGATGCTGCGCGACAAGGGCTTGGCCATGGTGCAGACGCCGCACCATTTCTACAGCCCGGACCCCTTCGAGCGGAACCTCGTGGTCGGCCGCAGGGTGCCGAACGAGGGGCTGCTGTTCTACGGCCTGATCCAGCAGGGCAATGACTTCTGGGGGGCGGCGTTCTTCTGCGGTTCCTGCGCGGTGATCCGGCGCAGCGCCATCGAGGCTGTGGGCGGCGTGCCGACCGAAACGGTGACCGAGGATTGCCACGCCTCGCTCAAGATGCAGATGGCCGGCTGGCGCACCGCCTATCTGCGCGTGCCGCTGGCGGCGGGCCTGGCCACCGAGCGCCTGGTGCTGCACATCGGCCAGCGGATGCGCTGGGCGCGCGGAATGATCCAGATCCTGCGGATCGAGAACCCGCTTTTTGCCCGCGGTCTCAATTTCTCGCAACGAATCTGCTATTTTCTTTCAACCATACATTATTTATTTCCGCTGCCGCGCTTCGTCTTCCTCACGGCGCCGCTGGCCTTCCTCATCTTCCAGGAAAACGTGATCGCGGCCTCGCCGCTGGCGATCGTGGCCTATGCCGGCCCGCACATCCTGCACTCGATCGTGACCGCCTCCCGCATACAGACCACCACGCGCCATTCCTTCTGGTCCGAGATCTACGAGACGGTGCTGACCGTCTATCTCCTGCCGGTGATGCTCGCCACGCTGCTCGACCCGCGGCGGGGCAAGTTCAACGTGACCGACAAGGGCGGCACGCTGGAGGAGGGGTATTTCGACATCCGCGCCGTCGGCCCCAGCATGATCCTGGCGCTGGCGCTGATCACGGGGCTGATGCTCGGCGTCTATGGGCTCTCGACCAACCCGCCGGCCAGCCTCGAATTCCAGGCCTATGCGCTGAACGTGTTCTGGGCCGTGCTGTGCCTCATCTCGGTGCTGGCCGGCATCGCCGTGGGGCGCGAGCGGCGGCAGCTGCGCGAGCGCGCGCGGGTGCGCGCCACCGTGCTGGCCTGGACGGTGCTGCCCGACGGGCGGCGCATCGAGGGCGTGACCGAGGATTTGTCGCTGGGCGGCGCCGCGCTGCGGCTGGACCGACCCGAGGGCGTGGAGGAAGACGCGCTGGTGATCATCGAGGTGGACACGGGCGCCGAGCCCATCCGCGTGCCCGCCGAGGTGCTGCGCTGGGCCGATGGGCGCATGCAGGTGCGCTTCGCCCCCCAGGATCTGCGCGACGAGGGCGCCATCGTGCAGATCGTGCTTGGCCGCGCCGATGCCTGGGTGGACTGGGACGACGTACCGGCCGACCGGCCGCTGCGCGCGCTGCGCGACGTGGTGTTCACCATTGGCGGGCTGTTCGCCGGCGAATCGCAGTTCACGCTGCGCAACACCGGGGCGGGCGCGCGTGGCGCGCCGGTGCGTCCGCAGCCGGCGACCGACCCCGCCCTGGCCGAGGATGAGCCCATGCCGCCGCCCATCGGCCGACGCCGCACCGCCCCGGTGGCCGCGGCCGTCGCGCTCGCCCTCCTGCTGATCCCCGGCGCGGTGCTTTCGCAGCCAGCGCCTCCCGCCCTGACGCCCCCCGCCTTGACACCCCCCGCCTTGACACCTCTGCCGCCGCCACCCGGCGCCAGCACCCCCGGCACCCCGCTGACCGCGCCTCCGCCGTTTTCGCTGGTGCCGCGCACCGGTACCGGGGCCACCCAGGGCGCCGTTCCCGCGGCTGGCCCCGCCACCACCCCGCCGCGCGCGGACCCGGCCGCGGCGCCGGCCGGCGTGCCCGCCTCCGCCGCCGCGGCGGCCGATGCCCAGCCCTTCGGCCTGCCCAGCCTGTTCGGCACCGCGCCCCGCACCGGCGTGCGGCAGGAGACCCGCACCCTCAGCCAGCTCGGCCTTGCAGGCCCCATGCAGCTGCGCGGCGTGTCCGACCTCCAGGGCGTGCTGTTCGGCGTGCGCGGCGACGAGGTGGTGACGCAGGCCACGCTGGTGCTGGAAGGTGCCTCCTCGCCCGCGCTGATTCCCGAACTCAGCCAGATCGCCATCACGGTGAACGAGCAGTTCGTGGGCGCGGTCCAGCCCGACCGCACGCGGCCGGCCTTCGGGCCGCTCGAATTCCCCATCAACCCGGCCTTCTTCTCCGATTCGAACCGGCTGAACTTCCGCTTCTCGGGCCGCTACGCCATCGAGTGCAACGACCCCGTGTCGGGCCTGCTCTGGGCGTCCATCTCGAACAACTCGACGCTGACGCTGACGCTGGAGCGGCTGCCGGTGGTGCGCGACCTGGCGCGCCTGCCCGAGCCCTTCTTCGACCCGCGCCTGCTGCGCGAGCCGCTGGTACTGCCCATCATCATGCCGACGGCGCCGTCGGACGACATGATCCGCGCCGCGTCCATCGTCTCCTCCTGGTTCGCCATCCAGGCGGACTACCGGGGGGCGACCTTCCCGGTCGGCTCGGACATCCCGCTGCGCGGCAATGCCGTGGTGTTCCTGGCGGGGCTGGACAGCGTGCCCGGCCTTGCCATTCCGCGGCTGGATGGCCCGACGCTCGCCGTGGTGGACAACCCCAACGACCCGCTGGGCCTGCTGCTCCTGGTGGGCGGGCGCACCGGCATCGAGACGGTGGCCGCCGCCACCGCACTCGGCTCGGGGCGCGAGGCGCTGACCGGCGAGCTCGCCCTGGTCAGCGCGCAGGACATCCCGGCGCGGCTTCCCTATGACGCGCCGCGCTGGGTGCGCACCGACCGCCCCGTGCGCTTCGGCGAGCTGATGGACCCCTCGGAACTCCAGGCCTTCGGCTACGTGCCCGGCCCCATCGCCGTGCCCTTCCGCACCGCGCCCGACCTCTACACCTGGCGGAACCGGCCGCTGGAGGCCGACATCCGTTTCCGCGCGCCGCCCGGGCCCATCCTGGACGTCGCCGTCTCGCGCCTGGACGTCGCCATCAACGACGTCTTCCTGCGCTCGATCCCGCTGGCGGGGTCGGACCCGGGCTGGCCGCTGAACTGGCTGCGCGAGCAGTTCTTCTCGACCGACCGCGGCCAGGCAACGGTGGGCATGCCCACCTACCTCATGTTCGGCCAGAACGAGCTGCAACTGCGCTTCGACATGCGCCCCCTGCACCGCGGCGACTGCGTGGCCGTGCCGGGCGACATCCG
Organism: Roseococcus sp.; assembly: GCA_051860645.1. Lineage (GTDB taxonomy): Bacteria > Pseudomonadota > Alphaproteobacteria > Acetobacterales > Acetobacteraceae > Roseococcus. The sequence continues at coordinate 3,191 of JBHYDO010000128.1, forward strand.
CGCCTCGGTGGACCCCGACAGCACGCTGGACCTGACGCGGGCGCACCGCTTCACCACGCTGCCCAACCTCGCCCATTTCATCAGCTCGGGCTTCCCCTTCACCCGGCTCGCGGATTTCGCGCAGACCGCGGCGGTGGTGCCGGAGCGGCCGACCGCTGCGGAGCTGGAGGCGGTGTTCACCCTGCTGGGCCGGCTCGCGGCCATCGTGGGCTATCCGCCCATCGGGCTGCAGGTGGTGCGCCCGGACGGGCTGGCTGCCGTGGCCGACCGCGACCTGCTGTTGTTCGGCGAATTGAGCCGCCAGCCCGCGCTGGCGCGGCTGCTGGGCGACGGGCCGCTGCAGATGGACGGCAACCGGCTGACGGTGCGGCTGAATGACGGCATGGCGCCGTTCCGCCATCTGTTCGGCGGCGAGCGGCAGGCGCTGATGGAGCGCGTCTCCGCCCGGCTGGCCGCCCCGGGCGAGGCGCTGGGCGCGCTGATCGGCTTCGAGAGCCCGCTGCGCGCCGGCCGTTCGGTGGTGGCGCTGACCGGCTCCAGCCAGGAGGGGGTGGAGGCCATGATCGTGGCCCTGCGCGACCCCGACCAGGTGCCGCGCGTGCAGGGGGACCTTGCCCTGCTCTCGGGCGGGCGGGTGGATGCGTTCCGGGTGGGGCCGACCTATGCCGTGGGGTTGCTGCCGCCCTGGCTCTGGCCGGAGTATTACCTGGGGAACAACCCCTGGATCCTGGTGGGCATGACCACGCTGGCGCTCATCTTCCTGGCCGCGCCGCTCTACTGGGTGCTGCGGCGCCGCGCCGCCCGCCGCCTGCGGGAACGCTCGGCATGACGGCCCGCCCGCCGCTGCCCCGGCGACGGGGCGCCCCCGCCCGGCGTGACCCGGCCCTGAGCGACCCGGTCCGCCGTGCGCTGCTGGCGGCGCCGGCGCTGGCCTGGCTGGCGGATGCCTCCGCCCAGACTCCCGCGGCCTCTGGCGACGGGCTCGTGATCATGGGGCGGGAGGGCTGGCTGTTCCCTCTCTGGGACCGGCTGACCCAGCTGGACGAGGTGGCGCTGCGGCAGGTGCTGGCGGTGCACACGGAGGCCATCGCGCTGCTCAAGCGCGCCAATATCGAGGTGGTCTACTGCCTCATCCCGATCAAGGCGCGGATCTACCAGCGCTTCCTGCCGGCCGGTCAGCGCCTCGCGCCCGCGGTGGAGCGGCGCTACGGCGCGGTGGTCACGGCGCTGCGCGCGGCCGGCGCGATGGCACCGGACCTGGCGCAGCCGCTGCTGGAGGCCTCGGCGCAGGATCCGCACTGGCCGGTCTTTTTCAAGACCGACAGCCACTGGACGCCGGTCGGCGCCGAGATTTGCGCCGTCACCCTCGCCGGGCAGATGCGGGCGCGGCTGCGCCTGCCCCTGCCGCCGCAGCCGGGCACGCGGCTGGGCGCGATCCGCATGCTGCGGCTCGCCATCGGCGACCTGGTGCAATACGTGCCGGCCGGGCAGCGCGGGGCCTTCGGCGCGGAGGAAAGCCCCATCCGCACGGTGCTGGCCTCGGGCGGGGCCGCCGCACTGCTGGAGGAGGATGCCTCGGACGTGCAGGTGGTGGGCACCAGCAACGTGCAGCCGCGCTTCAATTTCGTGCCGGTGCTGTCGAACCAGGTCGGCCGCGCGGTCGGGCTGTCGTGGAAGCCCAACAACATCGGCCCCTACGCCGCCCTGCTGGACTATGTCCGCGGCGACGACTTCCGCCAGCGCCGCCCGCGGGTGATCGTCTGGAACCACCTCGAGAACGACATGTCGACGCCCATCAGCAACCCCAACTGGCGCCAGTCCGGCGTCACCACCGAAAGCTTCCTGGCCGCGCTGCGGCAGGCGGTGCTGGCATGAGGCGCGCCCTGCTGACGCTCCTGCTCGGATTGGGCCTGGCCCCGGCGCAGGCGCCCACTCCAGCCTGGGCCCAGGCCCAGGTCTATGAGCCCGCGCCGCCGCCCGGCTCCGCCTTCGTGCGGATCGTGAACACCCTGCCCTCCGAGATCGCCCTGCGGCCGGACTTCCTGCCGCCGCAGCGCCTGGGCGTGGCGCTGCCGCACCAGCGCGTCACGGCCTACAACGTGGTGGAGAACGCGGCCGGCCGCAGCCTGCGCCTGGAGGTGACCGAGGGCACGCGGCGCGCCACCGCCACGCTGACCGCGGCGCCGGGCAGCTTCGTCACCGTGCTGGTGCACCGCGGCGCCGGCGGCAACCCCGCCATCACGCCGCTGGCCGAGAACACCGACTTCAACCGCGCCCGCGCCCGCATCGCCTTCTACAACACCCTTCCCGACTGCCCCGCCGCCGGGCTGGTGCTGCTGCCGGGCGGCCAGGCGGTGTTCGCCGAGGTGCCGGCGCTGCAGGGCCGGGCGCGCAGCGTGAACCCGGTGGCGGCGCAGGTGCGCGCGACCTGCGGCGCGCGGGTCGCGCCCGATTTCGCGCTGCAGGGGCTGGAGGCGGGCGGCATGTATTCCGTGTGGCTGATGCCCGGGCCGGGTGCTGCGCCGCTGGCCTTCGTGCTGCGCGACAGCACGGCGCCCTTCCGCCGATGACCCATCGCCCCCCCGCTCCGCCGCGGCGGCTGGCCGCTGCGCTCGGCCTCGTGCTGCTGGGTGCCCTGGCCCCTGCCCTCCTGCCGGCCCAGGCCCAGCGCCCCGAGGACAACCGCCAGTCCGGCGCGGTGGGAGCCACCGGCGCGCTGTTCGAGCAGGCCCTCTACTGGCTCTCGCAGAACCAGCCCGAGCGCGCGGTCCAGACGCTGGACCGCATCCTGCAGGTCGAACCCGAGAACGTCGACGCCATGGTGGCCGCCATCGAGGCAGGCGCCCTCGCCGCCCAGCCGCGCACGGTGCAGCGAAACCTGGACAACCTGCGCCGCCTCATCCCCGGCGACCCACGGCTGGCCACGGCGGAGGAGGTGGCGCGCCTGCTCTCGGACGACGCGGCCACGCTGATCGCGGCGCGCCAACTCGCCACCGCCGGGCGCCAGGCGGAGGCGGTGCAGCGCTACCGCCAACTGGCCGGCCCCGGCCCCGTGCCGGTCGCCATCGCCGCCGAATATTACCAGGCGCTGGCCGCGACCTCGGAGCAGGGCTACCGCAACGCCGTCGCCGAATTGCAGCAGCGCGTGGCGGCCGACCCGCAGGAGAGCCGCCTTGCCCTGCTGCTGGCCGAATTGCTGACCTATCGGGAGGACACGCGGTCCGAGGGCATCGACCGGATGCAGTTCCTCTCGACCCGCCCCGGCATTCGTGACGCCACGCGCAACCCCTGGCGCCAGGCGCTGCTCTGGTCCGGCGACGACCCGGAGACGGCGGCCCGCATCAACGCCTACCTGCTGGTCTTCACCGGCCAGGACGGCGACCTGGACGCCAAGCTGGAGCGGATCCAGAACAGTGGCCTGACGCCGGGGCAGGAGGCGCGGGCGCTCGCCTGGGCCCGCATCACCGAGCGGCGGCTGGGCGATGCCGAAATCCAGTTCGAGCGCGCCCTGATCGAGGACGCGGACGACACCGAGGCGCTGGTCGGCCTCGCCGTGGTCCGCAAGATCCAGAACCGCTTCGCCGAGGCCGAGGGCCTGCGCCGCGAGACGGGGCTGCAGCCCAACCAGGCCGCCCGCGCCGCCCGCGCCGGCGCGCTGGTGGAGAATGCCCGCCGCCTCGACCACCCCGAGCAGGCCATCGCGCAGCTGCGCGCGGCCATCGCGCTCGACAACAGCAGCCCCTGGCCCACGGTGGACCTGATCCGCCGCCTCAAGACCTTGGGCGAGGTGGATGAGGCGCGCGCGCTGGAACGCGGGCTGGAACGCCGCACCGACGCGGAATCCGCCATGGCCGCCGCGCTGCTGGCCTTCGACGACGAGCGCTTCGGCGACGCGCTGGCGCTGTTCGAGCGCGTGCCGGCACGGCTGCGCAACCCCGACATGGTGCGGATCGGCGCTATCACCCGTCGCGAATACGAGGTGCAGCAGCTGGAGGACGCGGTGCGCGCCGGACGCGCACGATCGGATGCCGCGGGCGCGTTGCGCGCCATGGTGGCCGCCGCCGGCCAGCGCGACCCTGGCGGCCTGCTGGCGCCGGCCGTGATCCGGGGCCTCGCGCGGCTGGACGAGCCGGAGGCCGCGGTGGAGGCGGCCCGCGCCGCACTCGCCGCCAACCCCGATGCCGGGGCCATGGCGCGCATCCAGATCGCCTCCGCGCTGATCCAGGCGCGGCGGCCCGAGCAGGCGCAGGAGCTGACCTCGCCGCTCACCCGCGCGCAGAACCTGACGGCCGAGGAACGGCGCGAGCTGAACGGCGTGCTGGACGTCGAGGCCGCGCTGGTGGCCGACACCAATGTCGCACTCGGCCAGTTCGAGGCGGCGGAGGCGGCGCTGGCCGCCCGCGCCAGCCAGCGCGGGGCCGAGCCCGCCGCGCGCAACCAGAACCTCGCCATGGTGCGGCTGCTGATGGCCCGCCGCCGCCTGCCCGAGGCGCGGCGCATCGTGGAGGAGATCCTGGCGCGCGAGCCGCGCAACCAGGAGGCGCGCATCGCCCTGGTGGACATCGCCATCGAGGAGCGCAACTGGGCCGCCGCGCAGGCCGCGCTGGTCGAGGGCGCCTTCTTCCAGCCCGGCGACCTGCGCATGACCATGGCCGAGGCCCGGCTGAACCGCGCCCAGGGCAACCAGTTCGCCACGCTGCGCCTGATGGAGGCCGCCGCGGCGCGGCGCCTCGCTTCGCTGCGCGCCGATGGCGAGGTGGCCGCCGCCGCCGAGGCCGCCGCCGCCATGCGCCCCGGTGCCGGCGCCGCCCGCGCCGTGCGCCTGACCGATGCGCTCACGTCGCAGATCGCGCAGGAACTCATCCGCGCGCGGGATGAGGCGGCCATCTGGCTGCAGACCGGCCTGCAGGTGCAGCAGCGCAGCGGCGATCCGGGCACATCGCGCCTCACCACCTTCACCGCGCCCATCGAGGTCTCGGCGCCCGTGCCGCAGGTGGGTGGGCGGCTGACGCTGGGCGTGGACATCGTGGCGTTGCAGGCCGGGCGGCTGGGTTCGGACTTCAACGCGCGGCAATCCTTCGGCACCAACCCGCTCTTCCTCCAGCGGGACTTCACCGCGCCCGCCTTCGAGCGCGGGCAGGGCAACATCGATGGAGCGGCGCTGCGGCTGACCTATCTGCGGCAGAATTTCCGCGCGGAAATCGGCTCCACCCCCGTGGGCTTCCACCGGCCCACCTTCACAGGGATGCTGGAGGTGGTGCCGCAGATCACGGAAAGCCTGCGCCTGCGCCTGACGGCCGAGCGCGCGCCCGAGACGGGCAGCATGCTCTCCTACGCCGGCTACCAGCAATCGGCGGGGGGCGAGGCGTTCTGGGGCGCGGTGACGCGCAATGGCGGGCGTATCGCGCTGGAATATTCGACGAGCGCCCGGATGGGCTTCTATGGCGGCGCGGGCGCCTATGCGCTGCACGGCCGGAATGTGGTGGACAACACGCGCTGGGAGGTGGGCGGCGGGGCCTACTACGCCGTGCTGCGGCAGCCGGGGCAGCAGATCACGGTGGGCTTGGACCTGCGCTACACCGGGCACGCGCGCAACGCCGGCGGCTTCACCTTCGGCCATGGCGGGTATTTCAGCCCGTCGCAATCACTCGTGGCGTCCTTGCAGGGCGAGTATCGCGCGCAATGGGGGGACTGGACCTTCCGCGGCATCGGCGCGGTGGGCTGGCAGAACTACCGCACCGCCTCCGCGCCCGTCTTCCCGACCCATGCGGGCTACCAGGCGGCGCTGGAGGCGCGGGCTGCAGGGAGCGCCACGCCGGTGGCCACGCGCCTGGCGGGCCAGCGCAGCAGCGGCCCCACGGGCAGCATCTTCGCCAACCTGGAATACGCCATCTCGCCCAACCTGCGCCTGGGCGCGGCGGCGCGGTATGAGCGCGTGGGCGACTATTCGGACACGGCGGGCTTTTTCTACCTGCGCTACCGCTTCGACCGGCCGCGGGCCGACCTCGAGCCGCTCTTCGCCGGCGCGCCCACCGTCTACCCGAACGTGAACGACCCGATGGTGAGCAGCTATCGCGGCGGCTCGCCCGAGTTGGTGCGGATGCCCTCGGGCGCGCCGCGGCCGGTGTGGTAGGCGACAAGCGCGATCGCCGGAGGGCGGAACGCCCGGAAGCGTGAATCGCGCGACGAACCACTGGCCCGGACCATGGCCAGGTCGCTACCGCCAGGTCCGGAGAAACTCCCGTTCAGCCGGGGTGATGGGCTGGCCGATGACGCGCTCGGGAAATTCCCAGACGATCAGGCGCGGCGGGCTCTCGCGGAAGGTGGCGCCGCCGAAGAAGGCCTGGGCCGCGCCATGGAAGCCGCCGCCCGCCTGCGCCAGCGAGGTGACGGCGGCCCCCAGCGCCTGTTGCAGGGCGCCGTGGAAATTCGCGTTGACCGAGTAGGAGGAGCCGAGCAGCACCACCTCCGGCACCCCGTCGTCGAGCAGGCCGCCGCCCTCGGCGGGGGGGACGGTGGTGGTGGCTTCGTGCTGCCTGTCGCGGCGCGGGCGCCAGGGGGCTGGCACGATGTCGAGGCCCATCAGGCGCAGCAGGTCGGCGGGGGTCTCGGTCTCGTCCGGGCCGCGGGTGGTGCGGATGTCGGCGCGGCGGGCGATGGGGGCGGCGCGGACGGCGTCGGCGATGGCCGTGGCGGCCGTGGCGGCGCCGTCCTGGTTCCAATGCGTGTCGGTGCGCCAAAAGGCCGGCTGGCGCGCCGCCAGCGCCGCGAGCGGCGGCAGCAGCGGCACATGGGGCAGGCCGGCCAGCGCCGCGTCCAGCGTCGCCAGCCGCGCCTCGGCCTGGGCGGCGCGGGGGGCGCCGCAGAGCATCTCCCCATGCACCCGCGCCTTGTCCGGCACCACGGCGAGCATGAGCGTGATGCCGCGCTCCGCCAGCATGGCATGGATGCGGCGGAGTGCCGCGACGCGCTCGGCCATCGCGGCCCCGGCGCCGTCGAAGGGGCGCAGTTCCTCGGTGAGGAAGAGCCAGCCCTCGCACCCCACCCGCACCTGCGGGCCGCCCGAGCCGAAGGCACCCCAGCGGAACAGCCCGCCCGCCGCCCGCAGCCAGGGGTCGGCGGGGAGGTGGTGCGCCATCACGTGGTTGACCGCGGCGGTGGTGCGGCCGGCCAGGAAGGCCTCGGCGGTCAGGGTGGGGGAGAGCCGGGCCTGGGCGGCGTCGGAGCGCAGCGCGGCCACGCCCTGCCAGACCCCCCAGCCCAGCAGCGCCACCGTCAGCACGGCCAGCACCCGGGCGGGGGTGCGCGTCCAGTCGGGGTTGCCCTGGCTCATCGGCGCCTCAGAACTGGAAATACAGGAAGGGCACGGCGGCGCGGCTGTAGAGCAGCACGAGGCCGAGCAGGAAGGCCGCGAAGGGCCAATAGGCCCAGAGCGGGCGCCAGGCGGCGGTGATGCCGGCGGGTTCGCGCCGCAGGAGGGGCAGGCGGTCGCTCGCCAGGGGCAGGTAGACCAGGGCCACGCCCAGCCACAGGCACCACCACTGGTCCGGCGTCACCTGCCAGGCCAGCGCATCCGACACCCCGCCGAAATTGGTGCCGAACATGGCGGCGTAGAGGGTGAAGGCGCTGGCGAAATCGGGCGCGCGGAAGGCCACCCAGCCCAGCATCACCACCAGCAGCAGCAGGGCATGGCCGGCCAGCCAGGGCATCGGCCCGCCGCCCTGCGCGCGCCAGAGGCGGTGCAGGGCGAGCAGCGCGCCATGCCAGAAGCCCCACAGCACGAAGGTCCAGTTGGCGCCGTGCCACAGCCCGCCGATGACCATGGTCAGCAGCAGGTTCACATAGGTGCGAACCGGGCCCTGCCGGTTGCCGCCGAGCGCGATGTAGAGGTAGTCGCGCAGGAAGCGGCTCAGCGTCATGTGCCAGCGCTGCCAGAATTCCTGGATGTTGCCGGCCAGATAGGGGTTGTTGAAATTCTCCGGGAAGCGGAAGCCGCACATCGTGGCCAGCCCGATGGCCATGGCGGAATAGCCCGCGAAGTCGAAGAACAATTGCAGCGTGTAGGCGATGGCGCCAACCCAGGCATCGGCGGTGGTGGGGGTGGGCAGGGCATGGACGGCGTCCACCAGGGGGGCCAGCGTGTCGGCCACCAGCACCTTCATGGCGAAGCCGATCATGAAGCGCCGCGCGCCCAGGCCGAACTTCTCCACGCTGTGGGTGCGGTGGCGGAGTTCCGCCTCCACCTCCGAATAGCGCACGATGGGCCCGGCGATGAGCTGGCTGAACATGGCCTTGTAGGCGGCATAGGCCACGAAGTCGCGGCTGACCGCCACGTCGCGCCGCCACACATCCACGAGGTAGCTGACCGATTGCAGCACGTAGAAGGAGAGGCCGACGGGCAGGATGATCTGCGCCCAGGGGGCCGGCGTGCCGCCCATGGCCGTGACCACGTCGTTGAAGCTCTGCACGCCGAAATTCGCGTATTTGAACCAGGCCAGCACGCCCAGCTGGCCCAGAAGCCCCAGCACCAGCAGCCGGTGCCGCGCGGCGTCGCCCGCCCCGTGCATGAGGCGGGCCAGGACGAAGGTCCAGGCCGTGACGCCCACGAGCAATGCCAGGAAATCCACCCGCCACCAGGCGTAGAAGCCCCAGGAGAAGACCAGGATGACGGCGTTGCGCGCGCGCGCGGGGCTCGCGAAATAGACCAGGAGGAAGGCCGGCAGGAACAGGAACAGGAATTCGAAGGAGGCGAAGATCATGCCGCGCCGGCCCGCCCGGCCGCGGTGCGAGGCTGCGCAGGGGCGGGCGGTGCGATGCGCATGGCGGGGTCCGGCCTCGGAAAACCTGGGGTTTTCGCTAGAGCAGATCGGCCCGCGCGTCCATCGGCCTGCAATCCCTCGTGACCGGATGACGGCGCATGACTATGATGGGAGGCCGCGGCGACGCTTGCGGCATGCAATGAGGGGCTTGGGCGTGAAGGCGAAACTGCAGATGGCCGACCAGGGGGCGCTGTCCTACCTCGCGCGGCGGGGGGTCTCCCCGCAATGGCGCGGCTTCGTGCGCGCGCTGCTGGCGGTTGTGGACGCGCACCTGCCGCCCGAGCCGCGGCTGCTGTTCCTGCGCGCGCTGGGCGAGGGCATGGCGCGGCAGATGCCGCTGCCCGCCTGCGCCACCCTGGGCGAGTTGGAGGCCGCGATGAACACCGCGCTGGCCGCCGCCGAATGGGGCTATGTGGAGGTGGCGCTGGACGAGGCGCAGGCGGCGCTGGTGCTGCGCCACGCGGCCGCGCCGCTGATCGCGCTGCCGGAGGATGCGGCGGGCGGCTGGATCGCGCCGGTGCTGGAGGGGCTGTACCAATCCTGGCTCGACGCCCAGCCGGGGGCGGTGGAGGGCGTGCCCGTCCGGCAGGCTGCGCAGGAAGGGGGG
>JBHYDO010000129.1:0-12594 GCA_051860645.1 Roseococcus sp.
CGGCATCGTGCTGCCCAAGCTCGAGGACCCGTCCGAGCTGGTCGCGGTGGACTGGATGCTGTCGGCGCTGGAGCGGGAGCGTGGCCTGCCCGAGCGCGGCGTCGAGGTCATGCCCATCCTCGAGACCGCGCTGGGCTTCGCGCGACTGAGCGAGCTGGCCGCGCGCGCCAAGGCGCTGGGCGGGCGCTGCAAGCGGCTGGCCTTCGGCGCCGGCGACTACACGCTGGACCTGGGCCTGAGGTGGGGCCGCGCGGAGACGGAGCTGGAAACCGCCCGCGCCGCCATCGTCCTGCACAGCCGCGCCGCCGGGCTCGAACCGCCCATCGACACCGTCTGGATCGAGCTGCGCGACGCCGAGGGCTACGCCGCCTCCTGCGCGCGGGGCGTGGCGCTGGGCTTCCAGGGGCGGCTGTGCATCCACCCGGACCACGTGGCCGTGGCCAACACCGCCTATTCGCCGCCGGCCGAGGAGGTGACGCGGGCGGAGCGCATCATCGAGGCCTTCGCCGAGGCGGAGTCGAAGGGGCTGGCCTCCATCCAGGTGGATGGCCGCTTCGTGGACTACCCGATCGTGGAGCGGGCCCAGCGCGTGCTGCGTATGGCGCGGCTGATCGCCGCAAGCGCATGATTCACGGCAGCTCCGGCATCCGCTTCAGCGTCGCGCGGTAGGTGAAGCGCGGCGCGGGGTGGGCGCTTTCGGAGAGTTCGAAGACCCGCCCCTGCCCGTCCAGGTAGCGGCGGCGGATGAGCAGGGCCGGGGCGCCTGGCTCCACCTCCAGCAGTTCCGCCTGGTGGGCGGGCACGCTGGCGGCGGCGATGTCCACCTCGATGGCGCTGGCCTGCACGCCGAAGCGGCGCTCGATCAGGCCATAGACCGGGCCCGGCAGCACGCCGATATCGTCCAGCGCCTCAGCGTATTCCGCGCGGATCAGAAGCGTCGTGAAGCAGAGCGGCGCGGTGGTGACGCGCACGCGGCGGATGGCCTCGACACGCACCCAGGCTTCGCCCTCGCCGCAGCCGAGCTGCGCGGCGGTGGCGGCATCGGCCTCGAATTCGCGCGCGCGCAGCACGGTCAGACGTGTCTCCTGCGGGTATTGCAGGAGCTCCGCCATGTCCGTGATGTCCTGCACGAAGCGGTCGGGCGTGGCCAGCGCGAGCACGGTGGTGCCGCTGCCCTGGCGGCGCTGCACCAGGCCCGATTCCTCCAGCAGCCGCAGCGCCTCGCGCACCGTGTGGCGGGAGACGGCGAAGGTGGCGCAGAGCTCCGTCTCGGTGGGCAGCATGGCGCCCACGGCCCAGACGCCCCCGCGCAGCTGCGCGGTGAGGTCGTCGGCCACCTGGCGGTAGCGCGGACGCGGGTCCGCCGGTTCGCGCTTCGTCATTCCCAGTCCCGGGCTGTTGTTCATGCCTTTCGTTTAATCGGAGCGGGGGCGGCTGCCAAACATCCGCTGAAAGGGCCGGATCACTTCACCAGGCGCAGCATGTCGCGGAAGCGCGGGTCGGCGGCGTCACCCAGCCCCTCAAAGGCGACCATCTCGGCGGTGACGAGGCTGGCGCCGGCGGCCGCGATTCGCCCCAGCGCGGCCTTGCGGCTGGCGCGGGTGCGGCTGCCCACGGCGTCGCAGACCAGGAAGACGCGATGGCCGCGCGCCAGCAGGCCGAGGCCCGTCTGCAGCACGCAGACATGCGCCTCATAGCCGCACAGGATGATGTCCGGACGATCCGCCGGGAGGGCGGCGGCGAAGTCCGAAGCGCCGCAGGCGTCGAAGCTGGTCTTGGTGAAGCGGCGCTGCAGGTGTGGATCCAGGCTGGCATGCAGCGCGCCCAGCGCCTCGGGCACATGCTCCGTGCCCCAGGCGGGGATGCCGAGCAGGCCCGCGATGCGCGCGAGGCGCAGCACCTCGGCCAATACGGCCTCGCCCCCCGCGATGGCCGGGTGCAGCCGCGTCTGCACGTCCACGACCAGCAGCAGGCTGCGCGCGGCTTCAATGGTGTGGGTCATGCGGGAAGTCCCTTCAGCAATGTGGCGATGTGCGCCTGCATCAGCGGGCGCGGAGCAGGTGCAAAGAGCCGCAGGCGCCGCGTCTCGCCCAGGATGACGAGCCCGACCGCGTGCGCGAAGGCCTGGGCGGCCAGGCGCTCGTCGCCCACCCTGCGGGCGGCAGCGGTCAGCGGCGCCATCGCCTCCAGCAGAAGCGCGTTCAGTTCAGGGTCCAGCGCCGCCCCCAGCCCGCGCGGGGCCGGGCCGCCGGCACCGAGATAGAGGCCCAGCGCCAGGTCCTGCGGGCGGGTGGCGTAGAAGTCGTAGAGGGCGAGCGCAGCGGCGGCAAAATCCACATGCGGGGCCAGTTCGGCACGCAGCGCGCGCAGCGAGTCGCGCAGCAGTTCGGCATAGATCGCCTCGCGCGAGGCGAAGTGGAAGTAGAGCGCGGCGGGGGTATAGCCGGCGCGGGCGGCGATGGCGCGCAGGCCCGCGCCCTCCAGGCCCTTCTCGGCGAAGAGGGCGCGGGCGGCGTCGAGAATTCGCTCGCGTGGGGCGGGGGCGGGAGATTGGTCCGGACTTGTCATTGACCTCGCACGTTTAACAGTGTTAGATTTTGACGTCCAGCCGAGGGAACGCCGCCATGCTCATGTCCGCCGACGCCTATCGCGAGAGCCTGCGCGCCCTGAAGCCGCGCGTCTTCGTCAACGGCCAGCAAGTGGCGAGCGTGGCCGATGAGCCGTTGCTGGCCCCGGGCATCAACGCGGTCGGCGTCAGCTACGACTTCGCCCTGCGCGAGGCCCATGCCCCCATCATGACCACGCGCGGCGTCAACCGCATGCTGGCCATCAACGACAGCACGGATGATCTCCTGGCCAAGCTGGAGGCTGTGCGCCTCATGTGCCGCGAATCCGGCTGCGCGCAGCGCTACCTCGCGCATGACGCGCTGAACGCCCTGCACCAGGCGACCAGGCGCGCCGACGAGGCGCAGGGCGGCGAGCGCCACGCCCGCTTCCTTGCCTACCTGGAGGAGGTGCAGCGGCGCGACCTCGCCCTCGGCATCGCCATGACGGACGCGAAGGGCGACCGCTCGCGCCGTCCCGGCCAGCAGGCCAACCGCGACATGTATGTGCACGTGAACGAGCGCCGGGCCGACGGCATCGTCATCCGCGGCACCAAGGCCATCGTCACAGGTGCAGCCTACATGCACGAATTCCTGGTCATGCCCTGCCGCACCATGACGGCCGAGGATGCCGACTTCGCCCTGTGCTGCGCCGTGCCGGTGGACGCGCCCGGCGTCATGATCGTGGCCCGCCCCGCCGGCCGCCCCGGGGAGGCCGCGGCGAAGTTCTCCGCGCGCTACGGCCAGTCCACCGGCGTGGTGGTGTTCGACGACGTCTTCGTCCCCTGGGACCGCGTCTTTCTCGCCGGCGAGCATGAGGAGGCCGGCTTCCTCACCACCTCCTACGCCACGCACCACCGCCATTCCTGCATCGCCGCGCGCGCGGGCTTCGGGGACCTGCTGATCGGCGCGGGTGCGATGATGATCGAGGCGAACGGGCTGGACCCCGACCGCCACGGCCATATCCGCGACGCGATGGTGGACCTGATCAAGATCGTCGAGGGCTTCTATGCCTGCGGGGTCGCGGCCAGCGTCTATGGCACGCGCGACCCGTCCGGCGCGGTGATGCCGGAGGTGGTGTTCAGCAACATCGGCAAGCTGCTGCTGTCCACGCAGATCTACGACATGCACCGCATCGCGCACTATGTCTCGGGCGGGTTGATCGTGGCGCTGCCGGGCCCGGACGAGGACCACAACCCGCAGACCGCCGCCTCGCTCTCCGCCGTGCTGGCCGGCCGCGCCGACATCCCGGCCGAGAAGCGGCTGGAGGTGGCGCGCTTCATGGAGGACCTCACCGCGTCTAAGGAGGCCGGCTGGTATTCCGTCATCTCGCTCCACGGCGGCGGCAGCCCCGAGGCGATGAAGCGCGAGATCTGGCGCAACTACCCGGTGGAGGAGCGCAGCGCGCTGGTCGCTCGCCTGCTCGACCGCGGCGTGCTGGACGACGGGCAGCGCGTCTCGAAGCAGCCAGGCCGCTGCTGCGACACGGGCTGCGAGACGCCAAAGCCCAGCATGCCGGAACTGCTCAGCCGCACCGCGGCGGAATGATCAGGCCCGTCGCGGAGGGGAGCAGGACCCTCCGCGGAGCGGCACAGGATCAGCCCCTCCGCGCAGCGGCACAGGTTCAAGCCCGCCGCAGCAGCCCCGCCTCCTCCGCGCGTGACCAGCGCGCGGCGTCCTCGGTGATCAGGCGGCGCACCTCCGCGAGGCCGGGTGCCGCGCCCGTCACAGCCAGGCTGCGCATCCGCGCCTGAACGGCCTCGACGCCCGAGGCGGCAACGGCCTCTGCATTGATGCGAGCCTGCACCTCCTCCGGCATGCGGGCGGGGCCCCAGATGCCAAACCAGCCCTCGTAGTTCGCGGCGGCCAAGCCGAAGCTCGCGAGCGTGGGCACGCCCGTCAGGAAGGGCGACGGGTTGGGCGAGGTGACCGCCAGCATCCGCACGCGGTCGCTGTTCATCAGCGGCAGCGCGGTGGCGGTGCTGACCCAGGCGAGCGGCAAATGCCCGCCCATCAGGTCGCGCGTGGAGGCGCCGCCGCCCGAATAGCGCACCTCGTTCAGCGCGATGCCGGCGGCCTGGGCGAACTGCGCGCCGACCACGCCGGAGGCCACGTCCGCCGTGCCGTGCGCCACCTCGCCCGGCTTCGCACGCGCGGCGGCGATGAGGCCCGGGATGTCGGTGAAGGGCGCGTTGGCCGCGGCCAGCAGCACGAAGGGGTAGAGGGCGTGGATGGAGATGGGCACCAGGTCGCGCGTCGGGTGGTAGGGCAGGTCCGTGCGCGTGTGGCGCAGCAGCAGGTGGGTGGGGTTCAGCGCCACCAGCGTGTGCCCGTCGGGCGCCGCCCGCGCCACCGCCTCGGTCCCGTTGGCGCCATCGGCGCGCGGGCGGTTCTCCACCACCACCGGGCGCCCCGTGCGCTGGCCCACCGTCTCCATCACCGCGCGCGCCGTGAGGTCCGTCCCGCCGCCGGGCGCGAAGGGGACGATGACGCGAACCGGGGCCGAGGGCCAGTTCGCCTGGGCCAGCGCCGGCGCGGCCAGCGCGAATCCCCCCGCGGCCAGCAGGGCGCGACGTCCGATGAATTGTGTCATGCTGCGTTTCCTCCGTGGGCGAGCATGACTTGACCGGACAAATTGGTCCAGCGCAAACTGCGGAAATTCGAGGAGAAATGCCTAATGTCTGAAACCACCCCGGGCACGATGCCGCTGGACGGCGTCCGCGTCGTGGATGTCTCGAGCTTCCTCGCCGGCCCCTTCTGCTCGACGCAGCTGGCCGAGTTCGGCGCCGATGTCTTCAAGCTGGAGCTGCCCATCGTGGGCGACCCGCTGCGCAAGTTCGGCAGCGTGACCGAGTGCGGCGAGACGCTGCCCTGGCTGTCCGAATGCCGGAACAAGAAGTCCGCGACGCTCGACCTGCGCAAGCCCGAGGGCGCCGAGCTGTTGAAGCGCATGTGCAAGGACGCCGACATCCTGGTGGAGAACTTCCAGCCCGGCACCATGGAGAAATGGGGCCTGGGCTGGGACGTGATGAAGGAGGTCAACCCGCGCCTCATCATGGTGCGCATCTCGGGTTTCGGGCAGACCGGCCCCTATCGCGACCGGCCGGGCTTCGGGCGCATCGGCAATGCCTTCGGCGGGCTGTCCTTCCTGGCCGGCTATCCGGACCGGCCGCCCGTGACGCCGGGCTCGGCCACCATCCCGGACTACCTCGCCGGCCTCTACGGCGCGCTGGGCGCGCTGCTGGCGATGAAGGCGCGCGACCTCACCGGGCGCGGCCAGATGGTGGATATCGGCCTTTACGAGCCGATCTTCCGCATCCTCGATGAGTTGGCGCCCTCCTACCAGCTCAACGGCTATGTGCGGCAGCGCATGGGGCCCGGCACGGTGAACGTGGTGCCGCACAGCCACTACCCCACCAAGGATGGCCGATGGATCGCCATCGCCTGCACCTCCGACAAGATTTTTTCCCGATTGGCCGAGGCGATGGGCGTCCCGGAATACGCCGAGGGCGGCAAGTGGGAGCGCATCAAGCAGCGCGAGGCCGAACGCGAGATCGTGGACGACTATGTGTCCAAATGGACCAGCACCATGACGCGCGCCGAGGCCATCGCCACCTGCGAGAAATTCCAGGTGCCCTGCGGCCCGGTCTACTCCATCGACGAGATCTTCGAGGACCCGCAATACAAGGCGCGCGAGAACATCAAGTGGATGAAGGACCCGCGCGTGGGCGAACTCGCCATCCCCAACCTCGTGCCGCGCCTGTCCGACACGCCCGGTGCCGTGAAGTGGCTTGGCCCCTCGATGGGCGAGCACAATGACGAGGTCTACAAGGAGTGGCTCGGCCTCGACGAGGCAGAGATCGAACGCCTCACCGCGCTGCGCGTGATCTGATGGCCAGCCTGGTTCCCTGGCGGCTGCGCCGCTCCCTCATCCTGACGCCCGGCCACCGCGCCGAGCGCCTGGCCAAGGCGGCGTCGCTGCCGGTGGACAGCCTGGCCTTCGACCTCGAGGACGGCGTGCCCCCCGCCCGCAAGGCGGAGGCACGCGCCACCATCGCCCACGCGCTGCGCACGCTCGACTTCGCGCGGCGTGAGCGCGTGGTGCGGCTGAACGCCATTGGCAGCGCGGAGTTCGAGGCGGACCTGGCCGCCCTTCCGCTGGACCATCTCGACGCCGTGCTGGTGCCCAAGGTGGAGCACCCGGACGCGCTGCGCCAACTGGACGCGCTGCTGGCGGCGGCGGGGCGCGCCCTGCCCGTCATCGCCACGCTGGAGACGCCGCGCGGCATCCTGCGCGCGCTGGACATCGCCGATGCCTCGCCCAACCTCGCCGCCATCTTCTTCGGCCCGGGCGACTACACGCTGCAGACGGGCGGTGCGCTGACGGCGCGGGGGCTGGAGTTCCCGCGCGCCACCATCGCGGCGGCGGCGGGTGCCGTCGGCGCGCAGGCGCTGGACGCGCCCTTCCTGCTCGGCCTGCGCGATGGGGAGGGCACGCGCGCCGATGCGTTGGGCGCGCGGGAGCTGGGCTTCTCGGGCAAGGTGGTGTTCCACCCCGACCAGATCACGCCCATCAACGACGCCTTCACCCCCTCGGTGGAAGAGGTGGCGCGCGCCGAACGCTTCGTCGCCGCCTACCGCGCGGCCGCGGCGCGGGGGGAGGCGGTGGCCTATGTGGAGGGCGAGTTCATCGCCATGGACCTTGTGCCTCGGATGGAGCGGATCATCGCCACTGCGGCGGAAATTCAAGACCGAAATGCCGCTTGACCCTTGATTTGTCCGGACGCATCCTTCCCCCCAAGGATACGTCCAAGGGGAAGCGCGTTGAGCCAAGCCGTGCCGCGGGGAAACTACCTCGGTGACTTCCATGTGGGGCAGCGCTTCGAGCATTGGCCCGGGCGCACCATCACCGAGACGGACAACATCCACTTCTCCCTGCTGACGATGAACCAGCACCCGATCCATTGCGACCACGCCTTCGCGGCGAAGTCCGAGTTCGGCAAGCCGCTGGTCAACTCGGCGCTCACGCTCGCCATCGTGGTGGGCATGACGGTGGCGGATGTCTCGGCCACCGCCATCGCGAACCTGGGCTGGAAGGAGATACGCTTGGTGGCGCCGGTCTTCCCGGGCGACACCATCTATGCGCGCAGCGAGGTGCTCTCGGTGCGGCCCAGCGCCAGCCGGCCGGGCCAGGGCATCGTCACCACGCGCACCGAGGGCTTCAAGTCCTGCGGGACGGTCTTCCTCACCTTCGAACGCGCGAGCCTCATCCCCGGACGCCCCGCATGAACCACATCGCCGCCCAGCAGGAAGAACGCCTCATCCTGGATGCGGTGGACCGGTTCCTGGAACGCCATGTGCGCCCCGTGGCGATGCAGCTGGAACACGACGACGCCTATCCGCACGAGATCGTGGCGCGGATGAAGGAGCTGGGGCTGTTCGGCGCCGTCATCCCGCAGGAATTCGGCGGGCTCGGCCTGCGCCCCTCCACCTATGCGCGCATCATCGAGCGCATCGCGGCGGAGTGGATGTCCATCTCGGGCATCATCAATTCGCATCTCATCATGGCGCATATCGTGGCGCGCATGGGCACGGAGGCGCAGAAGGCGGCCTTCCTGCCGCGCTTCGCCACGGGCGAGATGCGCGGCGGCCTCGCGCTGACCGAGCCCGATTGCGGCACCGACCTGCAGGCCATCCGCACCACCGCGCGGCGCGAGGGCGACCACTACATCGTCAACGGCACCAAGACCTGGATCAGCAACGGCATCGAGGGCAGCTGCTTCGCCCTGCTGGTCAAGACCGACGCCACGGCCCAGCCGCGCCACCACGGCATGTCCATGCTGCTGGCGGAGAAAGGGCCGGGCTTCACCGTGTCGCGGCGACTGGCCAAGCTCGGCTACAAGGGCATCGACAGCGCGGAGCTGGTCTTCCAGGACTACCGCGTGCCGGCGGACCGGCTGATCGGCGGCGTCGAGGGGCGCGGCATGGCCTGCGCCATCGCGGGGCTGGAACTCGGCCGCGTGAACGTGGCCGCGCGCGGCGTGGGCATCGCGCAGCGGGCGCTGGACGAGGCGGTGCGCTACAGCCAGCAGCGCCACACCTTCGGCAAGCCCATCCACGAGCACCAGGCCATCGCGCTCAAGCTCGGCGACATGGCCACCCGCACCGAGGCCGCCCGCCTGCTCACCCAGAAGGCCGCCGAGGCGCTCGATCGCGGGGAGCGTTCGGACTACGAGGCCGGCATGGCGAAGCTCTTCGCCACCGAGGCCGCGCTGGAGAACGCCACCGACTGCATGCGCATCCATGGCGGCTACGGCTACAGCCGCGAATTCGTGGTGGAGCGGCTGTATCGCGACGCGCCGCTGCTGGTGATCGGCGAGGGCACCAACGAAATCCAGCGCCTGCTCATCGCCAAGCGCCTGATCGAACGCCACAAGCTGTGAACCAGCGCCCGCTCCCGCTGGATGGCGTGACGGTGCTCAGCGTCGAGCAATATGGCGCCGGGCCCTTCGGCACCATGCTGCTGGCGGATCTGGGCGCCGAGGTCATCAAGATCGAGAACCCGGCCGAAGAGGGCGACGTCTCCCGCCGCGTCGGCCCCTACTGGTTCAGCGAGGGCGACAGCCACTTCCACCAGAGCTTCAACCGCAACAAGCGCAGCCTGACGCTGAACCTGAAGCACCCCGAGGGCATGGCGTTGCTGCGCGCCCTCGCCACACACGCGGATGCGGTGTTCAACAATTTGCGCGGGGATTTGCCGGCGAAGCTGGGCCTCGACTACGCGGCGCTGTCCAAGGTGAACCCGCGCATCGTCTGCGCGCATCTCTCCGCCTATGGGCGCGAGGGCTCGCGCGCCGCCTGGCCGGGCTATGACTACCTGATGCAGGCCGAGGCCGGCTATTGCAGCGTGACCGGCGAACCCGAAGGCCCGCCCACGCGCTTCGGCCTCTCGGTCGTGGACATGATGACGGGGCTGATGGCGGGCTTCGCCCTCGTCTCGGGCCTGGTCGGCGCGCGCGCCACGGGGCGCGGCATGGACATGGATGTCTCGCTCTTCGACACGGCCCTGCACAATGTCAGCTACCTCGCCACCTGGGCGCTGAATGGCGGGCATGTGCAGGGGCGCGAGCCGCGCGGCGCCCACCCCTCGCTCGGCCCCACGCAGATGTATCCGACGGCCGATGGCTGGCTCTACGTCATGTGCAACAAGGAGAAGTTCTTTCCGGAGCTGTGCGCCCGCATGGGCCATCCGGAATGGGCGGCCGACCCGCGCTTCGTGGATTTCCGCGCGCGGCTGGCGAACCGCGACGCGCTGACCAAAATCCTCGACGCTGTCTTCCGCACCCGCCCCACCGCCGATTGGATCGCCACCTTCGCGGGCGTGGTGCCCGCCGCCCCCGTGCTCGACATCGGCCAGGCGCTGCACACGCCCTTCGTGGCCGAGCGCGGCGCCGTCCAGCCCTTCGCGCGGCGCGACGGCGGCGAGCCCGTGCACATGCTGGCCGGCCCCGTGCGGGTCAACGGCGCGCCCCCGCCCACCCGCGCCGCACCGGCGCTGGGTGCCGACACCGATGCCATCCTCGCACGGCTCGGCCGCGGCGCGGAACACGTCCAGGAACTAAAGAACAAGGGAACCGTCTGACCATGCTTCGCCCCACCCGCCGCGCTGCCCTGTTATCCCTCGGCCTCGCCGCCCCCGCGCTGATCGGCACCGCCGCCGCGCAGGCCTACCCGTCCAAGCCCATCCGCATCATCGTCCCCTTCCCGCCGGGCAATATGAGCGACCTCATCGTCCGCCTCATGGCCGAGGAGATGCAGTCCCGTCACGGCGTGCAGATCGTGGTCGAGAACCGCGCCGGCGCCACCGGCGCCATCGGCATCCAGGCCGTCACGCGCAGCGAGGCCGATGGCTACACCCTGCTGCTGACCAGCAACTCGCCCGTGACGGTCAACCCCGCCGTGAACCCCAATCTGCCCTTCGACGTGCAGCGCGACCTGGTGCCGATGGCGCTGATCGGCTGGACGGGCTTCCTCATCATCGTCCCGCCCGATTTCCCGGCGAACACGCTGGCCGAGGCGGTGGCGCTGATGCGCGCCAACCCCGGCCGCTACACCGCCGCCAATCCGGGCCAGGGCACGCAGGGACACCTGGTGACGGAGAGCTTCTCGCGCCTCACCGGCACGCGGCTGGAGCAGGTCTCCTACCGCGGCAGTGCCGCCGCGCTGGTGGACCTCAATGCCGGCCGCGTCCACTTCATGGTGGATGCGATGACGAGCTCCATGCCGCAGCTGCGCGGCGGCCGCGTGAAGGCGCTGGCGGTGCTGTCCAGCCGGCGCTCGCCCATCGCGCCCGAGGTGCCGGCCATGCCCGAGGCCGGCGTGCCGGAGGTGGCGAACTTCACCGCCACCGCCTGGGCCGGGCTGATGGGCCCGGCCGCCACGCCGCCCGCCGTTACGCAATACTGGAACCGCCAGATCAACGCCCTGTTGGGCGAGGAGAGCTTCAAGCGTCGCCTGGCCGTGGCGAATGTCGAGGCCGCGCCGCCCTCCGGGCCCGAGGCCCTGGCAGACCTGGTCACGCAGGAGTTGGCGCGCTGGCGGCGCCTGGTGCGTGAGGCCAACATCACGGCCGGCTAAGTCACAGCTTCGGGGCAACCGCCCCGATCCTGCCACGTTCCCCCCTCGCACCGCGCACGAGGGAGGGAGCCTTGCCGATCGCCTATTGCGGCATCCCGGCCATTCCGGCCGATGTCTGGATGCGCTGGAACTTCGACCCGGCGGTGCTCCTGGCGCTGGGCCTGCTGGGCCTGGCTGCGCAGCGCGCCGGTGCGGCGCGGGCCGGGTGGGGCGCCGCGGCCATCGGCTTCGTCATCTTCATCTCGCCGCTCTGTGCGCTGAGTGCCGCGCTGTTCTCGGCCCGCGTGGCGCACCACGCGCTGATGGTGGCCGTGATGGCGCCGCTGCTGGCGCTGGCCTTCCCCGCCGGACGCCGCGCGCTGCCGCTGGGGCCGCTCTTCGTCGCGCACATGCTGCTCCTCTGGGCCTGGCACGTGCCCTTCCTCTATGGCTGGGTGCTGGAGACGGTGGCCGGCTATTGGCTGATGCAGGCGACGCTGCTGGGCAGCGCCTGGCTGCTCTGGCGCGAGGCGCTGCGCCCGGGTGCCGAGGACCGCGGCATCGCCACGCTGGTCGGCACGGTGGCGCAGATGGGCATGCTCGGCGCCATCCTCACCTTTGCGCCGCGCCCGCTCTACTTCGCGCACATGCTCACCACCGAAAGCTGGGGACTGCGCCCGCTCGAGGACCAGCAGCTGGCCGGCCTCATCATGTGGGTGCCGGCGGTGCTGCCCTATCTCGCGGTGGCGGCGTGGCTGGGCTTGCGCCTGCTCGCCGCGCCGCGCCACGCGCGCTGAGGGAGCGCGCGTGCTGCTGTGGATCACCAAGCTCGTGCATGTCACCGCCATCAGCCTCTGGGCGGGCGGCCTCATCGCCCTGCCCTTCCTCCTGCGCCAGAAGCACGGCCAGCGGGGCGAGCCGCTCCATCGCCTGCACCGGCTGGTGCGGCTGCTCTATGTGGGGTGGCTCTCGCCCGCGGCCTTCCTGGGCATTGGCAGCGGCGTGGTGCTGATCTTCCTGCGCGAGACCTTCACCGAATGGTTCACGC
Organism: Roseococcus sp.; assembly: GCA_051860645.1. Lineage (GTDB taxonomy): Bacteria > Pseudomonadota > Alphaproteobacteria > Acetobacterales > Acetobacteraceae > Roseococcus. The sequence goes on from JBHYDO010000129.1 coordinate 12,268, forward strand.
TGAAGCTGGTCTTCGTCGGCGCGCTGGCGGCGCTGCATGTGCGCATCGGCCTGCTGATCCTGTCGGTGTTCGACCCGGGCGGTCGCCTCAGCCCCTGGGGCGCGCGGCTGCTGACATCGGCCACGCTCGCCGCCGTCGGCGCCATCCTGGTGGCCGTCCTGTGGAAGCCGGAGATCCCCTCGGCGTCCTGGGCGCCCGGGCTGTTCCGCCCGGGCGCGCTGGGCGAGATGTGGCCGCGCATCAGCGCTTGGGTGACACCATGACGCCCACGCCATGATCCAGCACCAGCTTGCCCCCATGCCATCCCGCGAAGCCCGTGAAGACGGC
>JBHYDO010000130.1:0-12298 GCA_051860645.1 Roseococcus sp.
ATTTCTATGGCCGGTTGCCGGCCTGGGTGGCCGAATGGCTGGCCAGCGTGGACAAGACCGGTCTTCACCCCTGGCGCCTCGCCTCGGTGCTGGCGCTGGCCTATCTCATCGGCCATTTCATCCCCCGCGACGGGGCGCTGTTGGCCGGGCGCGCGGCACGGCCCTTCCTGCGCATGGGGCAGCACAGCCTGCCGGTCTTCTGCGTCGGCATCCTGCTCTCCTTCCTGGCCCGGCTGGCGCTGGAGGCGCACGACGGGTGGGAGATGCAGGTCTTGGTGAACCTGGTCTGCTTCCTGGCGCTGCTGGGCGTCGCCGTCATCGGCGAATGGAGCCGCGCCATGGAGCGGGCGCCGCGGCTTGTTGCACCCTTGCCACCACAGGTGGAGAAGGCATGATCATCCAGATGTCCTCCAACGGCACCGGCACCGCGGGTTTCCGCCCGCCCCTGCGGGTCCTCCAATGCGGCGCTCCCGCGCTGGTGATCCTGCTGCTGGTGTGCGCCCTGCTCATGCCATGGGCCGCCCATGCCAGCGCGCCCGGCTGCCCCGCCCCGCCCGGGACCATGGAGGAGGCGCGGCCCCTCCAGGCCGCCGCACGCGCGCTGGAACTGGGCCGCCTGCGCATCCTCGTCATCGGATCCGCCTCGGCGCTTGGCTCCGGCGAGGCGGATCCGGGCACGGCCTGGCCCGCACGGCTACAGGCCGCGCTGGCCCGGCACTATCCGGAGGGCGGCATCACCCTCACCGTGCGGGGCGCGCGCGGCGCTTCCGTGGCCGACAACCTGCCCCGCCTGCTGGAGGCGCTGCGCGAGGAACGCCCGGCCCTGGTGATCTGGCAGGCGGGCACCGTCGAGGTGGCGCGCCGGATGGACCCCGACGAAATGGCCGAGGTGATGCGCGAAGGGGTGGACGCCATCCGCAGCGCCGGCGCGGACGTGCTGGTCATGGACCATCAGTATTCCCGCTTCCTGCGTGCCAACGCCCATGTGGAGCCCTATCGGGACAAGCTGCGCCTGCTGGCTGGCTCGGTCGGTGCCGCGCTGGTGCCGCGCTACGACATCATGCGCCACTGGGTGGAGACAGGTGCGCTGGACCTCGAACGCGCCGCGCGTGGCGAACGTGCCGCGGCCCTCGCGCGCCTCAACAACTGCCTCGCCGAGGCGGTCGCACAGATGATCGTCAGGGGGCTGAGCGAAGCGCGGTGATGACCGCCCGCGTCACCTGCACGGTGCCGGCGGCGCCGCCGATGTCGGGCGTGCGCAGCCCCTCGGCGAAGGCGCCGTCCACCGCCGCGCGGATGCCCACCGCCGCGTCCGCGAGGCGCTGGCCGCCGCCGCGCACCGAGAGCCAGTCCAGCATCATGGCGGCCGACAGGAAGCAGGCTGTGGGGTTGGCGATGCCCTTGCCCGCGATGTCGGGCGCCGTGCCATGGCTCGGCTGGAAAAGACCGTGCGTGTCACCGAGGTCGGCCGAGGGTGCGAAGCCCATGCCGCCGATCAGCCCCGCACCAAGGTCGGAGAGGATGTCGCCGAACATGTTCTCCATCGGCAGCACGTCGAAATCCCAGGGGCGGCGCACGAGGTCCAGCGCCATGGCGTCCACGTAGTGCCGGTCATGTGCCACCTCCGGGTGGTCGGCGGCCACATCCTGAAAGATGCCGCGCAGCCAGGCGAAGGCACGGAACACATTGGCCTTGTCCACCAGCGTGACACGCCCGGGCCGGCCGAGCTGGGCCGCCCGGTATTCGGCCAGCTTGAAGGCCATGCGGGCCAGGCGCTCCGAGGTGCGGCGGGTCAGCCGCAGCGTCTCCTCCGCCCAGTCATGGCTGACGATGCCCTGGTCCTTGGAGAAGAACAGCCCCTCCGTGCTCTCGCGCAGCACCACGAAGTCGATGTTGGCCGCGCGCGGGTCCGAGAGGGTCAGCGGTACGCCCGGAATGGCGCGGATGGGCCGCACGCCGCCATAGAGGTCCAGCCGCTGGCGCAGCGTGATCTGGGGCGCCAGCTCGGTGCCATCGGCATGGCGGATGCCGGGCCAGCCCATGGCACCCAGCAGGATGGCGTCTGCGCGCGCCGTGCGTTCGAAGGTCTCGTCGGACAGGTCGGTGCCGGTTTCCCTGTAGGCGAAGGCGCCGGCCTGCTGCGGGGAGAAGTGAAGCCCAACGCCATAGCGCTGGTCCACGACCCGAAGCAGGTCCAGCGTCGCGTCCATGACCTCGATGCCGATGCCGTCGCCAGGCAGCACGGCGATGTCATAGCTGTTTGCCAGCATCCCGCCTCTCCCCCAATCATGAGTTTCCAGGGTAGCTTCTCCGCGCGAAGCCCCCAAGAGGCTTCAAGGAGGAAACCATGACTTTGTCCCGGCGCAGCCTGCTGGCCGTCCACGCCGCCCTCGGCACCGCCCTGCCGAACCTCGCCCATGCACAAGCTGCGGCCGGTTGGCCCGCGCGGCCCGTGCGCATCATCGTCCCCTTCCCGCCCGGCCAGGCGGCCGATACGGTCACGCGGCTGGTCGCCGACAAGCTGACCACGCGCTGGGGGCAGCCCGTGGTGGTGGAGAACCGCGCGGGCGGCGCCGGCGCCCCGGGGCTCGAGGCCGGCGCAAGGGCCGCACCCGATGGCTATACCCTGACCGCCGGCACCTCCGGCACGCTGGGCATCAACCCCTCGGTCCTCGCCCGCGTGCCCTATGACGCCGAGCGGGACTTCGCGGCCATCAGCAACATCGCGATGGTGCCGCTGATGCTTGTGGCGCATCCGAGCTTCGCCGCCCGCGACATCCGCGCCATGGCCGAGGCGGTGCGCGCGCGCCCGGGCGACGTGAACATCGCGAGCGCCGGACCGGCCACCAGCCAGCACATGGCGATCGAGTTGCTGCAGATGCGCTCGGGCCTGCGATTCTCGATCGTGCACTATCGCGGGTCCGGCCCGGGCATCACCGACCTCATCGCGGGGGTGGTGCCGCTGATGATGGACAGCGTGGCCTCCGCTCTGCCGCACATCCGCGGTGGCCGCGCCGTTCCGCTGGCCGTGACTGTGGCGAGCCGCGTGCCGCAACTGCCCGAAACGCCCACGATCGCGGAGACGATCTCGCCGGGCTACCAGGCGGCGGGCTGGTCGGGACTGGTGGCGCCGGCGGCCACGCCCGCCGAGATCGTGGCCAAGATCTCGACCGACGTGCGCGCCGCACTCGCCGAGCCCGATGTGGTGCAGCGGCTGATCAACCTCGGCACCGTGCCGGACCCCGGCACGCCCGAGCAGTTCGCCGCCTTTGTGCGCAACGAGATCGTGAAGTGGCGCGAGGTGGCGCGCGCGGGCAACGTCCGCCTCGATTGAGGCAAAGGGGGGGCTGGAGCCCCCCCGTTCTCAGCCGCGCTGGATAAGCTCGATCTTGTAGCCGTCGGGGTCGTCCACGAAGGCGATGAGGGTGGTGCCGAACTTCACCGGCCCCGGCTCACGCGAGATGGTGACGCCCGCCGCGCGCATCCGCTCGCAGGTGGCGTAGATGTCGGGCACGCCGATGGCGAGGTGGCCGAAGGCCTTGCCCATCTCGTAGCTGTCCACGCCGTAGTTGTAGGTGAGTTCGATCTCGGTGCCGCCTTCCTCGTAGCCCAGGAAGACCAGCGTGTACTTTCCGTCCGGCACGTCCCGCCGCCGGGTTTCCTTCATGCCGAGATGCGTCATGTAGAAGGCGACGCTGCGGTCGATGTCGCCCACGCGCAGCATGGTGTGGAGGAAGCTGAAGCCAGCCATCTCGGTGTCTCCGGTCAGGGGGTGAAGCCGCGCGACTCGACGGCCAGGATGAAGAGGCCCGCGGCATTTGCGGCCTCCAGCGTCTGGGCACGGTCAGCGATGACGGTGCCGGTCGCCTCGATGGCGATGCCGCGCAGGCCCGCGGCCACGGCGTGCTCGATGGTGACGGGGCCGATCACGGGGGCGTCCACGCGCATCTCCTGGCCGGTCTTGGGCAGCTTCACCAGCACGCCGCCGGGGCCGTCGCGCCGCTGTTCGGCCGCACGGGTGAGCATGGCATCCGTGCCCTCGGTGGCCTCGACGCCCAGCACCAGGCCTTGCTGCACCACCACCGCCTGGCCCACATCCTGTGGCGAAAGGGCGGCCAGCACCGCGATTCCGCGGGCGATGTCCGCGCGCGCCAGCGCGTCGGGCGCGGGGCCGGCCAGCAGGCCGGGTTCCACCAGCACGCCGCCCAGGATGGAGGCGGGGGCGACCACCTCGAAGCCCTCCTCGCGCAGGATGTTGACCACGGCCTTGAGCAGCGTGTCGTCGCCGCTGAAGGCGCTGCGGCCGATCCGCGCGATGGCCCGGGCCGTCCAGGCATCGGGCAGGATGGACAGCAGCGAGGGCCGTCGCGCACGCCCGGTGAGCACGACCTTGGCAACGCCCTCCGCGCGCAGCCGCGCGATGATGCTGCCCGCACCACCGATCCGCTCGACGGAATAGGGATAGCCGTCGAACAGCGCGGGGTCCGCGAAATCCTTGATGCAGACGACGAAGACCTCGCCTCCGCCGCGCACCCAGGCATCGGCCACGCGGCGTGGATAGGGTCCGCCGCCGGCGAGGACACCGAGCTTCATGCCTCATCCTCCTCGGGCGCGAGTTCGGCCGCCATGCGGCCCGGCCGGATCAGCTCGCGGCGGCGGTCGCGTGCCTGCAGGAAGGCCAGCACCTCCTGCACAAGCACGTCGTCCTTGAAGCGCTCGGCCGCGATGTCCATGCGTTCAGCGAAGGTGCCCGGGTCGCGGAACAGCAGGCGGAAGGCAGCGCGCAGCGCGTGCAGGTTCTCGCGCGAGAAGCCGCGCCGACGCAGCCCCACCACGTTGAGGCCCACCAGCCGCGCGGGCAGACCGAAGGCGTTGGCGAAGGGCGGGATATCGTTCGTCACGCCCGCCAGCCCACCCACCATGGCGTGGCGCCCCACGCGCACCATCTGATGAACGGCGGCACCCCCGCCCAGGAAGCACTGCTCGCCCAGCGTGACATGGCCACCCAGCATCACATTGTTGGCGAGGATGACGCGGTTCGCCACCTGGCTGTCATGCCCGACATGGGAACAGGCCATCAACATGCAGTCGTCGCCCACGCGAGTCAGGCCGTCGCCGCCCACGCTGCCGCGATGGATGGTGACATGCTCGCGGATCTGGCAGCGGGCGCCGACCTCGACGCCCGTCGGTTCACCCTTGTACTTCAGGTCCTGCGGCGCGAGGCCGACCGAGGAGAAGGGCGAAAGGCGGGTGCCGGCGCCGATGCGCGTGCGCCCCTCGATCACGACATGGGAGGTGAGTTCCACCCCCTCCTCCAGCACCACCTCGGCGCCGAGGGTGCAGAATGGCCCGATGCGGCAGCCCGCGCCGATGACGGCGCCTGGCGCCACCAGGGCCGTCCCATGAATCAGCGCGGAGGGAGAGATGCCATCCACGTGGCTCACCGGTCCCGGATCATGGCGGCGTAGGTCGCCTCGGCGACCGTGACGCCGTCCACCTTGGCCTGCGCGGCGAATTTCCAGACGTTCATGCGCCGCTGCACCTTTGTGACATGGACGAAGAGCTGGTCTCCGGGGACGACGGGCCGCCGGAACTTCGCGCCCTCCACCGACATGAAGTAGACGAGCTTGCCCTTGAAGGCCTCGCCCAGGGTCGCGACCACCAGAACGGCGGCCGTCTGGGCCATGCTTTCGATGATGAGCACGCCCGGCATCACGGGCTCGGAGGGGAAATGCCCCTGGAAATGATTCTCGTTGATCGAGACGTTCTTGACGCCGACGGCCGAGTGGTCGAGGCGGATGTCAACCACGCGGTCGATCATCAGGAAGGGGAAGCGGTGCGGGATCGACTGCATGATCTGCAGGATTCCATAGGCCTCGATCGCCGGCGGCGCGTCCTGCTGGTCCATCGCCCTACTCCTTCTCCCCTTCCTTCGTCACGCCGCGGGACTGCGCGGCGAGACGCTTCAGCACCGTCATCGCCCGCATGGCGTCCTTCACCGGCACGGCCGGACTGCCGAGCATGTCGGCGCCCGGCGGCACGTCCCGTATCACGCCGGATTGCGCGCCGATGCGCGCCCCATCGCCGATTGTCAAATGGCCAGCGGTGCCCGCCTGGCCCGCCATCGTGACGTGGCGTCCCAGCGTGGCGGACCCCGAGATGCCGACCTGCGCCACGAGAACGCATCCCGGCCCCGTTCGCACGTTGTGGCCGACCTGCACCAGGTTGTCCAAGCGCGTGCCGGCGCCGAGCACCGTGTCGCCATGGCTGCCGCGGTCCACGCAGGCATTGGCGCCGATCTCGACGCGGTCCTCGAGGCGGACCAGGCCGAACTGGGGCATGGTGACGAACCGGCCGTCCGGCGTGGGCACGAAGCCGAACCCCTCCTGCCCCACGCGCGCGCCCGGATGCAGCACCACGAAGCTGCCGCAGATGGCGTGGCTGATGCTGCTGTGCGCGTGCAGCCGGCACCCCTCGCCCAGCACCACGCCGGCGCCTACAGTCGCGTGTGGGCCGATGACGCAATGTGGCCCGATGGAGGCGCCATCGCCGATCACCGCATGCGGACCGACCTCGGTGCTGGCGCCGATCGTCACATTCGCGCCCAGCACCGCGGTGGGATGCACGCCGGGCGATGGCGCGGGCGCGGGGTGGAAGAGGGCCGCGGCGCGCGCGAAGGCCAGCGCCGGCCAGCGCACCACCAGGGCCGTGCAGCCCCGCGGCACGGCGTCGCGCAGGGCGTCCTGCACGAACACGGCGCCGGCGCGCGTCCGACGCAGGGCGTCGGCATTGCGCCGCCCCTCACAGAAGGAGATGTCCTCCGGCCCTGCATCGCCCAGCGGCGCCACACCGCCGAAGCGCGTGTCCGGCGCTTCCACCGCGCAAGCTTCGTCCAGCCCAGCGATCACGGCACCGAGCCGCTGCGGCCCCGCATGGGGGAAGAACCGCGGATCAACCGCCATGGCGTGCCACAGCGCTCCGCCTCAGCGACGCGGCGGCTGGGCCGGCGGCGTGGCCGGGCGCGCCGCGGGGGCCGCGGTGGGCGGTGTCGGCGGGCTGCTGCCGTCGCTCTCCGCGGGGATCTGCACTTCGCGGGTGGTGCGGTTGAACTGCTGCGCCACCTCCTCCGTCAGGTCGAAGGCGGGGTCGTTCATGATGACCAGGGGCCGCGGCATGACGAGGTTCACGTTGCGGCTCTGCGCGACCTGGCGGACGATGTTGGCCAGTGACTCCTCAATCTGCACCAGGGCCTGCTGGGCCGCCACCTCGATATGCTGACTGCGATTGCGGAAGATACGTTGGCTGTCGGTGATGCGCTCCTGCAACTCGCGCTCCCGCGCGCGAATCTGCTCGGCGGTGAGCTGGGCGCGCTGGGAGGCGAGCTGCTGCTGCGCTTCGCGCCAGTTGGTCTGCTCGCGCTGAAGGTCCTCGTTCAGCCGGGTGCGGCGCCGCTCGATCTCCTCGCGCACCTGGTTGAAGGCGGTGGAGACACGCTGCACCTCCGGGATGTCCACGATGCCGATCACGGCCGCGGGCGGCTGCTGCGCGGCGGCTGCAGGTGCGGCGGGGCGCTGGGCGGGCGGGCGCTGGGCGGGCCGCTGCTGCTGCTGCGGCTGCTGCTGCTGCTGCTGCGGGACGAACCACTGCTGCCCCTGCTGCGCGACCGCCTGGCCCGGGGCGAGGCCGGGGGCGACGCCGAGGACGGACGCGCCCAGAACGACCGCGCCAAGAAGGGGGGCGGGGCGGAAGCGAAACACTGTCATGCGCAAATGCCTATCCTCGCGCTCAGAAGCGGGTGCCAAAGCCGAAACGCACAACCTGTGTCTCGTCGTAGCTCTGCTTGGCGATCGCCTGGGCGATGTCGATGTTGATGAGTCCGAAGGGGCTGCGCCAGGACACGCCCACGCCGGCGCCGACACGCGGCGTCGCGTCGTCGCCGATGCCCACGCCGGTCACGGTGCGCGAGAGGGAGCCCACATCCACGAAGGCGCGGCCCACCAGCCCGATCTCGGAGGGCAGGGGCAGCGGGAAGCGCAGTTCGGTGGACTGGGTCCACATGAGCCGGCCGCCCAGCGCATCGCCGGAGGCGATGTCGCGCGGGCCGGCGCCCGCGACCGCGAAGCCGCGCAGGTTCTCGCCGCCCAGGAAGAAGCGGTCCACGATGCGGTCGCGGCGGCCGCTGTCGAAGTTGCTCAGGACGCCGAAGCTGCCCGAGACGCTGAGGACGAAGTCCGGATCGCCCAGCAGGCGCTCCAGCGGCAGGAACAGCGCGCCATCCAGGCGCGTCCGCAGATAGGCCACATCGCCGCCCAGCCCGGCCACGTCCGTGCCGAGCCGGATCACGTAGCCCCGCCTCGCGTCCACCGGGTTGTCCCGCAGGTCATAGGTGAGCGTCTGGCTGACCTGGCTGAGAATCGTGGTGCCCGCCTGCTCGTTCACGAAGCGCGATGAGCCAGGCTGGATGTTCGAGATCTCGCGCTGCACGAGGCTGTAGGACCAGGACTGCCGAAGGCGTTCGTTGAACTCGTAGCCGGCGCGCAGCGAGACGCCCGCGCGGCGCTCGTCGAAGCCCGAGATGTCGCGCAGGTCGCGCTGGATGTAGAAGAGGTCGCCGCCGATCGAGAGGTTGCGGTCCAGGAAGGACGGATCCGTGACCGACAGGTCCACCTGGGTGCGCCGCTGGGCCAGGGTGGTGTTCAGCCGCGCGTCGATGCCCGTACCGGCGAGGTTGCGCTCGCGCAGGCCGAAATCCGCCAGGAAGCCCGCATCGGTGGAGAAGCCGCCGCCCAGGCTGATCTCGCCCGTCGCGCGCTCGACGACGCGCGCATCCACGATGGTGCGGTCGGGCGCCGAGCCTGGCGAATTGGTGATGGCGACATCGCCGAAATAGCCGAGGTTGCGGATGCGCTCGCGCGAGCGGCGGATCTGCGCGGCATTGAAGGCGTCGCCCTCCGCCAGGCGGAACTCACGGCGGATCACGCGGTCCTGGGTGCGGGTGTTGCCGCTGATGTCGATCCGCTCGATGTAGACCCGCGGCCCCTCGGTCAGCGCGAAGGTGATGCTGGCGCGCCGCGTCTCGGGGTCTCGGGTGATCTGCGGCTGCACCTCCACGAAGGGGAAGCCGCGCAGGTTGGCCGCGTCCGACAGCGCCTGCGAGGTGCGCTCGACCGCGTCGCCATCATAGATCGAGCCCGTCTGCACCTCGAGGAAGCGGCGCAGCGTGGCCACGTCGAGGTCCGGGAAGACCGAGGTGATCTCGATGTCGCCGAAGGTGTAGCGCGGGCCTTCGTTGATGTTGAAGGTCACGAAGAAGCCACTGCGGTCGGGTGCCAGCTCCGCCGTGGCGGCGCCGATCTGCACATCGGGAAAGCCGTTGCGCAGGTAGTAGCGGCGCAGAAGCTCGCGGTCGAAGGCCAGCCGGTCGGGGTCGAAGCTGTCCGAGGTGGAGAGGATGCGGTAAAAGGCCTGCTCCTTCGTCGCGACCACGTCGCGCAGCCGCGCGTCGGAGAAGCCCGAATTGCCCACGAAATTGATGCGCGCGACCAGCGCCGTCGGGCCTTCCGTGATCTCGAAGACGAGGTTGACGCGGTTCTGGTCGAGCTCGATCAGTTTGGGCTCCACCACCGCGGCGAAGCGCCCGCGGCGCGCGTAGATGTCCAGGATGCGCTGGCGGTCGAGCTGCACCAACTGTGGCGTCAGCACCGAGCGCTCGCGCAGCTGAACCGCTTGCGCCAGCACGTCGTCGGAGATGCGCCGGTTGCCCTCGAAGGCGACACGGTTGACGACGGGGTTCTCGGCCACCTCGACCACCAGCGTCGCGCCGTCGCGGCCGATCCGGACGTCGCGGAACAGGCCGGTGGCGAACAGGGTGCGCAGGCTGCGATCCGCGCGGTCGGACTCATAGGCATCGCCGGGCTGGATCAGCATGTAGCTGCGGATGGTGTCGGCCTCGATGCGCTGGTTGCCGCGGACAACGACCGCGGTGATGACCTCGCCGGGCTGGGCAGCACGCGGCGCACCGCCGCGCGGCTGAGCTTCCGCGGCCGGAAGCGGCAGGACCACAAGGCAGGCACTGGCGAGAAACAAGGCGCGGAGCGTGAGGCTCAAGGAAAAGCCATCCCTTCGTTCTGGAACGGAACCGGCGCGAACATAGACGGGGCGGCGACGTGCCACCCCGGGGGGCCGTCCGGCCGGAGAAGGCCGGGCGGAGGCCGCCGCGTCATCCCAGCAACCCACCGATCCAACGCCCGATGGAGCCATGGGCGATGTCGTTGAACGTCACGAAGACGAACAGACTGATCAGCAGAGCGAAGCCCACCCGGAACCCGTATTCCTGGGCCCGCGCCGGCAATGGCCGGCCACGGATGGCCTCGGCCGCGTAGAAGGCGAGGTGGCCACCATCCAGCAGCGGAATGGGAAAGAGGTTGAGCAGGGCGAGGCTGATGGACAGCAGCGCCATGAGGTTGATCAGCGGCACGATGCCGAGCGTCGCCGCCTGGCCCGAGACCTCCGCGATGCGGATGGGCCCGCCCATGTCGCGCGCGCTGCGCTGGCCGGTGATCATCTCCCAGATCCCAGAGAGGGTGGCCGCGCTCATGTCATAGGTCTGCACCACGCCGGCCCCCAGCGCGCTCAGCGGGTCCAGCCTCTCGAAGCGCCCCTGGCCGCCCTGCACGCCCAGGATGCCCACCGGCTCGGCCTCGCTGCCGGGGCGCGGCACGGGGGTGGCACGCAGCTCCATCGACCGCCCGTCGCGCTGCACGGTGATCCGCACCTCCTGGCCGGCGCGGGGCTGGATGTGCCGCTGCACCTGGTCGAAGCGGACCACGCGCTCGCCATCCAGAGCCATGATGGTGTCGCCGGGTTGCAGCCCCGCCTGCTCGGCCGGCGAGCCCGTGGCCACGGCGGCCACCGTGGTCATGTCGCGCGGCGCGCCGACGGTGCCGTAGAGCCCCGCGAACAGCACCGCCGCCAGGATGAAGTTGGCAACCGGCCCCGCGGCCACGATGATGGCACGGTCGCGCACCGGCTTGTCGTGGAAGGTCTCGCCCGGACGTTCGGGCAGGCGCGACTCGGGCGGGAGGTCGTCCGCTGCGATGTGTCCATGCAATTTCACATAGCCACCGAGCGGGATCCAGGCGATGCGCCATTCGGTGCCGCGCCGGTCGGTCCAGCGGACCAGCGACCGGCCGAAGCCGATGCTGAACGCGTCCACATGCACCCGCCGCCAGCGGGCGGCGAGGTAGTGGCCGAGTTCATGGAAGAAGATGAGCACGCCCAGCACCAGCAGGAAGGCCAGGATGGTGCGCAGGCTCTCGGGCAGGAATTCCAGCATGGGGGTTCCTCAGGCCGCCGCGTGGCCGGCGGCGACATTCGCCGCGCGGGCACGTGCCGCCGCATCCAGCTCCAGGACGGAGGCCAGGTCATTCACCGGTTGGTCGCCCAGGGCGGCCAATGTCTCCTCCACCACCGCGGCAATGTCGAGGAAGCCGAGGCGGCGCGCCAGGAACAGCGCCACCGCCACCTCATTGGCCGCGTTCAGCACGCAGGGCGCGCCGCCGCCGGCGGTGAGCGCCGCGCGCGCCAGGCGCAGCGCGGGGAAGCGCACCGGGTCGGGCGCCTCGAAGTCCAGCCGGCCCAGGGCGGCCAGGTCCAGCCGGGCCACCTCCACCGCCATGCGGTCGGGCCAGGCCAAGCAATGGGCGATGGGCGTGCGCATGTCGGGCGTGCCGAGCTGCGCGATGAGCGAGCCGTCCGCATACTGCACCAGCCCATGCACGGCCGACTGTGGGTGGACCAGCACCTCGAGCTGGTCGGGCGCCACCGGGAACAGGCGGGCCGCCTCGATCAGCTCGAGGCCCTTGTTGAACATGGTGGCGCTGTCCACGCTGATCTTCGCCCCCATGGACCAGACCGGGTGGCGCACCGCCTGCTCGGGCGTGGCCTGGGCCATCTGCGCCAGGCTGGACTGCCGGAACGGCCCGCCCGACGCGGTGAGGATGATCTTCTCGACCGCCGCGAACCCCTCGCCGCCCCGGCTCATCAGCGCCTGGAAGATGGCGTTGTGCTCGGAGTCGACGGGCAGCAGGGCGGCGCCGGTGGCGCGGGCGGCGTCCATGACCAGGTCGCCGGCGCAGACGAGGCTCTCCTTGTTCGCCAGTGCCAGCGTGCCCCCGCGGGCAAGCACCGCCATGGTGCTGTGCAGGCCGACCGCGCCCACGATGGCCGCCATGGTCCAGTCGGCAGGGCGGGCCGCGGCCTCGACCACCGCCTCGTGCCCGCTCGCGGTGGCGATGCC
>JBHYDO010000131.1:0-12291 GCA_051860645.1 Roseococcus sp.
ACGCGGCCAGCCGCCGGTACCCCTGCCGCACGAGTTGCGGTCATGCATTCACCTCTGATCCTGTGCCGCACAATCCTTCGGAACCATGTATGGTCCAGCGCAGTCCACAAAGCGCGACAATAGAAGGGAAAGCTGACCATGTATCTGGCTTGCGATGGCCTTGACGCGGGCACGGCCGGCCTCAGCCGCACGCCGGCTTCCCGTGGCCCCCGGGAAATGATGGCCGCCCGCCTGCCGGCGGCGGTGCAACCCTTCCTCACCTGACTCACCGCCATGCCGGCTCCGGGCGAGACCCGCGCCGACCGCTCGGCCATGAGCTTCGTCGCCGGCGCGCTGGCTCTCGTGCTCGGCGGCTGCGCCCTGGGCGCCGTGCCTTTCGCCCTCGCCGCCCCACCCGCCTGGGCCTGGCTGCTGCTGCTGCTCGGCCTCCTGCTGACCTCCTCGGGGCTTGGCCTGTTCCAGGTCGTGATCTTCCACCACTGCTCGCACGGCACCGTCTTCGCCAGCCGCGAGCGCAACCGCCAGGCCGGCCGGATGGTCTCGGCCTTCCTGCTGTTCAAGCGCTTCGAGGACTACCAGCGCGAGCCCATGATGCACCACAGCGCCAGGAAGCTGCTGACCGAGGAGGATGCCTTGCGAATGATTGCCCAGGATCAGCGCCACACCGCTGACGGGATCATGGGCCCAGAGCACATAGGGCGTGCGCAGGATGGAGGTCAGCTCATAGGCGGGCGGCTCGATCAGCGTGCGCGAGGTGGTGAAGAAAAAGCCCGGGGCGGCCGGCAGCACCACATCGGACTGCCACGCCTCGCCCCCCATGCCGATCGTGTGGGTGACGCGGAAACGGCCCGGATCATCGGGCGAAACCCGCTCGAGGAAGGCCGCGCGGTCGCACAGCGCGTTGTCCACCATGACCTCCAGCATCGGCTCGCCGATCTCGCCGGGCAGGTTGTAGGCGTCCGTCAGGCCGTGCGCCTCGCGGATCAGCTTGGCCACGGTCCGGCTGCGCCTGGCCTCGCGGAAGGCCTGGCTCTGTTCCTCCTGCAGGCGCAGCAGGCGGGCGCCGAGGTCGTTGCACTCCCGCCGGTAGTAGGCGAGCTCGCGATCGAGCGGGCTGGGCGGGGGCTGCTTCTGCTTCATCACCGGCGGCGCAGGACGGCGAGCACGCCGGTCCAATCAAGGGAGCGGCTGATGCCGCCGCCGACCTGCGCGACCTCCACCCCCGAATAGAAGCCGAGCAGCGGGATGGAAGGATCGAGGCCCTCGGTGACCAACTCCGCCTCCTCCACCGCGGCGCCGCTGCGCGCGCTGGCCCGGCCGGCGCAGTCGATGTAGAGGCCGAACAGGTTGTCGGCCCCGGCCACGCTGCTGTTCATGGCATCCACCCCGCGGCGGACGGAATCCAGCATGAGCGAATTGTCGCGGCTCATGGTCTGCACCTGGGTGCCGAGGGCGAAGTCGGGCTCGAACAGCGTCACCGAGCCGACCTCGTGGTTGGCGCGGAGGATCAGGCGATTGACGTAGTCGCCCTCCTGGTAAGGCGCGTAGGGGTCGCCCAGCTTCTGGCCCAGCGTGACCACCAGCGAGAGCTCCTGGCCGCGCGTCTCGCCGAGCGGCAGGCCCAGCATGCGCTCGATGACTCCCAGCGCCGGCTCGCCGTCCAGCTCGAACACGTCGGCACCCTGGATCCGCGTGATCTCCATGAAGGAGCTGATCGGCCGGCAGCCATGCATGATGACCGTCTCGATGCCCACGCCGGGCGGGAAGACCAGGGCGGCAGCGGCGTGCTTCAGCACGCGGCGGCCGGCAAAGACCCAGCCACCCGTCAGGTTCATGTCGGTCAGCAGCCCGCCGCCGAAGAGCTGCAGGGGCGTTGTGCCGAAGCCATCGTTGAAGCCGTCGACGATGGATCTGGCAAAGTGCAGCCGCGGCGGCGCGCGCGAGGCGAGGCTGTCGAACAGCAGCATCACCGCGGCATCGGGGCTGGCGATGCGGCCGACCGCCTGGCCCAGGGCGAAGCCGGCCGCCGCCTCGCCCTGCGGCAGCGCCTCGGTCACCACCGCCTGGGGGGTGACGACGGGATCGAACAGCGCAATGAGGCCGAGCTCAAAGCCGCCATAGCTGCAGCCGTCTCGCCCGATCACCCCCGCCGCCGAGCCGCCATAGACCGGCACCGGGCCGAATTCCGATGTCAGCGCCGCGAGCATCGCCTTGGGGTCGTGCCTGCCGCCGCAGAAGACCAGCAGCATGGCCGGCGTCCCGGGCCCCAGCTTTTCCCGGCACAGCTTCGCCGCCACCCCGGGATGCGAATTCCTGATGGAGGCCATAGAAATCACGCCCGCCAGCCCGGACTTTGCAGTTGTCGCGAAAAAAATTCAACTCCTGGTCGATGAGACGTGCACCGCATAGGACCCGATACAACTCCGCGGATGGCTGATTTGCACGGACAGCAGCACAGGAACCCCGGAATGCCAGAAAACCCACTTGCATGTCTTGGAGTTTTTGGGCGCGGAGCGTGCCCGCGACGATGTGAATATCGCAGAGGCGGCAGCCCGGCGCCGGATCTTCGCGGCGCCGGTGCAGGTCGTCCACGTCGCCACGCGGGGCAAAGCCGCCGCGGGCGAGGCGGGAGGAGCGCGCCAGCTGCTGCTCAAGCCCGGTCGCCTCGGCCTCCGCGGCGCGGGCCTCGGTAGCGACCGGGCCGGGATCGAGGCTGACCAGCACCCTGCCCTCCACAACCTCGGCACCCTCCTTGATGCTGAGTTCGGTTTGTAGCTGAGTTCGGTGACACGGCCAGTGATCTCGGCTGCAGGTCGGACGCTGCTGGTGGCGACGAGCCTGCCGGGCGCGGCGACCTCGCGCATCAGCAGGCCGGCCTCGGCGATGGCCAGGAGCACCGGGCGTGGTGGCGGCGCGGCCCCGTCGGAGGGCGTGGGCCGGAGCCACCAGGCGGCCAACGCCGCCACGGCGAGCAACGGCGCTGCGCCGGCGAGCATGGCTCGGCGGGCGGAGGCGCCATCACGCGATTGCGGGGCTTTCACCCGCGCTGGAACGACGCGGGGCGGGTCGGCTTACCCGGTGAAGTTGCACCGCAACAAAGTGTTAAACGCCAAGCACATGCGCGCGTTTCACTTGTCGTTGATGACATCGTGCATTGGCATCGATAGACACGGCCATGCATATCGCCCCAGGCCGCGCGGCCTTGAAACGATCGAGCCTCTTCGCAGGGGCATATGTGGTCCTGGCCATGCTTGCCCCGCACGCCTTGGCAGGCCCGGTGGAAGACCACCTGGCCTGCGAGGCTGCCATCGCAGCAAAGGAGGCCCAGTCGGGGCTGCCTGCCGGGTTGCTGCGCGCCATCGCGCAGGTGGAGAGCGGCCGCTGGAACGCCCGGGCGGGCCGTGTGGCACCCTGGCCCTGGGCGGTCCATGCCGAGGGGGCGGGCCATCACCTCGAAAGCCGTGAGGAAGCGGTGTTGCGCACACGCGGCTGGCTGTCGCGGGGGGTGCGATCGGTGGATGTGGGCTGCATGCAGATCAATCTTCGCCAGCACCCGCGGGCCTTCGCCTCGCTGGAAGAGGCCTTCGACCCGCAGCGCAACGTGGCCTATGCCGCCGAGTTCCTGCACCGTCTGCACCGCCGCCACGGTGACTGGCCCTCCGCGATCATGCGCTACCACTCGGGAACGCCGTGGCGTGGCGAGGCCTATGCACAGCGGGTGCAACGCGCATGGACGGGCGCGCCAATGCCGGCGCCGACAGCCGGGCCGGTACCGGGAAACGACCGGGTCGCGGTGCTGCTTTCCCCGCAGGCGATGCTCGTTCAGGTGATCCGGCCCCGCGCGATTCCTCGCGTTTCCCGCCCCGCGGCGCTCCCGATGCGGCGATCACCGTGACAAAAAAATGGGCCTGGAGGGCTAAGTGCCTTCGCCTGCTTGGTAAACTTTCTGTTGACGACTTCTTTTAGAGACGTTAGTAACTTTAATCGTCAGACGGAGCGTGGTTCGGTTGAGCGTGACGAAGTTATGTTTTTTTGGACTGTGCGCCGAGGTGGAGCCCACCAAAGGCGCGGCCTCCAGGTAAACCATCTAGTTTAACGGAATTTTCCGGTTTTTTGTTGATCGTCACGCAAATGCCCATTCCCGCCATGACCTGGCAAGAAATGTCGAAAGGAACCGAAATGATCAAGCTCATCAATGACTTCCGTGCCCTCGTGGGCGACCGCAAGGGCGTCACCGCCCTGGAATACGGCCTGATCGCCGCCGCCGCCGCGACGGTGCTGATCGTGGCCGTGCCGGGCGTGTTCACCGCCCTCAGCACCGTGTTCGGCAACATCGCCGGCGCGCTGACCACCGGCACGGGCGGCTGAGGAAGACCCTCCCGCTCTACCGACACGGGTGGCGTGCCGCGGTCGCCTGCGACCTCGACGCCACCCGGTCTTCTTCCTGGTCCTGTCGCAAAACGCGCATCTCCGAGAGCAAGATGTTCCATGGCCCCGCCCTGCATGTTGCGCTCCTCCTCGCCACGGTCGGCCTGCTGGCCCTGACCTGCTGGCATGACATCGCGACACGGCTGCTGCCCGACGGCATCGCCATCGCGCTGACCGTCATCGGGCTCGGCTGGCAGGCCTGGTCCGGCGACATCCTCTGGAGCCTCGCCGCGGCGGGGCTGGTCTTCCTGGGCGCCACCGTCTTCTGGTTCCTGGGCGCGCTGGGCGGGGGCGATGTGAAGCTGCTCGCGGCCTGCGCCCTTCTGCCCGCCCCATCGGCCGTGCCCGTGCTGCTGGTGATGATGGCCCTGGCCGGCGGCCTCCTCGCCCTGGCCTACCTCCTGGCGCGCCGCCTGGCTCCGGCCATCCCGCGGCGCCCCTCCTCCCTGCCCGGGCGCGTGTGGCGGGCGGAGATCTGGCGCATCCGCCGCGGGGGGCCTCTCCCCTATGCGCTGCCCATTTGCATCGGCACCCTCTTCGCAATGATCGGGAAGGCTTGATCTCATGCTCCGCGTGGTCGTCATCTGCCTCCTGCTGCTGGGCATCCTCGGGCTGGGAGGCGTGGGCTGGGTGGCCCTCCAGCCACCGGCGCCGCGCATCGTCGAGGCCCCGGCCGAGGTGGCGCGCGCCACCTACCTCGTTGCCGTGCGTCCGCTGCGGGCGGGCCGGCTCATCACCGGCGAGGATCTCGGCACGACCGAGCTCGATATCGCCAGCGCGCCGCCGGGCGCCCGCCGCGCCAGCCGCGAGACCACGGCCGAACTGGTCGGCTCCATGGTCCGGCGCGCCCTGCCGCAGGGCGAAGTCATCCGCAGCGAGGATCTGATGCGCCCTGGTGAGCGCGGCTTCCTCGCGGCCATCCTGGGCCCCGACATGCGCGCCTTCTCCGTCTCGGTGGATGCCGTCACGGGGACGGCGGGCCTGATCTGGCCGGGCGACCGCGTGGACCTGCTGCTGACCCAGCAGCTCAACGACGAAACCTTGCCCCCCTTCCGGCGGGTGCTGGCCGAGACCGTGCTGACCGATGTCCGCGTGATCGCGATCGACCAGGCCATCGTGCAGGGTGCGGTGGGCGAGGCGCCGGAAGCGAATCGCCAGGCGCGCACCGTCACCCTGGAGGTGACGGCGCGCCAGGGCGAGGTGGCCGCCGTCGCCACCCGGCTGGGCCGTCTCTCGCTGATCGTGCGCTCTGCTTCGGACCCGATCACGGGCGAGGCCGTGCCCAATCCGACGGAAAACGGCGCCCCGCGCGAGAGCGAACCCCCGCAGCCGCTTTGGGCGGGTGACGTCTCGAGCGGGCTGCGCCTGGCCCGTCCCCGCGTCGCGCCGGCCCAGACGATGAATGTCTTTCTCGGCGGCACCCGACGGGAGGAGTATCAGTTCCAATGACCATGACCCGATTCCTCCTCGCCGCCGCCCTCGCCCTCCTCGCCGCCCCGGCCCCTGCCCAGCGCGCGACGGAACCCGTGCCATGGGCCAGCCCGCCGCCCTCGCCGGCCGCCCCGCCGGCCAACATCCCGCTGCGGCAGCTCACCGAGCGTGGCAACGTGGCCCTGGCCGCCGGCGCGCCCATTCAGGTCGATGTCGGCAGCGGGCGCGTGGTCCAGCTGGGCCGTGCCGCCTCCAGCGTCTTCGCGGCCAACCCGGGCGTGCTGGAAGTGCGGCCGGCCGGGCCCACCAGCCTCTTCGTGTTCGGCGTGGCGCCGGGCCGCACCACCGTGGCCGCGCTGGACGCGCAGGGCCAGCCGGTGGCGCAGTACGAGGTGACGGTCCGCCCCTCGGCCTATGGCTCGAACGAGGCGCAGGGCCGCATCCAGCAGCAGCTTCGCGGCAGCCGCATCCGCGCGGAGGCGCATGACGGCGGCATCACGCTCAGCGGCGAGGCTGGCAGCCCCGCCGAGGCGGAACGCGCCGTGAGCATCGCCCAGGGCTTCCTGGCCGAGGGCCAGACCGTGGACAACCGCATCGTGGTGGCCGGCCAGATCCAGGTGAACCTGCGTGTGCGCATCGCCGAAATCTCCCGCGAGGTGACGCGGCAACTCGGCGTGGACTGGCAGGCAGTGGGCAGCATCGGCCGCTTCACCGCCTCCTTCGCGACGCCCCCCGGCATCGTGGATGCGCTGCTGCCGGCCGGCCGCGTGGGGCTGAACTATTCCAGCGGCGCGACCGACATCAACGCCTTCGTGGACGCCCTGGCCCAGGACCGCCTAATCACGCTGCTGGCCGAGCCCAACCTGACGGCGATGAGCGGCCAGACCGCCAGCTTCCTGGTCGGCGGCGAATACCCCATCCCGGTCGCGCTGCGCGACAACGTCGTCACCATCGAATACAAGCAATACGGCGTCAGCCTCGCCTTCGTGCCGACGGTGATGAGCCAGGGCCGCATCAGCCTGCGTGTCCGCCCCGAGGTGAGCGAGCTGTCCGAACAGGGCGCCGTCCGCCTCGCTGCGGGCAACAGTTCCATCCAGATCCCCGCCCTGACCGTGCGCCGGGCAGAGACGACGGTGGAGCTTGGCAGCGGGCAGTCCTTCGCCATCGCGGGGCTGTTGCAGGATGGCTCACGCAATCTCGGCCGCGCCCTGCCAGGCGTGGGCGAGATCCCGGTGCTGGGCGCGCTGTTCCGCTCCGGCCGCTATCAGCGCAACGAGACGGAGCTGGTCATCATCATCACGCCCTACATCGTGACGCCGACCAGCAACCCGACCGTCCTGCGCGCGCCCACCGACAGCTTCGTTCCGCCCAACGAGATCGAACGCGTTCTGTTCTTCCGCCAGGTCGCGCGGGAGCGTGGCGCACCGCCGCGCCTTCCCGGCCGCGCCGGCTTCGTCCTGGATTGAGGGCCCTTCGCCATGCGCGCCCACCCCCTGCCCGCCCTTCTCGTGCTGCCCCTGCTGCTGGGCTGCGCCTCGCTGGAAAACCCCTCCTTCGGCGAGGGAAGCTGGCGGCCGAGCGGCGCGAATGAGCACAATCTGCGCGTGATGCTGGCCGAGCCACGTGAAATCGTCAGGGGCACCGGCGAGGCCGGCGCCGATGGCCAGGCCGCGGTGGACGCGGTGGAGCGCCTGCGCACGAACCGCGTGCGGCCCCTGCCGGTGTGGAACGCCTCGCCCATCGGCACGAGCCCCGGCACCCCGGCGGGCGGGGGCTCGCAGTGATGGCCATCGAGGGCTTTCCGCTGCTGCCGGAGCAGGATGCGGCCTCCGGCCGGCCGGACCGCAAGTCGCTGCTGTGCTTCACAACCGATGCCGAGACCGAGCAGGCGGTGAAGGACGGGCTGAGCGACCTGCTGACGCCGACCTCGGGCTTCATCCGCGGCGACATCCGCAAGGCCATCGCGACGCTCAGCGAGACGGCCACGCCGCTCACCCTCATCGTGGACCTGTCCGGCCACCCGCAGCCGCTCGCGGCGCTGGAGGACCTGGCCGGCGTGGTGGAGCCTGACATGCGGGTGCTGGTCATCGGCGACCGGCAGGACCTGGGCTTCTACCGCCAGATCACGCGTGGGCTCGGCGTGGCGGACTATCTCTACAAGCCGCTCACGGCCGCGATGATCGCGGAGAACTTCGCCCCACATCTGGTGCAGCGCCGGGAACGGATGGTGCGCCCGCGCGGCGGGCGGCTCATCGCGATCACGGGTGCGCGCGGCGGCGTCGGCGCCTCCACGGTCGCGGTCAACCTGGCCTGGCACCTCGCGAACAAGGCGCAGCGCTACACGCTGATCCTGGACGGCGACCTCTACCGCGGCACCGTGCCCCTGCTGCTCGACATCCAGCCCGGCACCGGGCTGCGCACGGCCCTGCAATTTCCCGAGCGCGTGGATGAACTGTTCATCGAGCGTTCCGCCCTGGTCAGCTCCGAGCGATTGCACGCGCTGGCCACGGAGGAGCTGCTCTCGGTCGATGTCGATTACCGCGCCGGCGCCTGCGAGCACCTGATCTCGACGCTGCGGCGCCGCTATTCCCTGATCGTGGCCGATGCGCCCTTTTCCTCGCATCCGCTCTCGCGCGAGTTGCTGAACGCGACGCAGCAGCGCGTCGTCGTCATGGAGCCGACGCTGGCGGGCATCCGCGACGCGCTGCGCCTGCTGCAATTGCCGCATGGGCCGATCCAGGCGCACCGGCCGCTTCTCGTCGTCAACCGCCACAACCGACCCGGCGCCCTGCCCATCGACAAGCTGGCCGAGACCATGCGCATGCAGCCCGACATCCTCCTGCCCGACCTTCCCAAGGCCATCGAGCACGCGGCGAGTTTCGGCGAGCCCGCCGCCCGCCGCAGCCGCGCCTATGCCGATGGCATCGCCGCCCTGGCGCATGCCTCGGCCGGAACCCAGCGCGATGCGCCGAAGGCCCCGTCCTTCATCACCCGGCTGCTGCGGCGATGAACGCAAACCCCCTCATTCCCACCTTCGGCCGTCGGCGGCCGGAGGCACCCGCCACCACGGCCGCGGCGCGCGAAGCGGCACCCAAGGAGGCGGCCCCGACCGAGGCCCCGCGCGCCACGCTCAACCGGCCCTTCCAGCCCGCCCCGCATGCCGAGCTGCGGGCGATGTGCCTGGCCCGGCTCGACCCCGCCGTGATCGCGACCATCACGCCCGAACGCCTGCCGGCCGAGGTCGAGCGGATGCTGGCGGACATTGCCAATGAACAGCGCGTGCAGATGAACGCGCGCGAACAGCGCCAGCTGGCGCTGGAACTGGTGGACGACATCCTGGGCCTCGGCCCGCTGGAACCACTGCTGGACGATGACAGCATCACCGACATCATGGTGAACGGCCCCGACCGCGTCTTCGTCGAGCAGCGCGGCAAGCTGGTCGCGTCCAACGTCCGCTTCCGCGACGCGCAGCATGTCGCCAACATCTCGCAGCGCATCGCCGCCTCCATCGGTCGCCGGATCGACGAGGCAAGCCCGATGGTCGACGCGCGCCTGCCCGATGGCAGCCGCGTGAACATCGTCTTCCCGCCACTGGCGCTGGACGGGCCTTGCCTCTCCATCCGCAAGTTCGCGCGCCGGCGGATCGACTTCGAGAAGCTGGTGGCCTTCGGGTCATTGACGCGGCCCATGGCGCGTATCCTGCAGGTGGCGGCCTATTGCCGGCTGAACATCCTGGTCTCGGGCGGCACGGGCTCGGGCAAGACGACCCTGATGAACGCACTGAGCCAGACGATCGACCCGGCCGAGCGCATCGTCACCGTCGAAGATGCGGCCGAACTCCAGCTGCAGCAGCCGCATGTGGTGCGCCTGGAGACCCGCCCCGCAAGCCTCGAGGGCCGCGGCGAGATCACCCAGCGCGACCTGGTGCGCAACGCGCTGCGCATGCGGCCGGACCGCATCATCCTGGGCGAGTGCCGCGGCGCCGAGGCCTTCGACATGCTGCAGGCCATGAACACCGGCCATGACGGCAGCATGAGCACCATCCATGCCAACACCGCGCGCGACGCGCTGGTGCGCGTGGAGAACATGGTGATGATGGGCAATCTCGGCCTGCCGACCAAGGCCATCCGCACGCAGATCGCGAGCGCCATCGACCTCGTCATCCAGGTCGAACGCCAGCGCGACGGCGTGCGCCGCGTGGTGCAGATCACCGAGCTGGTGGGCCTCGAGGGCGACGTCTTCACGCTGCACGACATCTTCGCGCTGGAGACCGACGCGGACGCCGAGACCGGCCATGTCCGCGCCCGCTACAAGGCGAGCCGCGCCCGCCCCGCCTTCCATGAGCGCCTGTCCTATTTCTCGCAGGACTGGGCCTGGAACGCGGCGATGGAAGAGGCCTGACCGCCATGGCCGGCATCAACCTCCTGCAAGTGCTGGTGATCCTCGCCCTGCTGGGCTTCGTGGGCGGGCTGCTGTGGCTGCTGGCCGAGATGAAGCGGCAGGATGCGCTGCGGGCCCGGCTGGACATCGTGCTGGGCGGGCATCGCGCCGCCCGGCGCGAGCAGGCGGAACGGCCGCCGCTGCGCGAGCTGATCCGCGGCGCGGCTCTGGTGAAGCGGGCCTGCCAGCTCATCGACCTGCGGCAGGACCGGATCGCCGAATACAAGCCGCGCTGGTACATCGTGCTTGTGGGCACGCTGGTGGTGGCCCGCCTCGCCTCGGGCATGGCCGCCGACGTCCTGCACGAGGGGGCGGCGCTGCCGGTCTTCATCGGCGTCTTCCTTGGCGCATCGCGCCTCGCCTTCGGCCTGCTGAACCAGCGCCGGCGCAACAAGCTGTTCGTGCAGTTCCCGGACGCGCTGGGCCAGATCACGCGCTCGGTGCGGGTGGGCATCCCGGTGGTGGAGGCCATCCGCAACGTGGCGCAGGAGGCCCCCGAGCCGACCCTGACCGAGTTCCGCGCCATCGCGGACCGCCTCACCGTGGGGGTTCCGCTCGACCAGGCACTGGCGGAGACGGCGCATCGCACCGGGCTTTCGGAATACAGCTTCTTCGCCACCGCGCTGGCGTTGCAGGCACGCACCGGCGGTGGCATCGCCGAGACGCTGGACAACCTGGCCGAAGTCATCCGCAAGCGCGTGGCGGTGCGGGCGCGCGGCTATGCGCTGGCCGCCGAGGCGCGGACCAGCGCCGCCATCCTCGCCGCCATTCCGATCGCGACGACGGCCATCCTGCTGCTGCTGAACCCCGCCTATGCGCTGGTGCTGTTCACCACGCCGGACGGCAAGCTCGCCCTCGGCATGGCGGTGGGCATGCTGGCGACAGGCATCACCGTGATGCAGATCATCATCCGCAGGTCGCTGTCATGACCGCCACGACCCTCCTTCTCCTCCTGCTCGCCATGGCCGTGCTGGTCGTGGGGTTGGCGCTGCTGCTGGCGCGGCTCGCGGCTGAGGAAAGCCGACTCGCGGCGCGGTTGGTGCGCGTGCAGCAGCGCGCCGGCATCGACCAGGTCGGCACCGTGTCCGACCCGCGCGAGCGCGCGGCGCGGGCGTTGCAGAGCCTCGGCGGCGCGCTCATCGGCACCGGCATCCTCGCCGGCCGCACCGTCGCCGAGCTGGAACAGACCCTGCAGAGCGCGGGCTTCCGCGGCGACCGCGCGCTGTCCATCTTCGTCGGCGCCAAGCTGCTCTCCTTCGTGAGCCTGCCCGCACTCGCCTGGCTCCTGGTCACGCTGTCGGGGCAAGGGGCGAACCACCTGCTGGTGGTCCTCCTGGTCAGCCTCGTCTTCGGCATGCTCCTGCCGGACCTCGTGGCGAAGCGCCTGCGCACGCGCTACCTGCGCGAGATCGAGCGCGCGCTCCCCGACGCGCTCGACCTCATGGTGATCTGCGCGGAGGCGGGGCTGCCGCTCGAGACCACCATCGAGCGCGTGTCCAACGAGATCGGCGTCGCAAGCTCGGCGATGGCAACGGAATTCGCGCTGTGCAACAGCGAGTTGCGCATCCTGGCCGACCGCCGCGCGGCGCTGATGAACATGGCCGACCGCACCGGAATCGACCAGATCCGCCGGCTCGCGGTCACGCTCACCCAGGCGCTCAAGCTCGGCACGCCCCTGGTGCAGGCGCTGCGCACGCTGTCGGCCGAAATGCGCCAGGAGCGGCTGACCCAGGCGGAGGAGCGCGCGGCCAAGCTGCCCGTGCTGCTGACGGTGCCCATGATCGCCTTCATCCTGCCCACCCTCATCATCGTCACCGTGGGGCCCGCGATGATCGAGCTGTGGAGGGTGCTGTGAAGCACATGCGCGGCTTTCGACGTTGCCGCCGCGGGGCCACGGCGCTGGAACACGCCATCATCCTGCCCGTGTTCTTCCTGCTGATCATGCTGGTGATCGAGACATCCTGGCAGATCACCATCGCGGCGGGGGTGGAC
>JBHYDO010000132.1:0-2062 GCA_051860645.1 Roseococcus sp.
GCTGCCGCCCTTCGAGGCGCGGATGATCTGACGCGCCGCGCCTTCAGCGCGGCAAAATCTCCGACACGCGCAGTGTGGCCGGCACGCGGCGGCCACGGTCGTAATGCCCGATCCAGATATCGTACTGGCCCGATTGCGGGTTGATGAAGATCAGCCCCGGATCGGTGCCCCGGAAATCATCATTGCAGGCCCAGCGGCCATTGGGCAGGTTCACCACCAGGGTCACATCGGCGCGCGAGGTGGCCGAGATGTAAAGCGGAAGGCCCTGCCCCGCCCGGTAGTTGAGTCGGACATCGGGCGCATCGGCGATGGTTCCCAGGCACTGCGAGCCGCCCAGCCGCTCGGCCGGGACGTTGCCGCCGGCGGTCACGTTCACCACCACCGGGTCGGGCGCGAAATTCGCGGCGAGGTTGAGGGTGCCGAAGGCGGGCGCGCGGCTGTAATTCTGCGCCACCACGGGGGCGACGATTGGCCCCATCATCACCGCCAGGGCGGTGGTCGCGAAGGCCAGGAACCTGAAGGACATGGGCGTTTCCCCGTTTCGGCGGCGCCGCGGGCGCCTGAATGCCGCCCCTTCCCGCCACCGGTGCGCGGTCCTTAAACCTAAGACCCTCGCCAAACAGTAAAGGCGACACAGCATGCCGCGCCGAGCTTCCAAGGCCCGGACCGAGAGATAAAACCGCAACCTGCCAAAGCGCGACACTGGACTGGCGTCCAAGTCACCGCAGCCTTGCCCTGCCGGCCTCATCGCGCGAAGCGCGGCTCCGGGCCCTTTGCATCAGAGCTACCGGGGCGGGATTTCCGAGATGTGCAGCCGCGCCGGCACGCCTGCGCCGCGCCCATAATGGCCGATCCAGATGTCGTATTGGCCGGACATCGGGTTGCCGAACACGATACCCGGATCGGTGCCGATGAAGTCGTCGTTGCAGGCCCAGCGGCCATTGGGCAGGTTCACCACCAGCGTGATATCGAAGCGCGAGGTCGCCGAGATGTAGAGCGGAAGCCCCTGCCCCGCGCGGTAGTTCAGCCGCACATCCGGCGCCTGCGCGATCGTGCCGACGCATTGCGAGCCACCAAGCCGCTCGGCGGGGATGGAGCCGCCGGCCGTGACAGGGACGACGAACGGATCCGGATAGAAATTTGCGTTGAGGTTCACGGTGCCGAAGGAAGGACGCAGATTGTAGTTCTGCGCGACCCCTGGGCCAACCAGCGGACCCACCATGACCGTCAGCGCGGCCGCCGCGGCGAGAAGACAAGTCTTCATTCAATGCTTCCCCTCTGTCTGCCGGTGGGCCGGAACACCCGAATGGCGCGCCTTCGCGCCCGCCAGCTTGCCTCGCGCCTGGTCCGGCGCCTCCGCGGCGGACAAGGAGTGGTTGAAGGCTAGAGCGGGGGTAAACCACAGGGCAAGGCCGGCCGTCGCCTCACTCGGCCGCAACCACGCCCTCGCGACGCGGGTCCGCCCCGCCCTGCGGCGGCTGGCCGGGACGCAGCCGGATGACATGCAGCCCCGAGGACATGGCGCGAACCGACACCTCCAGCCCGCGCGCCGCCAGCACCGGTTGCAGGGCGGCGGCCGGGGTGTCGGCCTCCAACTCCACAACAGCGTTCAGCGGGCCCACATGCGGCAACGCGACCGTGGCCTCGGCCGACATGTCCCAGTCGAGCAGCGCCACCATGGATTGCGCCACATAGCCGATGATGCGCGCGCCCCCGGGCGAACCGGTCACGGCCACCAGCCGCCCGTCGCGGAAGGCCAGGATGGGCGACATGGAGGAACGCGGCCGCTTGCCGCCCGCCACCCGGTTGGCGATGGGCCGGCCGTCGCGGGCGGGGAGAAAGCTGAAGTCGGTCAGCTGGTTGTTCAGCAGGAAGCCGCCCGCCATCACATGCGCGCCCATCAGCCCCTCGATGGTGGTGGTCATGCTCACTGCGCGGCCCTGGGCGTCCAGGATGGAGACCTGCGCCGTGCCGGCCTCGGGCTGCGGCGGCTGGCTGGCCAAGGGCGGGCCGCCATGGCGCGGATTGCCGGGCGCGATCGCGGCGATGGCGCGGTCCAGGC
>JBHYDO010000132.1:2072-12142 GCA_051860645.1 Roseococcus sp.
GCTGATCTGCTGCGCGCGCGCCGTCAGGTAGGCGGGGTCCAGCAGGCCCGGGACCGGCACCGTCGCGAAGGCCGGGTCGGCCATGAACATGTTGCGGTCGGCGAAGGCGAGCCGCCCCGCCTCGCCGATCAGCATGGCGGCGTCGGCGCTGTCGGGCGGCAGCGAGGGCAGGTCGAAATGCGCGAGCAGCCCCATGATCTGCAGCACCACCGCGCCCCCCGAGGGCGGGGGCGGGCCGCACAGCGTGTAGGCGCGGTAGGGCAGGCAGATGGCCTGGGCGCGGTGCGGGGCATAGCCGGCCAGGTCCTCGGCCGTCATCTGGCCTGGGTTCGAGTGGCCGCGCACGACGCGCAGGATCTCCTCGGCGATGGGCCCGGTGTGCAGCGCGTCGGCTCCCTGTGCGGCCAGCGCCCGCAGCGTCGCGGCCAGGGCCGGGTTGCGCAGCGTGGCGCCGGCGGGCAGCGGCCCGCCCTCGGGCGTCAGGAACAGCGCGGCGGCGACCGTGTCCTGCCGCAGGGCGGGCGCGGTCGCCAACAGCACGCGGGCCAGGTAGGGCGAGACGGGGAAGCCCTCCTCCGCCAGCCGGATGGCCGGCGCGAAGAGCCGCGCCCAAGGCAGCGCGCCATGCTCGCGATGCGCCGCCTCCAGCATGCGCATCACGCCCGGCACGCCGACCGAGCGCCCGCCCACCACGGCCTCGCGGAAGGGCATGGGGCGCCCGTCGCGCAGGAACAGGTCCTCG
The DNA here is from genome assembly GCA_051860645.1 of Roseococcus sp. Classification (GTDB taxonomy): domain Bacteria; phylum Pseudomonadota; class Alphaproteobacteria; order Acetobacterales; family Acetobacteraceae; genus Roseococcus. Next base: position 2,815 of record JBHYDO010000132.1, read on the forward strand.
GTGGCGGCGGCGGGCGCCGTCTCGCGCCCATCCCAGGCGGTGACGGCGCGGCCGTCCCAATGCAGCAGGAAGGCGCCGCCACCGATCCCGGAGGCCTGCGGCTCCACCACCGTCAGCACGGCCTGGACGGTGATCGCGGCATCGATCGCGGCGCCGCCTTCCCGCAGCACCTGGAGGCCCGCCTGCGCGGCGAGCGGGTGGCCCGCGACCACCATCGGGGCGGGCTGCGCGAAGGCCGGTGTCGCACACAGCAACAGGCACAGGAAAAGCCGCTTCATCCGATCCTCCGCATGCCGCGCCGGCCCCGATAGGCCAGCGCCTCCGCCACATGGGCGCGCGTGACGGCCGCACTCCCGGCCAGGTCCGCGATGGTGCGCGCCACGCGCAGCATTCGGGTGTGGCCGCGCGCCGAGAGGCCCAGCCGCTCCGTCGCCTGTTCGAGCAGCTCGCGCGCCATGTTGTCGAGAACGAGGTTCTCTTCCAGCTCGGCGCCCTCGGCGGCGGCGTTGTGGCGCGGGCCGTCCTCGCCATAGCGCGCGCGCTGGGCGGCGCGGGCGGCGCGGATTCGACGGGCCACGGATGCGGTGGTCTCGCCCGCCGGCGCGCGGGAAAGCTCGGCGGCGGGCACGGGCTGGACCTCCACAGTCAGGTCCATCCGGTCCAGCAGGGGGCCGCTGAGGCGGTCGGAATACTCCTCGCCGCAGCGCGGGGCGCGGGAGCATTCCCGGCCCGGGTCGCCCAGGAAGCCGCAGCGGCAGGGGTTCATGGCCGCCACCACCTGGAAGCGCGCGGGATAGGTCACATGGGCATTGGCGCGGGCGATCACGGCGCGGCCGGATTCCATCGGCTGGCGCAGCGCCTCCAGCGCCGGGCGGGGAAACTCCGGCCATTCGTCGAGGAAGAGCACGCCGTGATGCGCGAGGCTGATCTCACCCGGACGCCCCTTGTTGCCGCCGCCGATCAGCGCGGCCTGGCTGGCGGAATGGTGGGGTTCGCGGAAGGGCGGGCGGGTGAGCAGCTTGCCGTCGCGCAGCAGGCCGGCGACGGAATGCACCAGGGAGAGTTCCAGCGCCTCGGCCGGCGTCAGGTCGGGCAGTAGGCCGGGCAGGCGCTGGGCCAGCATGGATTTGCCGGCACCGGGCGGGCCGATCAGCAGCAGGTTGTGGCCGCCGGCCGCAGCGATTTCCAGCGCGCGCTTGGCCGTCTCCTGCCCCTTCACCTCGGAGAGGCAGGGGCCGCGCCAGGGCTCCGGCACCATGGCCGGCGGCGCGGGCGGGGAGAGCACCTGGGTGCCGCGAAAATGGTTGAGCAAAGCGGGCAGGTCGGCGGGTGCCAGCACCTCGCCGCGCCCGGCCCAGGCGGCCTCGGCCCCCTGGGCGGCGGGGCAGATCAGGCCGAGGTTGCGCTGCGAGGCGGCCAGGGCCGCGGGCAGCACGCCCGCCACGGGCTGGATGGCGCCAACCAGGCCCAGTTCGCCCAGCGCCGCGAAACCGGAAAGCTCCTCGCGCGGGATCACGTCCATCGCGGCCAGCAGGGCGAGCGCGATGGGCAGGTCGTAATGGCTGCCCTCCTTGGCGAGGTCGGCGGGTGCGAGGTTCACCAGGATGCGCTTGGGCGGCAGCGAGAGGCCCAGGCCCGTCAGCGCCGCCCGCACCCGCTCGCGCGATTCGCCCACGGCCTTGTCGGCCAGACCCACCACCAGGAAGGCCGGCAGGCCGGGGGCCAACTGCACCTGCACCTCCACCGGCACGGCCTCGATGCCGGCGAAGGCGAAGGTGGCGACGCGCGCCAGGCTCATGCCGCGGCGCGCACCTTCCCCATGAACCCGTCCAGATGCGCGGGGTCGAGCCAGCGCGTCACGCTGACGATGCCGCCCGCAGGCTCCATCCAGGTGGTGTTGCCGCCGGCGCCGGAGAAGCACACCGCGCCCTCGCTGGCGCTCGGCCACTTCTTCCCGCCAGCGTTCAGCCAGAACAGGAAGCCGTAGTGCTGGTTCAGCGCGCAGGGGGTGCGGCAGAGATCCAGCCACTCCTTGCGGATGAGTTCGCGGCCTTCCCACACGCCATCGGCGGCCACCAGCAGGCCCACGCGGGCCTGGTCCTCGGCCGAAATGAAGATGCCCCCGCCCCAGTGTCCGCCGCCCGACACGCTCTCGATCACGCGGCCGTCAATCTCGACGCCGGAGGTGGAATAGCCATGCCAGTGCCAATCCGCGCTGGCGCCGATCGGGTCCATGATGCGTTCGCGCCAAACCTCGGGCAGCGGCCGGCGGAACAGGTGCAGCAGGCCAAGCGACAGCGCGTTCACCCGCACGTCGTTGTATTCCCAGTATTCGCCTGGCGCGCGCAGGGGGCGGGTGCTGCGCTTCTCGCCATGGCCTTCCACGCCCAGGTTGCGGCCGCGATCGATCAGGTCGCTCTTGCCGAACAGCGTGCCCTCCCATTCGGAGGTGTTGGTCAGCAGGTGCCGCCAGGTGACGCGGCCATTCTGTGCGCCCTCGAAGGCCGGGTGCGGCACGGAGGCTGAAACCGGCGCATCAAGGTCCGCGAGCTTCCCATCCTGCACGGCGAGGCCCGCCAGAATGGCCAGATAGGATTTCGCCACGCTGAAGGTCATGTCCGCGCGGTGCGTGTCGCCCCATTCGGCCACGCGCTGCCCGCGCTGGAAGATGATGCCGGCCGGGCCGCCGCGCGGGGCGGTGGGGCCCAGCACCTCATTGTCCGGTGCCGGTTCGAAGAAGCCGGATTCGAGATGCGCCAGGATGTCGCGCGGCCAGGGGGTTTCGTGCGCCTCGGCGTGGGCGACCGCGTCCGCGAAGCTCACGTGAGCTTGCCCTTGGGCCCCGGCAGCTCGATCTCGATGGCGAGCGTGGAGAGGTCCGCCCCGCGCTCCAGGTTTACATGCACCTTGTCCGGGTCCACCGCGACATAGCGGGACACCACGGCCACCAGCTCCTGCTGGAGCTTGGGCAGGAAATCCTCCCGCGTGCGGGAGACGCGCTCATGGCTGATGATGACCTGCAGCCGGTCCTTCGCCAGGTTGGCGTTGGTGGCGGTGCCGGCCTCGGCCTCGCGGCGGGTGCGGAAGAAGTTGAGCCAGCTCATGCCGCCCTCCCGCCGAACAGGCGCCCGAAGAAGCCCTTCTTCTTGTCCGGCTCGATGAAGCGGTGCGGCTTTTCCTCGCCCAGGAAGCGCGCCACGGCGTCGGCATAGGCCTGGCCCGCCGGGCTTTCGCTGTCGAGGATCACGGGGTTGCCGCTGTTGCTGGCCTTCAGCACGCTCTCGCTCTCCGGGATCACGCCCAGCAGCGGAATGGCCAGGATTTCCAGCACATCGTCCAGCTTCAGCATCTCGCCGCGCTCGACGCGGTTGGGGTCGTAGCGGGTCAGCAGCAGATGCTGCTTCACCGGCTCCTTCCCCTCTTCGGCGCGCTTGGACTTGGATTGCAGCACGCCCAGGATGCGGTCGCTGTCACGCACCGAGCTGACCTCGGGGTTTGTCACCACGATGGCGCTGTCGGCGAAGTAGAGCGCCAGCAGCGCGCCCTTCTCGATGCCGGCCGGGCTGTCGCAGAGAATGTAGTCGAATTCCTTCGACAGCTCCTCGATGATGCCCTGCACGCCCTCGCGCGTCAGCGCGTCCTTGTCGCGGGTCTGGCTGGCGGGAAGGATGCACAGCCCATCCACCCGCTTGTCGCGGATCAGGGCCTGGTTGAGCTTCGCCTCGCCCTGGATGACGTTCACGATGTCGAACACCACCCGCCGCTCGACGCCCATGATGAGGTCGAGGTTCCGCAGCCCCACGTCGAAGTCGATCACCACGGTCTTCTTGCCGCGCTGCGCGAGCCCGGTGGCGAAGGCGGCAGAGCTGGTGGTCTTGCCCACGCCCCCCTTGCCCGATGTGACGACGATCACCTGCGCCATGACGAAATCCCCTCTCGATTGCGTCCGCTCAGCCCAGGGGGCTGAAGCGGAGCTGTTCGCCCTCGAGCCGGACGATGACGCCGCGGCCGATGGGTGTGCCCGAAAGCCCGTCCCGCACGGCATAGAAGCCCGCGATGGCGACGAGTTCCGGGTCGAAATTCTGCACGAAGATGCGCGCGCCGCCGTCCTCGCCGGCGCCGGCCACGGCCCGGCCGCGCAGCGCGCCATAGATGTGGACGTTGCCGTCCGCGATCACCTCGGCGCCGGGGTTCACGGTCCCGATCACAATGAGGTCCGCCCCCTGGGCATGGATGCGTTGCCCCGCGCGGACGTTCTGGTCCACCACCAGGGTGCGCGCGGCGGCGGGGGCGGGCATGGGCGCGGCGGGCGCGGGTGGCGGGCTCATGGCCACGGGCGGGGCCGCCACGGGGGCAGGTGCCTGCACCTCGGTTTCCTTCTGCCCGGCGGGGCGCAGCGTGGGCAGGCCCGCACCGGCCGCCGCCGCGCGCTGCATCTGGCTACCGCCGGTCACACCGATGGGCAGGATTTCCAGCGCGCGCAGCCCCTGAATCAGCGCGGGGAAGTCCACCCGGTCATCGCCGATGTCGTCCAGGCCGATGGCGATGGGGGCGAAGCGCAGGAAGCCCGGCGCCTTCTGGAACTGGTCGCCGAGGGCGGGCAGCACCTCCTCGATGCGGCCCGTCAGCAGGCGCAGCGTCAGCAGGCTGTAATTGCTGGCACGCAGGCGGAAGGTTTCCGGCATGGGGGCGGGCCTCGCGGCGACGGACATGGGGGTTTGGATCATCCAGGCTTGGGGCTGCAACACGCCTGCATAGCCGCCCCGCGCGCCGGAGCGAAGCCCTTCCCGCCCGTCCCCGATGGAAACCGGGCACGAACCGCGACATTCTGCCCACCCGACCACCCGAAGGACCCGCCGCGTGAGAGCACCCCCCGGCCGCCGCGCCGACTACAGATGGTTCTGCCCCATGGCCACCCGCTGGATGGACAACGACATCTACGGCCACATGAACAACGTCCAGCACTACAGCCTGTTCGACACGCTGGTGGCGCGCTTCCTGTTGGCCCATGGCGTGCTGGATCTGGCGCACAGCCCGCATGTGGGGCTGGTGGTCGAGACCGGCTGCCGCTACCACTCGCCCATGGCCTTCCCCGACGAGGTGACGGGCGGGCTGCGGCTTCGCCGACTGGGCGGCTCCTCCATCACCTATGAACTCGCGCTGTTCCGCAACGCGGAGGAGAGCGCGGCGGCGGAGGGCCATTTCACCCATGTCTATGTGGACCGCGCCCTACAATCGCGCACCGTGCCCGTGCCCGAGGCGCTGCGGGCGGCGGCCGGGGCCCTCCTCGCGTGAATAACCTGGCCGACCGGCGGGCGCTGCTGGCGCCGCCGCTGCTCGGCCTGCTGGGGGGGGCGCTGCTCTGGGCACTGGGCGCGGCGCCCGGCGCCGCCTTCGCGATGGGCGCCCTGCCCATTCTGGTCGTGCTGCTGGCCGAGATGGCCCGCAGCCTGGGTCGGGGCGAGACCGGGCTCGACCTTATCGCCGCACTGGCCATCGGCTTCGCGCTGGTGATGGACGAGAGCCTCGCCGCCAATGTCGTGGCGCTGATGTATGCCGGCGGGCAGTTCCTGGACGACCACGCCCGTCACCGCGCCACCGCCGAGATGACCGCGCTGCTGGCCCGCCAGCCTCGTACGGCGCTGCGCCACGGCGCCCAGGGCCTGGAGGAAGTGCCCATCGGCGCACTCCGCCCCGGTGACCGGCTCCTGATCCCGCGCGGGGCGGTGCTGCCGGTGGATGGCGTGCTGGAAAGCCCCGCCGCCCTGCTCGACACCGCCGCCGTGACGGGCGAGCCCATGCCGCTGCGCGCCGCGGCCGGCGAGGCGCTGCTGTCCGGCTGCGGCAATGCCGGCGAGCCCTTCGACCTGCTGGCCACCACCGACGCCGAGGCCAGCACCTATGGCGGCATCCTGCGCCTGGTGCGCGCCGCGCAGGAAAGCCGCGCGCCGATGGCACGGCTGGCAGACCGATGGTCGCTGGTGTTCCTGGCACTGACGCTGGCCATCGCCGGCGCCGCCTGGGCCATCTCGGGCGAGGCCACGCGGGCACTGGCCGTGCTGGTCGTCGCCACCCCTTGCCCGCTGATCCTGGCCGTGCCGGTGGCGCTGATGGCAGGCCTCTCGCGCGCGGCGAAGCTGGGCGTTCTGGTCAAGTCGGCCGCGGCGCTGGAGGCCATGTCGCGCATCCGCGTCGTGGTGATGGACAAGACCGGCACGCTGACCCGCGGCCATGCCGAGCTGGTGGCCCATGCCGGCGGTGACGAGGCCCTGCGCCTGGCGGCCAGCCTGGACCAGGCCTCCACCCATCCCATTGCCCATGCCCTGGTGGCCGCGGCACGCGCGCGTGGCCTTGCGCTGGCCACGCCCGGGGCGGTGCGCGAATCCCCGGGCGAGGGGCTGGAAGGTGTGGTCGAGGGCCGGCGCGTGCTGGTCGGCGGCGCCGCCTTCGTGCTGGCCCACGCGAAGGGAACCCCGCCGCCGCTTGAAAAGGAAGAGGCGCTGGCCGGCGCCACGCGCTCCCTCATCGCGGTGGAAGGCGTGGTGGTGGGGGTGCTGCTCTTCGCCGATTCGCTGCGGCCGGAGGCACCCGCGCTGCTGGCCGCGCTGCGCGCACAGGGCATCGCCTGGGTGGAGCTCGCCTCGGGCGATGCCGAGGCGCCGGTCGCCGCCATCGGCCGCGCGGTGGGCGCCGATGCCGCAACCTCGCGTCTCGACCCCGCCGGCAAGGTGGCGCTGGTGAAGGCCGCCCGCGCACATGGGCCGGTGATGATGCTGGGGGACGGCTTGAACGACGCGCCCGCCCTGGCCGCGGCCGATGTGGGCGTGGCAGTGGGCGTGCGCGGCGCCGCCGCGGCCCAGGCGGCCGATGCCGTCCTGCTGGGCGAGGGGCTTGGGCGGCTCGCACAGGTGCTGGCTGCCGCCCGCCGCGCGCGCGCCATCGCGCGGCAGAGCGTGCTGGCGGGGATCGGCCTCTCGCTGGTCGGCATGGGGGTGGCGGCGGCGGGCTACCTGACGCCGGTCCAAGGTGCCCTGTTGCAGGAGGCGATTGACGTCGCAGTGATTCTGAATGCCCTTCGCGCGCTGAAATCCTAGACCTGCGGCGTTCACCTGTGCTCGCGCCGCCCGGTCTAGCCTTTGCCGGGAGTGTGCTTCAGCGTTTTCGGCGATGCCGCCTCAACGCATCATGCTCTAGCTCCCAGGGGAACACGCCATGCCCAAGCTCACCCGCCTCGCCATCCTCGACGACTACCAGGGCGTCACCCTCGCCATGGGTCCGTGGGACCGGGTCTCCCACATCGAGCCCACCGTATTCCGCGACACGCTGCACGACCAGGACGCGCTGGTGGCGCGGCTCTCGCCCTTCGACGCCATCCTCGCCATGCGCGAGCGCACGCCCTTCCCGGCCGCGCTGCTGGAACGCCTGCCCAACCTCCGCCTGCTCATCACCACGGGCGAGCGCAACCGCGGCATCGACGCCGCCGCCTGCGCCGCGCGCGGCGTCACCTTCTGCGGCACGCCGAGCTTCGGCGCGCCGACGGTGGACCTCACCTGGGGGCTGATCCTGGCGCTGGCCCGTGGCATCCCGGCGCAGCAGGACGCGCTGCGCGCCGGCCGCTGGCAGACCGCGGTGGGCGTGGGGCTTGATGGGCGCATCCTCGGCCTTCTCGGCCTGGGCAAGCTTGGCCAGAAGGTGGCGCGCGTGGGCCAGGCGCTGGGCATGAAGACCATCGCCTGGAGCCAGAACCTGACCGCCGAAGCCGCCGCGGCCCATGGCGTGACGCGGGTGGACAAGGCCGCCCTGTTTGCACAGGCAGACGTGCTCTCCGTGCACCTCATCCTGTCCGAGCGTTCGCGCGGGCTGGTTGGGGCGGCGGAACTGGGATTGATGAAGCCGACCGCCTTCGTGGTGAACACCTCGCGCGGGCCCATCATCGACCAGCCGGCGCTGATCGCGGCCCTGACGGAAGAGCGCATCGCGGGCGCGGGCATCGACGTCTACGACGTGGAACCGCTGCCGATGGACCACCCGCTGCTCGCCGCGCCCAACACCGTGCTGACGCCGCATCTGGGCTACGTGACGCATGAGAATTATCGAAGCTATTTCGCCGGCGCGGTGGTATCCATCCAGGCCTATGAGGCGGGCAGCCCGATCCGTGTCATTGCGGGCTGAACGCCCGACGGTCGGCAGCCCCAGGTGCATCGGGGCGGGGCTCGCCCGACGGACGGCCCGTCACCGCGCTGGGCGCACCTCATTGCATTCCACAAGGCCATTGGGGATAGGCACGCAGACATGGTCCGCAGCGGGCCCGCGCGGCGGCGCGGGCGTGCAGGCGCCAAGCAGCAGAAGCAAGGCGCCAAGCCATAGTGCCATCCCATCCCTCCGCTGGCCGCCAGCCTGGGCGCGACATGGCCCTTCCCGCACCTGCGCGAGGGCCAGCTTGCAGCCGCGCCCCGCCCCCTGCAACCATCCCGGTGCGGCGGTCGCCGCGAGCGCAATTTCCGTCGCCAGCCCGCGCTGTCGGATTTACAGCCCGGCCGCGTCGATGTGTGCTGCGTCGCAAAATCCCGGATGGTTGGAATGAAGCTGGCGAACGGTCTCGATGCGATTGGCCCCAACTGGGCGTGCCTCACGCAGCGTGAGCGCGACGCCGCCTATGACAATGGCAAGGCCGTCGCCGACAGCCCCTTGCTGGTGCAGGAACGCAACCACGCGTCCGAGGCGCTGCGCGCCGCCCATCCGGGTGCGCTGAGCCTGCCCTATGGCCCCACGGAGCGCGAGGCGTGGGACCTGTTCCCAGGACGCGATCCCGCCGCCCCCGTGCTGGCCTTCATCCATGGCGGCTATTGGCAAATGAACCGCAGGCAGGACTTCGCCTGCATGGCCGAGGGCGCGCTGGCCATGGGCTGGGGTGTCGCCATGTGCGGCTACACCCTGGCGCCGGAGGCCACGCTGACGCGCATCGTCTGGCAGGTGAACACCGCGCTGGACTGGCTCTCCGCGAATGGCGCCGAACACGGCATGGGCGGGCCGCTGTTGCTGTCGGGCTGGAGCGCCGGCGGGCATCTGACCGCACTGGGTGCGGAGCATCCCTCAGTGACCGCCGCCGTCGCCATCTCGGGCATCTTCGAGCTGGGGCCGATTCGCGACACCTACCTCAACGCCGCGCTGAAGCTGACGGATGACGAGATCATCAACCTCTCGCCGCAGCGCCGCCCGATGGTGCGCAAACCCATGGCCATCGTCTACGGGGGCGAGGAACTGCCCGAGCTTTGCCGCCAGTCGCGCGACTTCCACGCGCTGCGCGCCGCCGCCCAGGCGCCGGGGC
>JBHYDO010000133.1:0-12123 GCA_051860645.1 Roseococcus sp.
GAAGTGCGGCCACCTGAACGACAAGAAGCTGGCCAGCGTGGACGAGATGTGCGCCAAGGTCGCCGCCGCCCGCCGCGCGCGCCGGCACCTCTACGTCATCGCCCGCACGGACGCGGTGGCGAGCGAGGGCATGGACGCGGCGGTGGACCGCGCGAAGCGCTACCTCGACGCGGGGGCCGACGCGATCTTCCCCGAGGCGCTGGTCACGCGCGACATGTTTCTCGAGTTTGCCCGGCGTATGCCGGGTGTGAAGCTCCTGGCCAACATGACCGAGTTCGGCCGCACCCCCTTCTTCACCGCCGCCGAGTTCGAGGCCATGGGCTATGCCATGGTGATCTGGCCCGTCTCGCACCTGCGCATCGCGGCCAAGGCGTGGGAGAAGCTCTACGCCCAGATCGCGGAGGAGGGCGGCACCCAGGGCGCGCTCGACCGCATGCAGACGCGCGCCGAGCTTTACGCCACCATCCGCTACCACGAATACGAGGAACTGGACGCGAGCCTGGTGCGGACCATCATCCCCGAGGGCATGCCGCAAAATTCCTGACGCGCCGCTCCTGATCGGGAGCGAGATCTACCTCCGCTCCACCTACGGCCCCAAGCACCCGCTGGCCATCCCGCGCGTCTCCACCACGCTGGACCTGGTCCGGGCGCTGGGCTGGGTGGAGCCCGGGCAATACCGCGACAGCCCGATGGCCAGCGTGGCGGCGCTCACCCGCTTCCACGCGCCCGACTACATCGCGGCCCTGCAACGCGCCGAGGCCATGCAGGCGGTGACGCCCGAGGACCGCGCGCGCTTCCGCATCGGCGCCGATGGCAACCCCGTCTATCGCGAGGTATTCCGCCGCCCGGCCACCAGCGCGGGCGGCGTGCTGCTGGCGGCCGAGCTGACGCGGCACGGCGGCGCGGTGCATGTGCCCGGCGGCGGCACCCATCACGGCCGGCCGGACCGGGCGAGCGGCTTCTGCTATGTGAACGACGCCGTCCTTGGGCTGCTGGCATGGCTCGACCAGGGGCTGACGCGGGTTCTCTATCTCGACGTGGACGCGCATCACGGCGATGGCGTGCAGGACGCCTTCCACGACGACCCGCGCGTGCTGACCGTCTCCATCCACGAGGCCGCGCGCTGGCCCTTCTCCGGCGCGGCCGAGGACGAGGCCGGCGGCCAGGCGCTGAACCTGCCGGTGCCCGCGGGCTTCCACGACACCGAGATGCGCGCGCTGCGGCAGGGCTTGATCGAACCGCTCATTGCCCGCTGGCGCCCCCAGGCCATCATGCTGCAATGCGGGGCCGATGCGCTGTTGGAGGACCCGCTCTCGCGCCTCGCACTTTCCAACAACGCGCATCGCGACCTGGTGGCGGCGCTGCGTGGCACCGCGCCAAGGCTGATCCTGCTCGGGGGAGGGGGCTACAACCCTTGGTCGGTGGCGCGCTGCTGGGCGCTGGCCTGGGCGGAACTCAACGGGATCGCGCCGCCGCTGCGCCTGCCCGAGGCCGCCGAGGCGGTGCTGCGCGCGCTCAGCTTCCATCGCGCCGCCGGCCGCAACCCCGCGCCGCACTGGTTCACCACCCTGCTCGATGCGCCGCGCGAGGGGGCGGTGCGCGAGGAGGTGCGCGCGCTGCTCGCGCGGGGGCTGCCCGAGACGCTGTTCGCCATGCCATGATGCGCGGCATGATGAAACGCTGGCTGCTGCTCGCCCTTCTCCTCCTGCCTTTCGCGGCGCATGGCCAGCCGGGGGTCAACCAGCCCCAGCCGCGCCTGGCCGAGGAGGCGCTTGTCATCGTCGGCCGCGACGGCACCCGCCACGCATTCCGGGTCGAAATGGCGGTGCGGCCCGAGGACCAGACCATCGGCATGATGTTCCGCACCAGCATGCAGCCCGACGAGGGCATGCTGTTCGACTGGGGCCGGCCGCAGCAAAGCTCCATGTGGATGCGCAACACGCTCATCCCGCTGGACATGGTGTTCATCGCCGCAGATGGGCGCATCCACCGCATCCATGAGCGCGCGACACCGCTCAGCCTCGCCACCATCGACAGCCGGGGCCCCGTGCGCGCCACGCTGGAATTGCAGGGCGGCACGGCGGAGCGGCTGAACCTGCGCGTGGGCGACCGGGTGGAGCACCGCATCTTCGGCACGGCCAGGTAGGGAAGGAACGAACACCGATGGATCTCGGCATCAAGGGGCGCAGCGCGCTGGTCTGTGCGGCCAGCAAGGGGCTGGGGCGCGCCTGCGCCTTCGCCCTGGCGCGGGAAGGTGTGAAGCTCACCATCACCGCCCGCGGCGCCGAGGCGCTGGAGGCCACCGCGGCCGAAATCCGCGCCGCCACGGGCGCCGAAGTGACCACGGTCGCCGGCGACATCACCACCGAGGCCGGCCGCGCCGCCGCACTCGCCGCCTGCCCCGCGCCCGACATCCTGGTGAACAATGCTGGCGGCCCGCCCCCCGGCGATTTCCGCGACTGGGACCGCGACGCCTGGATCAAGGCACTCGACGCCAACATGCTGACGCCGATCTTCCTGATCCAATCCGTGGTGGATGGAATGAGCGCGCGGCGCTTCGGGCGCATCGTGAACATCACCTCCTCCTCGGTGAAGTCGCCCATTCCGATCCTGGGGCTGAGCAATGGCGCGCGGGCGGGGCTGACGGGCTTCGTCGCAGGGCTGGCGCGGCAGGTGGCGCGGCACAACGTCACCATCAACGGGCTGCTGCCCGGGCCGTTCCTCACCGACCGGCTGCGCGGCACCGCCGCCGCCATGGCCGCGAAATCCGGCCGCACGGCCGAGGATCACCTGGCCGAGCAGGCCCGCAACAATCCCGCCGGCCGCGTGGGCGACCCCGAGGAATTCGGCCAGGCCTGCGCCTTCCTCTGCGGCGCGCAGGCGGGCTTCATCGTGGGGCAGAACCTCGTGATGGACGGGGGCAACTTCAACTCGATGCTGGGGTAGCCCCGCACCTGAGCCGCGCAGGCGCAGCCGGAGCGGTGAATCCGCCGCGCAGCAAGCTCAATCCACGATGAACAGGCGCACCCCGTCCCTTGTGGACGAGCGGTGCGCCGCATCGCCGAAATCCGACACCTGGTAGCTCATGCCCGCCGTCAGCGTGAAGCGGCGGCCGTCGCGCAACTCCGTCTCCATCTCCCCCTCCAGCACGTAGAGGACATGGCCGCGGTCGCACCAATGGTCGGCCAGGTAGCCGGGGGAATACTCCACCATCCGCACGCGCAGGTCGCCGATGTTGAGCGTGCGCCAGGTGGCGGTGCCGGGCTCCCCCCGGGGGGGAGTGACCGGCCGGGAAGCCCCGTCGGTCACTGTGAAGGGCAGGGCGGGAATCTTCATGGAAAACCCCCGCCCGCCATGACGCTCAGGCCAGCACGAACATCGGCACCGGGGCGCCTTCGGTCTCGCGGAACTTCACCTTCACCTTCTGGCCACACGCCAGCGCATCGAGGTCGCATTCCACGATGTTCGTCAGCATGATCGGCCCTTCGTCGAGCTTAACATAGGCCACGCAGAACGGCTCCTTCCCGCGCGCCACGGACCAGGAGTAGATCTCGCCCGTGCCCTTGGCCTCCACGAACTCGACATTGTTCGAGAGGGTGAAGGGCGAGACATGGCGCGGGTAGTGGAACAGCTTCCCCGTGTCCTTGCACTTGCCCAGGATCAGCTTGCCTTCGCGGCAGCCGTCGAAATAGGGCTTGTTGTCGGGGCTCTCGGCGGGGGCCGCCGGGGTGCGGTCAAAGGCTTGCGTTGCCATGAGGATCACTCCCTCTCCAGGATGACGGTGCCGCAGCCATGCCGCGTGCCGAGGTTGCCGCCCTTGCCATTGGCGAGGACGAGGTCCGCGTTGGGCACCTGCACCTTCGGGTGCGCTTCGCCACGCGCCTGGCGCACGGCCTCGATCACCTTGGTCATGCCGCCGCGGTTGGACGGGTGGTTGTTGCACAAGCCGCCGCCATCCGTGTTGAACGGCAGCTTGCCCACGCCCGAGATCAGCCCGCCATCCTGCACGAACTGGCCGCCCTTGCCCTTCTCGCAGAAGCCGAGGTCTTCCAGCTGCACCAGCACCGAGATGGTGAAGCTGTCATAGATGCTCGCGTACTTGATGTCCGCGGGCTTCACGCCGGCCTTGTTGAAGGCCATCGGCCCCGACATGGCGGCGGCGGAGTAGGTGAGGTCGATGCCGCCCGCGTTCTGGTGCTTGTAGGCCTCGCCCCAGCCCTTCACGCCCACCTTGGGGCGGTTGAGCGTCTTGGCGATTTCGGGCCGCGCCACGATCAGCGCGCCGCCGCCGTCAGAGATCACGCAGCAATCCAGCCGGTGCAGCGGGTCCGCCACCATGGGCGAGTTCACCACATCCTCGACCGTCACCACCTTGGGCAGCATCGCGTGCGGGTTGTGCTGCGCGTGGTGCGAGGCGGCCACCTTGATCCAGGCCAGCTGCTCGCTCGTCGTGCCGTATTCATACATGTGCCGGGTCGCGACCATGGCGTGCATGGTGGCGATGGTGCGGCCATAGGGCAGCTCGAAGCTCTCATCGGGCACGCCCACGCCGGCGCTGCGCACGGCGGTGCCGGTCTGCATGCCCTCGGCGCGCGGGCGCCCGGCCAGCGTGATCAGCGCGATGTCGCACTTGCCCTGGAGGATGGCCTCCACCGCATGCCCCACATGGATCACGTAGGAGGAGCCACCGCTCTCCGTCGTGTCGTAGTGGCGCAGCTTGTTCAGGCCCATGTAGTCGATCATGGACAGGCCACCCATGCCGGGCGCATCGCCCGCACAGAAATAGCCGTCGATGTCGCTGGCCTGCAGCCCTGCATCCTGCAGCGCGCCATAGGCGACTTCCGCATGGAGCTGGGCGGTGGACTTGGTCTCGGCCTTGCGCGTCGGATGCTCGAAGGCACCGACGATATAGGCGGGGTTCTTCATGGGCTGTTGGCCCCCTTTCTGGCGTGTGGCGTCATTGCGGCTCTCGCGTCCTCCCGCAAACGGCGTGCACTCGAATGCCGCAAGCAGCGTCCGCGCGAAGGGTTGCCGCCATGCCGCGATCCGTCAACCGCATGGGGCGCGGTTGCGCCATCTTTCCGTGCCTTGACCGGCGGGCGCCCTACCCGAGGTTCAGGCGCCGCGCGATGTCACGGTAGAAGGCGATCTGCGCCTGCACATGCGCTTGCGCCCCGGCGCCATCCGTGATGCGCGGCAGGCTGCCCCCGGCCAGGGTCTGCGCGATCCAGTCCGGGTCCGCCCCGGTGCGCGCGATGACGCCCTGCCAGTAGAGCGAGACCGTCTCGGGCAGGTTCGCGGGGCCGGCGATGGCACTCCAGCCGGACAGCGATGCCATGTCGGGCAGCCCAGCCTCGGAGGTGGTGGGCACGCCCGGCAGCAGGGCGAGGCGTGCACCACCGCTCACCGCCAGCGCCCGCACTTGGCCCGCGCGCAGGGCGTCCATCATGTCGCTGAGATTGTTGCCGATGAATTCGGCCTCGCCCGCCAACAGCGCGGCCAGCGCATCGCCGCCCCCGCGCGTCGCCACCGCATCGGCTGCGTCGATCGGCAGCCCGGCCAGAACGAACATCTTGCGCACACCGAGGTCGAGGATGGTGGCGGGGCCGGAGGTCGTGAAGCGCAGCCGCGGCACGGCGTCGATGCGCAGCGCCTCGATCAGTGCCGGCAGGTCGGCCCAGGGCGCGCCCTGGGCCACGCAGATCACGAAGGGATTGGCCTCCAGCAGCCCGAGCCAGGTGAAATCCTCGACGCCATAGGGCGTGCGCCGGTCAATGGCGGGCAGGATGGCGGAGGAGGCGACGCGCGCCAGCAGCAGCGTGTAGCCATCGGCCTCGGCGCGGGCCACCGTGCCGGTGCCGAGCGCGCCCGAGGCGCCTGGCATGTTCTCGACCTGGATGGGATGCGCGGCCCCGGCCAGGTGGCGCTGGGCGTGACGGGCGAAGCGGCGGGCGGCGATGTCCGCGGCCCCGGCCTCCGAGAAGGGCGCGATGAGGCGCACCGGGCGCTCGGGCAATGCGAGGGCACCTGCGGCCGGGCCGGCCTGCGACCGGGCGCGCGCCGGCAAAGCGAACGAGGCGGCCGTGGCCAGTGCAATGCGTCGGGTCCAGCGCATGAAAATCCCTTTCCCCGTCCAGATGGGCCAGTTCCCGGCCCGGGGAAACCACCCGGGTTGCCCCAATGCGTCACGGCATGCTACCCGATGTTTCATGTTGCACGGGCATGACCTTCCCGCGGCGGCGCCGTATCGGCGCGTACCTCGGGGTCCCCGCACGGCGTACGAGCGCTTTGCTTTCCGAATACTTGCCGGCTGCGCCTTGGCGTTGGCCGCTGCTGTCGTGCCAAGCGACGCGCGGGCCGACCAGCCGCGCATGCGCGACGCCCCACAGGAACTGGTGCCCACGCGCGACCATGGGCTGCGCTCTGCCGCACGCGACCCGCGAGCGGCCTGCCTGATGGCCACGCGCCGCGCCGAGGACATCCACGGCCTGCCGCGCGGCCTGCTCACGGCCATCGCCCTTTCGGAAAGCGGGCTGCATGCCCATGCCCTCTCCATTCGCGGCCGCGCCCATTTCCCGGCCGACCTGGACGAGGCCCGCCGCATGCTGCGCACCAGCCGGGGCAGCGTCATGGCGGGCTGCGTGCAGGTGCATGCACGGCTGCATGCGCGGGGACAGGACTGGCCGCTGGACCCCTATCGCTCGGCCGACTGGGCGGGCGGCATGCTGGCCCGCTGGGCGCGGGAGCATGGCGGCGACTGGGGCGAGGCGCTGCGCCGCTGGCATGGCGTGAGCCGGGCGCGCACCGCCAGCGTGGTTTGCCGCGTCCGCGCCAAGCTTGAGATCACCAACCCGGGAAGCGATTTGTTCCAGGAGGTGCGCTGCAACGAGGCCCAGGCCCGGCGGCTGCGCAGCCATGCCGCGCAGCACCTCGAGACGGCCCGGCAGCAGGCCGGGCACCGCGGCACGGTCAGCGCCGCGGCGGGGTACTGACTACTGGCGGGAGACCTCGGTCTCCTTGCTGGTGATGAATTCCAGCAGCGCCGGCACGCCCTCCTTCGTCTGGGCGATGCCGCGCCGGATCGCGGGGATGATCTCGTCCGGCATGGTCACCCGCTCGCCATAGCCGCCGAAGGCGCGGGCCATCGCGGCATAGTCGCCGCTGATGTCGGTGGTGCGGTATTTCTCGGTGCTGAGCGCCATGATCTTCAGCTCGATCGCCATGGAGAAATTGTTCAGCAGGATGGACAGGATGGGGATGCGCTCGCGCACCGCCGTCTCGAAATCCATCCCCGTGAAGCCGATCGCCGCATCGCCCCAGACATTGATGCAGAGCTTGTCGGGGGCTGCCAGTTTCGCCCCCATGGCGAGCCCGAGGCCATAGCCCAGCTGCGTCGTCTTGCCCCAGCCGAGATAGGAGAGCGGCGTGCGGCTGATCCAGAACGGCGAAAGCTGGTCGCGCGGCGAACCCGCGTCATGCGTGATGATGGTGTTGTCCACATCCACCGTGCGCCACAGGTCGCGCAGCACGCGGTAGGGGTTGAGCGGGGCATCGTTGGAATCCCGCTTGTGCGCCCATTGCGCGAGCCAGGGAGCGCGGATGGCCTCGATCTCGGACTGCACGGCGCCCTGGTCACGCTTTTCCTTCACGCGGCCGCGCAGTTCCGCCAGCAGCGCGTCCAGGATCAACCCGGCATCGCCCACCAGGCCGATGTCGCAGCGGATGTCCTTGTCGATGTGGTCGGGATCGAGCGTCGCGTGGATGTACTTCACGCCGCCCGCTTTTCGCGCCGGCATCTTCACGCCGAAATTCGTCTCGGTGAAGGAGCAGCCGATGCCGAGGATCACATCGGCATTGTCGAGGAAGTGCCGCACCGGCTTGGGCATGGCCAGCCCCCCCGAACCCAGCGCCAGCGCATGGTCCTCGGGGAAGGAGGACTTGCCGCCGAGGCTCGACGTCACCGGGATGGCCAGCAGTTCGGCCAGTTCGCGCAGCTGCGGCCAGGCCTGCGCCCAATGCACGCCGGTGCCGGCGTAGATCACGGGGCGGCGCGCGGCGGCCAGCATCTCGGCGGCACGCTTGATGTCCACCGGGTCCGCGCCGGAGCGCGTGGCGACGACCGGCGTGTAGTCCAGCTCGCCCGGCAGTTCCTCGTTGAACATGTCGGTCGGGATCTCGACCAGCACAGGACCGCCGCGGCCATTGCGCAGGCGGGCGAAGGCGCGGCGCATGATGTTGGGCACCTCGGCGGCCGACATGATCGCCTCGGCCGACTTCGTGATGCCGCGCATCTGGATGGTGGAGTTGTAGTTGGGCGGGATGTGCGCGAGGCGGCGCGGATAGCCCATGGGCATGACCAGCACGGGAATGCTCTCGCCGAAGCATTGCGCGACGCCGCCATAGGCGTTCTCCGCCCCCGGCCCGTGTTGCATGCAGAAGGCGCCGAGCTTGCGGCCCGAGGTGACGCGGCTGATGGCGTCCGCCATGTGCAGCCCGATGCGCTCCTGCCGGACCATGACGGGGCGGATGTCCACCGCCGCCGCGTGCTCGATGAGGTGGTTGACGGGGTAGCCGGTGAGGATCTCGATCCCCTCCCGCTTCATGATCTCCGCGATGGCGTCGCCGACCTTCATGGCCATTCCTTCCCTTGCCGATTGGCCACCACGCTAGACCCCGGCGCGAAGCAGCCGCAAGCTGGCCGCAGCGACAGGAGAGACGCATGGCCGAGCTTCACCCGCCCCTCAGCCCAGAGGAATTCGCCCTGCTGATGCGCGAGGCGGGCCTCGACCTGCCCGCCGCCGAGGTGGAGGAACTGCGCCTGGCCCACCCCAGGCTGCGCGTCCTGTTGGACCGGCTGCGCACGCCCGCCAACGAACTGCGCGCCGAGCCCGCCTTCACCTTCGCCGTGCACGAGGACCGCGCATGATCCCGACCATCGCCGGGGCCGCGGCCGATATCGCGGCGAAGCGCATCTCGCCGGTCGAGCTTCTCCGGGCCTGCCTCGCCCGCGTGGACGCGCACCAGCCCGCCCTGCACGCCTTCATCCACCAGACGCCCGAGCGCGCGATGGAAGACGCCCGCGCCGCCGAGGCGCGGCAAATGGGCGGCACCCTGCGCGGCCCCCTGGACGGCATCCCCATCGGCCACAAGGACATCTACGAGACCGCCGGCATCCCCACCACCGGCCATTCCGCGCAGATGCAGGACCATATCCCCGAGGCCGACGCCTTTACCGTGGCGAAGTGGCGCGAGGCCGGCGTGGTGCTGCTGGGCAAGCTCGCCACCCATGAATTCGCCTTTGGCGGCCCGAGCTTCGACCTGCCCTGGCCGCCGGCCCGCAACCCGTGGAACACCGACCACTTCACCTCGGGCAGCAGCAGCGGCACGGGGGCGGCGGTGGCCTCGGGCATGATCCTGGGCGGCACGGGTTCGGACACGGGCGGCTCCATCCGCGGCCCGGCCGCGCTGTGCGGGCTGGCAGGCATCAAGCCCAGCTACGGGCTGTGCTCGCGCTCAGGCGTGCTGCCGCTGGCACAGACGCTGGACCACACCGGCCCCATGGCCTGGACCAGCGAGGACTGCGCCCTGCTGCTGGAGGCCATGGCGGGCCACGACCCGGCCGACCCCGGCAGCGCCAACCGACCCGCCCCCCGCTTCGACCTGAACCAGGATCTGCGTGGCCGTCGCCTCGGCGTCATCCGCCATTTCCACGAGAGTGACCACCGCGTCTCCGACACCACCCTGGCCGGCATCGAGCAAAGCATCGCCATCCTGCGCGGCCGCGGCATGGAGGTGGTGGACGTCACCCTTCCGCCCTTGCAGGATTTCCACGCCGCCGGCTGGGTCACGCTCGGCGCCGAGGCCTGGGCCGTGCACGAGCAATGGATGCGCGAACGCCCGATGAAGTATGGCGAGTTGCTGCGCGCGCGGCTGGTGCTGGGCGCGCTGCTCTCGGCTGGCGACTACATCCAGGCGCAGCGCAAGCGCCGCGAGATCATCACGCGGACCTTCGCCGCCACCGAGGGCGTGGACCTGCTCGTCACCGCGACCAGTCCCGCCGAGGCGCCGAAGATCACCGAGGTCGGAAAATTCGCCAGCATCGAGAAGCCGGGCTTCACCATCCCCTTCAACCTGCTGGGCTGGCCGGCGCTGTCGGTGTGCAGCGGCTTCGGGACGGGCGGGCTGCCGGTGGCGACCCAGATCGTGGGCAAGCCCTGGTCGGATGGGCTGGTGCTGGCGGCGGGGCACGCGGTGGAGCAGGAGAACGGCCACCGGGCGAAGCGGCCCGCCTTGTAGGGGTCAGCCGCGCCCGCGATACCCAGGCACCCCCTGGTCCGGCACCCAGACGCCCTCGGGCGGGGTGCCGGTGGCGTAGAAGACGTCGATGGGAATGCCGCCGCGCGGATACCAATAGCCGCCGATCCGCAGCCACACCGGGTCGAGCAGTTCCACGAGCCGCCGCGCCACCTCCAGCGTGCAGGCCTCGTGGAAGGCGCCGTGGTTGCGGAAGCTGGACAGGAACAGCTTCAGGCTCTTGCTCTCCACCAGGTGGTCGCGCGGGATGTAGTCGATCACCAGATGCGCGAAGTCCGGCTGGCCCGTCATGGGGCAGAGCGAGGTGAATTCGGGGGCCGCGAAGCGCACCACATAGGCCATGCCGGGCTGCGGGTTCGGCACGCGCTCCAGCACGGCCTCGTCGGGGTTGGCGGGCAGGCGGGCGGCGGCGCCCAGCAGGGTCAGGCCGGTGGTGTCGGTGGTGGCGGTCATTCGGTGCGGCTCCAATCGGCCTCGATGCGGGCGGCCTCCTCCTCGAAACGGCCATCGAGGATGGCCTGGCGCATCCGGCGCATCAGCGCCTGGTAGTAATGGATGTTGTGCCAGCTCAGCAGGATGGGCCCCAGCATCTCGTCGCATTTCAACAGATGGTGGATGTAGGCGCGGCTGTGGTTCCGGCAGGCCGGGCAGTCGCAATCGGGGTCGAGCGGGCGCAGATCCTCGGCGTGCTTCGCATTGCGCAGGTTCAGCGCCCCGCGCGAGGTGTAGGCGCGGCCCATGCGGCCCGAGCGCGTCGGGATCACGCAGTCGAACATGTCCACGCCGCGGCGGACCGCGCCCAGCAGGTCGTCGGGCTTGCCGACGCCCATGAGATAGCGGGCGTGCGTCTCGGGGAGCAGGGGCGTGGTCACGTCGAGGGTGGCGAACATTGCCTCCTGGCCCTCGCCCACGGCCAGGCCACCGATGGCATAGCCCTCGAAGCCGATGTTGGTGAGGGCCGCCACGCTCTCGGCGCGCAGGTCCTCGTATGTGCTGCCCTGCACGATGCCGAACAGCCCGTAGCCTTCGCGCGGGGTGAAGGCCTCGCGCGAACGCCCCGCCCAGCGCATGGACAGGCGCATGGACCGCGCGGCTTCCTCATGGGTGGCGGGGAAGGGGGTGCATTCGTCGAAGCACATGGTGATGTCGCTGCCCAGCAGATGCTGGATCTCGATGCTGCGCTCCGGCGTCACGCGGTGCTTCGATCCGTCCACATGGCTCGCGAAGGTCACGCCATCCTCGTCCATCTTTCGCAGGCCCGAGAGGCTCATCACCTGGAAGCCACCGGAATCCGTCAGGATGGGCCCATGCCAGTCCATCATCTTGTGCAGGCCACCGAGCCGCGCCACGCGCTCGGCGCCCGGCCGCAGCATCAGGTGGTAGGTGTTGCCCAGCACGATGCGGGCGCCGGTGGAGCGCACGCCGTCCGCCGTCATCCCCTTCACCGTGCCGGCGGTGCCGACGGGCATGAAGACCGGTGTCTGCACCTCGCCATGGGCGGTGTGCAGCACGCCCGCGCGCGCGCGCCCGTCGGTGGCCTGGTGCGTCCAGTGCAGCGTCATTCGGGAATGTCCTGGTCCTGGCGGAACAGCAGCGAGGCGTCGCCATAGGAGAAGAAGCGGTAGCGCCGCGCCACCGCGTGTTCATAGGCCGCACGCATACGCCGCGTGCCCGCAAAGGCCGAGACCAGCATCAGCAGGGTGGAGCGTGGGAGATGAAAGTTGGTCAGCAGCAGGTCGGCCGCGCGGAAGGGGAAGCCGGGCAGGATGAAGATGTCGGTCAGGCCCCGGAAGGGCGGGATGGGGGCGC
>JBHYDO010000134.1:0-12001 GCA_051860645.1 Roseococcus sp.
CGGCGGCGTTGCGCTCGGCGGGGGTGAATTCGCGGATGTTGGGCAGGCTGCATGGGAACATCGCGTGGCATTCCTGCCAGTCGCCCGGGAGTGCCACGGCCGACATGAAGTCGCTCTGCACGATCAGGTCGCGGATGGCGCGGCGCAGCCGTACGTCGTTGAACGGGGCGTGCAGGTGGTTGAACCTGAGAAAGCCCAGGAATCCCAGCGGGTCATAGACCTGGGTGCGGGTGTTGCGGTCGCGGTCCAGCACCGGCACCAGGTCGGGCAGGGGGTATTCGATCCAGTCGATCTCGCCGGTGCGGAGTGCCGCGGCGGCGGTGCCGCCATCGGGGATCCAGTTGAATTCCATCCGGTCGAAATGCACGCGCTTGCCGCCGGAGGAGAGTTCGGCCGGCTCGTCGCGCGGGATGTAGCGCTCGTTCCTGGCATAGGCCGCGCGGGCGCCGGCGTTGAACTCGTCGGGCAGGAAGCGCCAGGGGCCGGAGCCGACCATCTCCGTCACCGCGCGGTCGGGGGGGGTGGCGGCCAGGCGGGCGGGCATGATGAAGCAGGGGATGGTCATGATCTTCGCCAGCCCGTCCAGCAGGCTGGGAAAGGGGCGGTGCAGGCGGAAGACGATGCGCCTGTCGTCGGGCGCCGAGAGTTCGGCCGTGGCCAGCATCAGCACCTGGCCGAAGCCGTCGCGCACCGCCCAGCGGCGGATGGAGGCCACGCAATCGCGCGCCAGCACCGGTTCGCCGTCGTGGAAGCGCAGGCCGTCGCGGAGCGTGATGGTCCAGGTCAGCTTGTCGGCCGAGACCTCATGCCCGGCCGCCATCTGCGGCCGCGGGCGAAGCTGCGTGTCCACGCCGTAGAGCGTGTCGAACACGCAATTGCCGTGCGTGGAGGTGATGGTGGTGAGGTTGAACACCGGGTCCAGCGAGGCCAGCCCCGCCTGCGGCATGAAGCGCAGGGTGCGGGTGCGGGCGTTTTGGGCCACGGCGGGTGCGGCAGGGGCCAGGGGCAGGGCGGCAGCGCCGGCCAGGAAGTGACGACGGTTCACGCATTTCCTCCATGCGGCCCGGAACGCACACAGGAAGGGGGTCGCGCGGCGGGATGCCGTGCCTCGTCCACCGCTCCCTTCGCCGGTCCGAACCGGATCAGGTTCCAAGGCTCGCGGGATGCATCCCGCCTCTCAGCCCAGCGACAGGGCTCACCCAGGTGACGGGGTCAGCTTTGCGCCGGTTGGGCGGATGCGACAAGACCCTTGCAAGACGTTCGACGTCATACTAAATAGTAAGACATCGAACCAAAAGAGGCCGCCGCATGTCCGTCAACCGCCGCCATTTCCTTGCCGCCGCCGGCGCAGGGCTGCTGACGCTCCAAGGGGGGATGGTCCGCAGCCAGCCACTGGCCGGGCCGCTGGCGCCCTGGGCCGCCAGCGGCGCCAGCGCCGCCGACCCGCGCCTCGCCGCCATGGCCTGGGCCGTGCTCGCGCCCAATCCGCACAACCGCCAGCCCTGGGCGCTGCGCCTCGTGGACGACAACGAGGCGCTGCTGTTCTGCGACCTGGACCGCCGCCTGCCCATGACCGACCCCTTCGACCGGCAGATCACCATCGGGCTCGGCTGCTTTCTGGAGCTGTTCCGCCTCGCGGCCGCCGAACGCGGGCTGGACGCCGCCCTCACCCCCTTCCCGGAGGGCGAGCCCGCGCCACGCCTGGATGGGCGTCCGGTGGCGCGCATCGCCCTGCGGCCCGGTGGCGCGAAGGATCCGCTGTTCGCCGCCACCCCGGCCCGGCGCAGCGCCAAGCTTCCCTTCGACATGACGCGGCCGCTGCCCGAAGGCACCCAAGACAGCCTCGCCGCCGCGCTGCGCGAACCCGCGTGGCTGGGGCTTGCCAGTGCCGATGTGGACACCATCCGCGCGCTGGTCTGGCGCGCCTGGTGCATCGAGGCCGAGACGCCCGCCGCGTGGAACGAGAGCGTGGACCTGATGCGCATGGGCAGCGCCGCGGTGGCGGCACAGCCGGACGGCATCTCCCTCTGGGGCCCGCGGATGGACGCCATGCTGGCCGCCGGCGAGTTGTCGCCGGGCGCCATGCGCATCGGCCAGCCCGGGCACGGCTTCGGCATCCGGCAATACGAGGCGATGCTGGGCGCCACCAACGCCTATGTCTGGCAGACCACGCCCGGCAACAGCCGCGCGGAGCAACTGGCCGTGGGGCGGGACTGGCTGCGGCTGAACCTGGCCGCCACCTTGGCAGGGCTGGCCCTGCACCCAGTCAGCCAGGCCTTGCAGGAGTTTCCGGAGATGGCCGGCCCCCGTGCCGAACTGCCGCGCCTTCTGGGCGCTCCCGGTACGGTGCAGATGCTGGGCCGCCTCGGCTTCGCCACCCGCCTCACACCCCCAACCCCCCGTTGGCCGGCGGAATCGCGTATCCTGACCGGGTGAGCACCCCGGACCCCGCCCTCTTCGCCCTGCTGAACGAGATCGGCATCATCGAGCAGTTGGCGCGCAACCGTTTCGAACGCGCCCAGCCCGACGGGCTGCGTCTGCCCCACTTCGCCGTGCTGAACCACCTGGTGCGGCTGGGCGAGGGACGGACGCCGGGGCAACTCGCCCGGGCCTTCCAGCTCACCAAGGCCACCATGACCAACACCCTGCAGCGGCTGGAAGCGCGGGGCCTCGTCCGGCTGGAGCCCGACCCGCTGGACGCCCGTGCCAAGCGCGTCTTCCTGACCGAAGAAGGCCGCGCCCGGCGCGAGGCGGCCGTGGCCTTCACCGCGACGGACCTCGCGCACATCGCCACCACCGCCGCCATCGCGCCCGAGACCCTGCTGGCGCCGCTGCGTGCGCTGCGCAACGCGCTGGACCGGGACCCGAAGCGGGGTTGAATCTTTTTCTCGCCTGCACGTCCCAATGGAAACTCCCGGTGCGGGCCTGTTAGCCTTGCACCCACGGCCTCGACATGACGGCCGAGTGGGAGAAGCGCAGATGAACCTTTCTCGACGCGGGGCGCTGGCCCTGCCCGCCCTCCTTTCCCTCCCGGGCCTTGCCGGCCAGGCCCGTGCCGCCGCTCCGCTGCTCGGTGCCCAGGTGCCCGGCTGGTACCGCTTCCGGATCGGCGAGTTCGAGGCCACCGTGGTCTCGGACGGCCACCTGCCGCTGGGCCGGCCGGCCGAGGGTTTCCCCTCGGCCCCCCCGGCCGAGATGCAGCGCCTGCTCGGCGAGGCCTTCCTGCCTTCCGAATCGGTGATGTTGGAGCAGAACATCCTGGTGCTGAACACCGGCCGGCAAATGGTGCTGTTCGACACCGGCATGGGCGAGAGCATGGGCGATGCCAGCCGCATGTTCGGCCCCACCACCGGCCGGCTGCTGGCCAACATGCGCGCCGCCGGGATCGAGCCCGCGCAGATCGACCTGGTGGTGCTGACCCACGCCCATTGCGACCATTGCTGGGCGCTGGTGGACGCGCAGGGCAACAAGGTCTTCCCCAACGCCCAGGTGGCCCTGCACGAGGCCGACCTGAATTTCTGGACCGACGATGCGAACAAGCGCGGACCCGCCTTCATGGAGGTCTTCATCGAGGGCGCGAAGCGCAACCTCAACCCCTACCGCGACCGGTTGGTGATGCTGCGCGACGAACAGCCCGTGCTGCCTGGCCTCATCGCGCTGCACACGCCCGGCCACACGGTGGGCCACACCAGCTTCGCCATCAGCAGCGGCGGGCAGACGGTGGTGAACTGGGGCGATCTCGCGCATCACCACGTCATCCTGCTGCGCCGACCCGGCTGGGAATTCGCCTATGACACCGACGCGGCCCAGGCCGCGCGCAGCCGCACCCGCATGCTCGACCGCCTGGCGACGGACCGCCACGCCGTGCTGTCTTACCATTTCCCCTGGCCGGGACTTGGCCATATCGGCCGGCAGGGCGACGCCTTCGAATGGGTGCCGGCGCCGATGAATGTGACGGGCGTGGGGTAGGGACCGCCGCCAGGCCCTACCGAAGGAAGTTGATGGAAATCCCCGGCGCCGGCATGCCCGGACGGGGCGGGCGTTCGAAGCCGGGCATCAGGATCACGCGCACGCCGGCCTGGCGGTCACCCTGGCCGCGGGTGAAGCCGCGGGTGCGGGTTTCAGCGCGGATCCGGTCGCGCTCCACGCCGAGGCGCGAAAGTTCCGCCGCCACGGCGCGCGCGCGGCGGGCGGCGAGGCGGCTTGCGGTCTGTGCCCCGCCCTCGTCGGCGGCGGCATAGCCCAGCACGCAGATGTTGCGGTCGTAATCCTCGCGCGCCGCCTCGGCCAGCGGCGCCAGGGCGGCGGCGGCCCCCTCGGGCAGGCGGTCGGCGTTGCGGGCGAAGCGCAGGCGGGCGGTGTCGCCCTCCAGCGCCTCCGCGCCCACGCAGTTGAAGTCGCGCGGCTGGGCGGCGGCCGGTACCGGCGCAAGCAGCAGGACGGCCAGCGCCAGCCCCGCGCGGGTCACGTCGCGACCAGCAGCCCGGCGTCGCGCAGCCGCGCCAGCAGGCCGGGCGCATCGGCGGCGGGGTGGGCGCCGCGCAGTTCCGCCTCGGTGACGTCGGGGCGGGCAAGCAGCCATTGCGCGGCCTCGGCCTCGGGCGGGGTCAGCGGCAGCACGCCGCCCGTGGTCTTGAGCACCCAGTCGGCGCCGCGCCGGACGGGCTTGGCGCCACCCGCCACCACGCGGAAGGCGCCACCCTCCTCGGCGGCCGCGCCATTGGCCACGGCGGGCGCGGCCAGGCCGCGCCAGGCCAGCAGGTCGTTGCCGCCGCGCTGGAAGCGATAATTGGCCACGAAGCCTTCCAGCACCTCCATCACCTTGGGGTCCTTGCCAAGTTCGGCCAGCCGCGCGCCCAACTGCCCCGCCCGCTGCGTCAGCGCGAACTTCGCGGCGGCCGAGCCATCCTGGCGCGGCAGGGGCTGGCGGAAGAGCGGCTCATACAGCACGCGCTCCATCAGGATGTTCAGGATATCCATGCCCATCGGCGCGTGCGCGCCATAGGCGACATGGACGCTGGAAGGCGCCTCGGCCAGCGCGTCGTGATACCAGCCGCGCGGGAGATACAGCAGGTCGCCGGCCTTGAGCAGCACCTTCGCGCGCAGCTTGCCTTTGGCCTGTTCGTGGTGCGCCTGCGGCTGGCCGCGGAACAGCGGGTGGGCGATGGGCCATTCGGCGCGGCCCTCCCAGATGTTCCAGGCCTTCTCGCCTTCCACCTGCACGGCCCAGACGTCGTGGGTGTCGTAGTGCGCGTGGAAGGCCTTGTGGCTCTGCCAGGAGATGTAGACGTTGGCCTGCGCCTTGCCGAGGTTGGCGCCCTCGATCGCCTCGCTGACCGAGGCGAGGCCCGGTGTCAGGCTGTCCACGTCGTTCATCACGATGGAGGCGCCCTTGGCGACCCATTCCCGCACCCGCTCGGCCACCGGCTGCAGAAGCTGCTGCGGCAGGTCCCGTGCCGTGGCGGGCGCGCAATACTGCTCGGCCGGGATCGAGCCGCTGTCCAGCACCAGCTTCAGGCTCTGGCTGGTCCAGATATGCGTCATGTCCAGCAGCCGGTTGATCTGCCGCCAGGAGAGCACGGCTGCGAACTTCGCCGGATCGCCACGCACATGCAGCGGCTGCCTGTCGTAGTATTCGGCGAAGAACTGCTCGGGCGTGAGGGGCGCGAGCAGCTGGGAGAGCGTCATGGTCATGCCGACAGGATAGCCCAGAACCCCGGTGCCGCGCCACGCGAGGCTTGCGCCCAGCGGCACGGCGGCCAAGATCGCACGGAAACGAAACCCGGCAGCCACGCCAAGCGAATGGCAAGCCGAGCGAACGGGCAGCACGGCCCCGAGGAAGGAAACGTCCGCCATGCCCGAAGCCCCCCAACCCGGCCAGCCGCAGCCCGGCCCGGCGCGCCCCGACCCTGTGCGGGAGGAGGTGTTCCGCAGCGCCGAAGGCGTGCTGCAGGGGGCGCCGGTCGGCGCCGCGGCGCTGCTGCGCCCGCTTCTTGCCGGCATCCCCACCGCGGAACTGGCCCAGCGCGCGCCCGAGTCGCTGGCCGCGGCCGCCGCCTCCCTCGCCGGCTTCGCGGCCGAGCGTGCACCGGGCGAAATCAGGCTGCGGCTCTTCCCGCCAGGCGGCGGCCGCGGCCCGCATGCGGTGGCCGAAGTGGTGAATGACGACATGCCCTTCCTGGTGGACAGCGTGCTGGCCGCGCTGAACCGCACCGGGCGCGTGGTGCGGGAGTTCCAGCACCCCATCCTCGCCGTCACGCGCGACGGCACGGGCGCGCTGCGCGCATTGGGGGAGGGCGAGTCGCGCGAGAGCTTCATGCGGGTCACCATCGCCGGGACACCCGCCCACATGCTGCCCGGCGTGGAGCCCGCCGAATGGCCGGCGGTGGAGGCCGCGCTGCGCCGCGCGCTTGCCGACACGCAGCTCGCCGTGCGGGACTTCCCGGCCATGCTGGCCCTGCTGGACAAGGCCACGACGGAGGTGCAAGGCCATGGCGAGGCCGCCGAATTCCTCGCCTGGCTGCGCGACGAGAACTTCGTGCTGCTGGGCCATCGCCGCCTGGTGCTGGAGGGGGATGGCGCGCGCATGGTGGCCGAGGAGAATCTCGGCCTGCTGCGCGACATCACGCTGCCCGTGTTCGACGCGCTGCGCGGCCTGCCGGAGCTGCCGCAGGCCCTGCGCACCTCGCTGCTCGGCGCACAGGCCATCACGGTGGCCAAGGCCAACATGCGTAGCACCGTGCACCGCCCCCAGCACGCGGATGTGATCGCCACGCGCATCACGGATGCGGCGGGGAACGTCGTCGGCGGGCGGCTGTTCATCGGCCTGTTCGCGGCCGCGGCCTACAACCGCAACCCGCGCTCCATCCCGCTGCTGCGCGGCAAGGTGGAGCGCATCCTGGACGCGTCCGGCATCCGGCCCGACAGCCATGACGGCCGCGCGCTGCGCAACACGCTGGACACCTGGCCGCGCGACGAGCTGTTCCAGGCCGGCGAGGAGGCGGTGCTGGAGGGCGCGCGCGTGGCGCTGGACCTCACCATCCGCCCGCGCCCGGCGCTGTTCACCCGGCGCGACCCCTTCGGCCGCTTCGTCTCCATCATCGCCTGGCTGCCGCGCGAGGGCTTCGACACGCGGCAGCGCGAGAAGGTGGGCGGCATCCTGGCCCGCGCCCATGGCGGGCGGCTTTCGGCCTTCCACATCGCGCTGGGCGATTCGCCGCTGGCGCGCGTGCATTACATCATCGGCACCGACCCGGACGCGCCCGTCCTGCCGGACCTGCCGGCGCTGGAGGCCGCGGTGGCGCAGGCCACCCGCGGCTTCGCCGACCGCCTGGTGGAGGCGGTGCTGCAGGAGGCTGGTGGCGAGGAGGGGGCGCGCCTGCTGGCCCGCTGGCGCGACGCCTTCCCGCCCAGCTACCGCGAGGGCGAGACCCTGGCCCATGCGCTGGCCGATATCCATCTCGCGCAGGGATTGCCGCATGGCGGGCGGCCCCGCGCGGCCCTGTCGCGCCTACCCGGTGGCGATCCGCGCGCGGTCATGCTGCGCCTGGCCAGCCCCGACGCGCCGCTGGCCCTGGCCGATGCGCTGCCGCTGTTCGAAAGCCTGGACCTGCACGCGATCGAGGAGGTGCCCTACCGGCTGGAGCCGGTGGGCGGGCCGGTCCTGGTGCTGCACGTCTATCGCCTCCAGGCCCGCGCCGATGTGGAGGAGGACCGGCTGCACGACGTGACCGGCGCGCTGCACGCGCTGCTGCGCGGCCATGTGGAGGCCGATGGCTTCAACCGCCTGGTGCTGCGTGCCGGCCTCGACTGGAAGGAATGCTGGCTGCTGCGGGCCATGTACCGCTGGATGAAGCAGACCGGCTTCGCCTTCGCGCAGCCCAGCGTGGAGGAGGCGCTGGCGAACAACCCGCGCGCGGCCCGGCTGCTGGTGGACATCTTCAACCGCCGGTTCGCGCCCGACATCGCGGACCGCGACGAGGCGGCGTTGCAGGCCGAATGGGCCGCGCTCCTGGAAGCCGTGGCCAACCCCGACGAGGACCGCATCCTGACGCGCTACCGCACCGTGCTGGATGCGATGCTGCGCACGAACTTCTTCGCGCCGAAGGAGTGCATCGCCTTCAAGATCGACAGCGCGGCGGCCGGCGACATGCCGCAGCCCCGCCCCTGGCGGGAGATCTTTGTGCATTCGCCCGCCATGGAGGGCTGCCACCTGCGCGCCGGGCCGGTGGCGCGCGGCGGGATCCGCTGGTCCGACCGGCGCGAGGATTTCCGCACCGAGGTGCTGGGTCTGATGAAGGCGCAGCGGCTGAAGAACGTGGTCATCGTGCCGACGGGCGCCAAGGGCGGCTTCGTGCTGAAGGGCGCCGTCCCTGCCGACCGCGAGGGCTTCATGGCCACCGGCATCGCCGCGTACTCAACGCTGATCCGCGGCATGCTCGACCTGACGGACAACCTGCACGGCACGCGGTTGGTGACGCCGCCCGGCATCATCCGGCGCGACGGCGACGACCCCTACATCGTGGCCGCCGCCGACAAGGGCACGGCCACCTTCAGCGACATCGCCAACGGGCTTTCCGCCGAATACGGCTTCTGGCTGGGCGACGCCTTCGCCAGCGGCGGCTCGGCCGGCTACGACCACAAGGCCATGGGCATCACCGCCCGCGGCGCCTGGGTGATGGTCGAGCGGCATTTCCAGGAGGCGCTGGGCCGCTCCATCCACGCGGCCCCCTTCACCTGCGCGGGCGTGGGCGACATGTCGGGCGACGTCTTCGGCAACGGGCTGCTGGTCTCGCGCCAGACGAAGCTGGTCGCGGCCTTCGACCACCGGCACATCTTCCTCGACCCCGACCCGGATCCGGCGCGCAGCTTCGCCGAACGCCAGCGGCTGTTCGCCCTGCCGCGCTCCTCCTGGGCGGATTACGACGCGGCGCTGATCAGCACCGGCGGCGGCGTGTTTGCGCGCAGCGCGAAGACCATCCCGCTCAGCCTCCAGGCGCAGCGCGTGCTGGGCCTCAAGATGGACCGCGCGGAGCCCGCCCTGGTCATGCAGGCGATCCTGCAGATGGAGGTGGATCTCCTCTATTTCGGCGGCATCGGCACCTATGTGAAGGCGAGCACCGAGACCCAGGCCGAGGCCGGCGACCGCGCCAATGACGCGCTGCGGGTGGACGGGCGCGACCTGCGCGCGCGCGTGCTGGGCGAGGGCGCGAACCTCGGCATCACCCAGGCCGGGCGGATCGAGGCGGCGGGCGTGGGCGTGCGCCTCAACACCGACGCGCTGGACAATTCCGCCGGCGTCAGCACCTCCGACCACGAGGTGAACATCAAGATCCTGCTGGCCGATGCCGAGGCGGAGGGCGGCCTTACCCGCCGCAACCGCGACGAATTGCTGGCCGCCATGACCGACGAGGTGGCGCAGATGGTGCTGCGCGACAACGCGCTGCAATCGGTGGCGGTCTCGCTGGAGGCACAGGCCGGCGCGGCCGCGCTGCCGGGCCAGGCCACTCTGATGGCGCGGCTGGAGGCGGAAGGCCTGCTCGACCGCCCCCTGGCCGTGCTGCCCGACGCCGCCAGCCTCGCCACGCGCGAGGCCGCCGGCGAGGGCCTGACCCGCCCAGAGATCGCCGCCCTGCTGCCGGTGGCGAAGCTGTGGCTGACCGACGCGCTGACCGAGAGCACCCTGCCCGACGACCCGGTCTTCGCCCCGCTCCTGGAGGCGTATTTCCCCGCCCCGCTGCGCGCCGAACCCTATGCCGGCTTCCTCGCCCGGCACCGGCTGCGGCGGGACCTGACGGCGACGGCGCTGGCGAACCTCGTCGCCAACCGGCTCGGCTGCGCGGGCCTCGGCGGGCTGACGGCCGTGGCGGACCCGGTGGCGGTGGTGGGCGCCGCCTGGCTCGCGAGCGAGCTCTACGGGCTCGAGGCGCGCTTCGAGGAGGCGGAACACGCCGCCCCCGTCCCCCGCCTGGAGGCGCAGAGCACCCTGCGCGACCTGCTGGAGGCCGCCACGGTGGAGTTGCTGGACGGCACCGACATCGCCCCCCGCCTGCACGCGCTGCGCGAGGGCGTGGCCGCGCTGGTCGCCGCCGAGACGGCCCTGCCCGACGAGGCGCAATGCCGCACCGACCTGCCCGAGGGCCTCGCCGCCTTCGTGGGGGCGGCGCGGCGCCTCGCCTCGGCGCCGAGCATCGTCGCGCTGGCCGCACGCGCGGGCGTGACCCCCGGCGAGGCGGCGGTGGCCTGGGGCGACACCGGCCACCGCTTCGCCTTCGAGCCGTTGCGCGAGGCGCTGCGCCGCGCGCCCATCGGCGGCCCCTTCGGTGACCGCGCCCGCGCCGCGCTGCTGGCCGAGTTGCGCGCCACCCAGGCACGGCTGGCGGCGGCGGCGCTGGCCGGGCGGCCGGTCAGCGGGCCGGCGGCGCAGGCGGCGCTGTCCCTGGCCCGCGAGGCGGCGCGGGAGGCGGACCTGGCGGCGGCGACCGTTGCGGCAAGGGCGCTGGCCAGCCTCGCCTGAAACCGCTGGCTCCGCGGCGCCCAGCCTGTAGGCTGGGCGCATGAACCGCCGCGAATGGGCCTGGGCCAGCTATGACTGGGCGAACAGCGCCTTCCCCACCGTGATCTCGACCTTCGTCATCGCGGCCTATTTCACCCGGGGCATCGCGCCCGACCCGGTCGCGGGCCAGGTCATGTGGGGCTGGATGCAGGCGCTTGTGGGGCTGGCCATCGCGGTGCTCTCGCCGCTGCTGGGCGCCATCGCCGATGCCGGGGGGCGGCGCCGCGCCCTGCTGGCCATGAGCACGGCGCTGATGGCGTTCTTCACCGCGGGCCTGTGGTTCGCCGCGCCCGACCCCGGCTTCGCGCTGTGGGCATTGCTGTGCGTCGCGCTGGCGACGCTGTGCTTCGAGGTCGGCACCGTCTTCTACAACGCCATGCTGCCCGACGTGGCCAGCCGGGCGCGGCTGGGGCGCGTCTCGGGCATGGGCTGGGGGCTCGGCTATGCGGGCGGCCTCGCCTGCCTGGTGCTGTGCCTGGTGGTGCTGGTGCAGCCCGACCCGCCGCTGCTGCCGCTCGACCGCGGCGCGGCCGAGCATGTGCGCGCGACGGCCCTGCTGGTGGCGCTGTGGCTGCTGGCCTTCGCCTGGCCGGTGCTGGTCTGGGTGCCGGACCCGCCGGGCGAACGGCTCGGCTGGGGGCGGGCGGCCCGGGCGGGGCTGGCGGAGCTTGTTGCGCTCCTCCGCCGGCTGCCCTCGCGGCCGCCGGTGCTGCGCTTCATCATCGCGCGGCTGTTCTATACCGATGGGCTGAACGTGCTGTTCGTCTTCGGCGCGGTCTTCGCCGCCGGCGTCTTCGACATGGGTGTGGAGGAGATCCTGCTGTTCGGCATCGCGCTGAACGTCACGGCGGGCCTGGGTGCCGTGGCCGGCGGCTGGGTGGAGGAGCGCATCGGCGCCAAGCCCATCATCCTGCTGGCGCTGCTGGCGCTGATGGTCGTCGGCGGCGCCATGCTGATGGTGGAAAGCAAGCTGGCGTTCTGGGTGCTGGGCGTGAGCCTGGGGCTGTTCTTCGGCCCGGCCCAGGCCGGATCACGCAGCCTGATGGCGCAACTGGCGCCGCCCGCCGAGATGGCGGCGCATTTCGGCCTGTTCGCGCTCTCCGGCCGGGCGACCAGCTTCCTCGGGCCGGCGGTGCTGGCCCTGGTGACCGAGGCCACGGGCAGCCAGCGCTGGGGCATGGCCGTGGTGGTGGTGCTGCTGGGGACGGGGGCGCTGGTGCTGCTTTCGGTGCCCGCGCCCTCCCGGGAGGAATAGGCGCGCGGCGGGCGGGAGCATCGTCAGGGCACCGGGCCGAGCGGGCCCGGCAACTCGACCGCGATGACCGACCATTGCAGCGACCACGCATCGGCGAGGCGCAGGGTCAGTCGCACCATCTGGTTCGGCGC
Organism: Roseococcus sp.; assembly: GCA_051860645.1. Taxonomy (GTDB): domain Bacteria; phylum Pseudomonadota; class Alphaproteobacteria; order Acetobacterales; family Acetobacteraceae; genus Roseococcus. Next base: position 11,942 of record JBHYDO010000134.1, read on the forward strand.
GCCGGGCGAGGCGAGGCTGACCTGCCACAGCCCCGCGCTGACCGGCCGGGCCTCACGCAG
>JBHYDO010000135.1:0-11909 GCA_051860645.1 Roseococcus sp.
GAGCGCGGGCGCGACCGGGATGACATGGGCCCCGCCGTGCGCGGCTTCGGCGACAGCGTGCCGGCCTTCATGCTCATCCCGATCCCGCGCCCCCGGCGCGAGGCGCCCGAGCGTGACGCATCTGCACGGGACGCGCCGGAAGGCGCCGATGCCGCCGCCTGACGGCGACCACGCGCCGGCCCACCCGCCCATGGGCGGAGCCGGCGCGATCCCCGCCTGCCATCACCCCATGTGCGCGGCCACTGCGGCGAGCAGGGCGCGCATCTCGGCCACCAGCGACTCCATCACCGGCGCCACCGTCTCCGGCCCGCCCTTCCAGTTCAGGGCGATGCCGAAGCTGGCCGGATGGCCAGCCACGCGCATCTGCCCGCCCAGCGCCAGCGCATTTTCGCCACTCCAGATGATGCTGCCGCCCTTGCCATAGGCGGCGGTGTGCGGCGGCACGACCGCCGAAAGGGCGGTCGCCATGGCGGAAATCCGCTGGAACTCGGCCAGTGATCCCCCCTGCGCGAACAGCCCACCGGACAGCGCCAGGCGATACCAGGCAGCCAGCGCGGCCGGCGGGGCAATCATGCTCTCGCGGTCGTTCATGATCGGGCGTGGGGGGCCGGGCAGCCGGTCCGCCATGACGGCCTGCATGCCGTCCCACCCCAGATCCTGCCCGGGCGCCGCACCCGCCAGGTAGGAGACCATGCGCCGCGTCGAGTCAGGCACGACCACGCCGCGCAGCCCCGCCCGCTCGATCACCGCCCGGACCGCGGCCACGCCCACCCGCTTCACGGCCATGTCGGTCGCGGTGTTGTCGCTGTGGCTGATCATCGCCTCGAGCACGAAGCGTGCCGGCATGGTGCCGCTGAGCCCGGCCAGCACGGCGCTGCTGGGCGCGCGCACCGCGTCTTCCACCGCCAACTCCTCGGTCAGGCTGACCTCGCCGCGCTCCACCGCCAGAAGGTAGGCAGCGAGGATGAAGGTCTTGGTGGCGCTGCCCACGAAGAGCGGCCGCTCCGCCTCGTGGGAGAGGTGCCATGTGCCGGAGGGGCCTTCCACCGTGACCTGCACGCCGACCTGGCCTCGCCGCGGAGCTGCGATGCCGACCAGCCGCGCCATGGCCGCTTGCGGGTTCGCGTCCGCGGCTTTCGCCGCCGCCGCCAGGGGCAGGATGGCGGGCGCGGCAAGCCAAGCGCGTCGGCGCGATAGGACGGGCATGGGATTCTTCGTTTCAAGAGGCAATGGGAACCGATCCCGACGGTGCGGCTTCCGCGGTTTACCGCGGCGGTTCCAGGTGCAACCGCATGTGGCAGCGCGCCGTTGCCTGCGGAGAATATCGACCTCGCTGCCGCTTCACCCTGCACAAGCTTCGGGATGACGTGTTAAAACCTGATGCCATATATGGTTCGTCGCGAAATTGTGGGCACACCGGCGCACATCCGTCACTGCCATCCCGTCCATGTACGGCCGCCGCCTAAGGAAGAAGCCATGAACGTCGTCACCCCCCCCGGCAAGACCAAGACCGCCCCCTTCACCTGGGAGGACGCCTTCCTCCTGGAGGAGCAGCTCACCGAAGACGAGCGCATGATCCGCGACGCGGCCCGCGCCTTCTGCCAGGACCGGCTGATGCCCGGCGTGCTTATGGCCAACCGGCACGAGACCTTCGACCGCTCCATCATGAACGCCTTCGGCGAGCAGGGCTTTTTGGGCGCCACCTTGGAGGGCTATGGCTGCGCCGGCGTCTCCTACGTCGCCTACGGGCTGATGGCGCGCGAGGTGGAGCGGGTGGACAGTGGCTACCGCAGCGCCTTCTCGGTGCAATCCAGCCTCGTCATGTTCCCGATCCATGCCTATGGCAGCGAGGCGCAGAAGCAGAAATTCCTGCCCAAGCTGCGCACCGGCGAATGGGTGGGGTGCTTCGGCCTGACAGAGCCCGATGCGGGTTCCGACCCCTCCTCCATGCGCACGCGCGCCAAGCGGGTGGATGGCGGCTGGATGGTCTCGGGCTCCAAGACCTGGATCACCAATTCGCCCATCGCCGATGTGTGCCTTGTCTGGGCCAAGGATGACGAGGGCACGCTGGGCGGTTTTCTTCTGGAGCGTGGAATGAAGGGGCTCACCACGCCCAAAATTGAAGGAAAATTCAGCCTGCGCCCCAGCATCACCGGCATGATCATGATGGACGAGGTCTTCGTTCCCGATGAGAATCGCCTGCCGCTGGCGCGTTCGCTCGCGGCCCCCTTCTCCTGCCTCAACCGCGCCCGGTATGGCATCGCCTGGGGCGTGCTGGGGGCGGCTGAATTCTGCATGCATGCGGCGCGCGACTACACGCTGAACCGCAAGATGTTCGGCAAGCCGCTGGCGCAGACCCAGCTGATCCAGAAGAAGCTGGCCGACATGGAGACCGAGATCACCCTCGGCCTGCAGGCCGCCCTTCGCGTGGGCCGGCTGTTCGACGAGGGCAAGGCGGCACCCGAGATGATCAGCCTGATCAAGCGCAACAATTGCGGCAAGTCGCTCGACATCGCGCGCATGTCGCGGGACATGCATGGCGGCAACGGCATCGTGGACGAGTATCACGTGATCCGCCACGTCATGAACCTCGAGACGGTGAACACCTATGAGGGGACGCATGACGTGCATGCCCTCATCCTGGGGCGCGCCATCACCGGGCTGAACGCTTTCGGGTAACTCCCCAACATGTCGCTTCGCGACGCGCCGGGGGGCCCGGGTAGGCGCTGCTCCTGGGAGTTGGGCTCCGCCTGGCGAGAAGAAGCCTCGCCCGGGCACCGTGGGGCGGACGAGATCGCGGGCGCGGCCTTGTGGCGCGGATCGTGACCTGCCCCTGGGCCGACTGGCCCTGGGGCGTTTCTGTTTTGGCGCCGGGCGCCTGAGGGCGTGCGATGATCGAGCTTCACATCAGCCAGATGGGCGCCCAGGGCGATGGCGTGGCGCCGCTCCTGCAAGGCGGGCACGCCTTCCTGCCCTACACCCTGCCCGGCGAACGGGTGGAGGCGCATCTCGGCGCCACGCGCCAGGGCGGAGTGGCGGCCGCGGCCCTCGCGATCCTGGAGGCCAGCCCGCACCGCGTCGCTGCTCCCTGCCCGCATTTCGGTCGCTGCGGTAGTTGCGCGTTGCAGCACTGGGCCGATGCCCCCTATGGCGCCTGGAAACGCGGGCGCCTCGTGGCCGCGCTGGAGACGGCGGGCTTCGCCGGCCCCGTCGTGCATGACCTCGCCCGCACGCCCCCGGGCGCCCGCCGCCGCGCCGACCTCGGCCTGGAACGCCTGGCAGAGGGCCGCATCTCCATCGGCTTCCACGCCCGCGGCAGCACCGACCTCGTGCCCATCGAGGCCTGCCCGGTGCTGGAACCCGCCCTCGTCGCCCTGCTGCCGCCGCTGGCCGAGGTGCTGCGCAGCCTGGCCGCGCTGAAGCGGCTGGGGGCGGTGGTGATCAACATGCTCGACAGCGGGCCCGATTTGCTGCTGCGCACCGACGCGCCGCTGACCATGCCGGACCGCACGCGGCTTGCGGCCTTCGCGCAAGCCCATGGCATCCCGCGCATCGCCTGGTCCACCAAGGGGGCCAATGAGGTGGCGGCGCAGCTGGCGCCGGTGCGGCACAGCCTTTCGGGCATCGCCGTGACACCGCCGGCCGGCGCCTTCCTCCAGGCCAGCCGCGCCGGCGAGGCCGCCATCGTCGACGCCGTGCTGGCCGGCCTTCCGGCGAAGCTGTCGAAGCGCGCAAGGCTGCTGGACCTCTACGCCGGCATCGGCACCCTCTCGCTGCCACTCGCCGCGCATGGCGTGGTCCAGGCCTTCGAGGGCGATGGCGCGGCCGTGGCCGCACTCGCCGGCGCGCATCCGCGCGTCACCACCACCCGGCGCGACCTGGCGCGGCAGCCCCTGCTGCCGCTGGACCTCAAGCCCTACGCCGCGGTGGTGCTGGACCCGCCCTTCAACGGCGCGCCCGAGCAGATCGCGCAGATCGCGCGCAGCACGGTGCCGCATGTGGTCTATGTCTCGTGCAACCCGGCCGCCCTGGCGCGCGACGCCGCGACACTGCGCGAGGCAGGGTTCAAGCTGCGGGAAGCCACGCCGGTGGACCAGTTCCTGTGGTCGCCGCACCTGGAAAGTGTCGCCGTCTTCGCGCGGTAACCTGCCCGCTGCCGTGCGGGGGTGGCTTGCGCCCGCCGCCCCGCGGCGGGATGAATGCGTCATGTCCCGTATCCTCACGCTCGCCGGTGCGCAGACCGGCCCCATCCAGCGCGCCGACAGCCGCGCGCACACCCTGGACCGCCTGATCGCCCTGCTGGAGGAGGCGGCCCGCCAGGGCGCCCAGCTCGTGGTGTTCCCAGAACTGGCGCTGACCACCTTCTTCCCGCGCTGGTTCATACCGAACACCCAGGAACTCGACACCTGGTTCGAGCGCGCCATGCCCAACCCCAATTGCCAAAAGCTGTTCGACCGCGCGGCCGAGCTGCGTGTCGGCTTCTACCTGGGCTATGCGGAACTCACCGAGGACGGCCACCGCTTCAACACCGCCATCACCGTGGGGCCGGACGGCGAGGTCCTGGGCAAGTATCGCAAGGTGCACCTGCCCGGCAGCGTCGAACCCCGCCCGGGCAGCCGCTTCCAGCAGCTGGAAAAGCGCTATTTCGAATATGGCGACATGGGCTTCCCCGCCTTCCGCGGCCCCGCCGGTTGGCACCGCGCCGTAATGGGCATGCTGATCTGCAATGACCGCCGCTGGCCCGAGGCCTGGCGCTGCTACGGGCTGCAAGGCGTCGAACTGATGGTGATGGGCTACAACTCCGCGGCCTATGACCCGAATGGCGGCAGTACGGAGAACGAGGACATCCGAACCTTCCACTCGACGCTGGCCGCGCAGTCCAACGCCTATATGAACGCGACTTGGGCGGTCAGCGTCGCCAAGGCCGGCAATGAAGATGGGTCGGGGCTGATCGGCGGCTCGGTCATCGTGAACCCTGACGGCGTGGTGGTGGCGCAGGCCAAGACCCTGGGCGACGAGGTGGTGGTGGCCGACTGCGACCTGGATGCCTGCCTGCAGGGCAAGGAGAAGATGTTCAACTTCGCCGCCCATCGCCGCCCCGGGCATTACCGGCGCATCGTCGAGCAGGTGGGGGCGGAGCCGCCCGCGTAATCCCCAACGCGTCACTGCGCGCCGTGCCGGGGCCGCGCATCGTGCTTTCTTCTGTGCGGTGGGTTCTGGCGGGCGAGGCTTCGCCTCGCCTGGTGGAGCCGACCCCAAAGAAGGGGGCGCCAGCCGGGGCCCCCGCGAAAGCACCAAAGGCGATTTCGCGCGGATCAATCGCGCGCCACGCCGAACTCCAGGTCACGGTGCACCCAGACGCTCAGCAGTAGGCCGAAGCCCAGCATGGTGGTCAGCATGGCACTCCCGCCATGGCTGATGAGGGGCAGCGGCACGCCGCCCACCGGGATGCTGCCAGTCACCATCGCCACGTTCACGAACACATAGAGGAACCAGTTTGCGCCCAGCCCGATCGCCAGCAGCCGGCCGAACTGGTGCTTGCAGCGCAGCGCCACCAGCACGCAGAAGGCCACCACGAGCATCAGCAGCGCGAGCGTGCCCAGCGCGCCCACCAGGCCGAACTCCTCGGCGATCATGGTGAAGATGAAGTCCGTCTCCTTTTCCGGCAGGAAGTTCAGGTGGCCCTGCGTGCCTTGCAGGAACCCCTTCCCCCATATGCCGCCCGAGCCCAGCGCGATCTTGGACTGGATGATGTTGTAGCCCGCGCCTAGCGGATCGCTTTCGGGATCGAGGAAGGTGGTGATGCGCGCGCGCTGGTATTCGCGCAGGTTGGCATAGGCCAGCGGTGCCAGCGCCGCGACCGCGGCCAGTACGCCCGCGAATTTCCACCAGCGCACACCCGCCGCCCAGAACACCACGCCGCCCAGCGCCAAGGTGATCAGCGAGGTGCCGAGGTTGGGTTGCTTGAAGATGAATGCCACCGGCACCAGCACCAGCAGCAGGGGCGGCACCAGGAAGAACGGGTTGCCCATTCGCTCCCAGCTTGCCCTGTGGAAATAGGCCGCCAGCATCAGCACGAGCATGATCTTCATGAGCTCGGAAGGCTGCAGTTGCAGCGGGCCGATCGCGATCCATCGCTGCGCCCCGCCGCCCACCTGGCCATGCAGCGCCACCAGCACCAGCAGCCCCAGCGCCGCTGCGTAGCCCAGCCAGGCCAGCCGCGCGATCAGCCGCACATCCACCAGCGCGATGCACAGCATCATCACCACGCAGAAGCCGAAGCGCAGCGCATGTCGGTTGGCGTAGAGGTCCGGGTTGCCGCTGCCGGCCGAATACAGCGCCACATAGCCCACCGCGGCCACCGCGCAGAGCAGCAGCACGAAGAGCCAAGGGATCTGCCACAGCTTCTGGATCACGCCCGCGCCACGGTCGCGCGCCAGCAGCCGGCGCTCGAAGACGGCGCTCATGGCGTGCCCCGCAGCGCCACGCGGGGCGGGGCAGGCTGGCGGAAGCGGTTGAAGGTCTCGATCAGGACGTCGCGCGCCAGAGGTGCCGCGGCACCCGAGCCCGAGGCTCCGTGCTCCACAACCACGCTGACCGCATAGCGCGGGTTGTCATGCGGCGCGTAGCCCACGAACAGCGCGTGCGGGCGCCATTCGCGCGGCACGTTCTGGACGTTGAAGCCGCGCTCGCGCTGCTCGCGGCTGACGCGGCGCACCTGGGTGGTCCCGGTCTTGCCGGCCATCTGGCCGAAGCCGCCCAGCTGTCGCGACGCATAGGCGGTCCCGCCCTGCTCGTTCATCACGGACCACATGGCGTCGCGCATCAGGCGCAGATGGCGCTCCTGCAGGCCGAGGCTCGGCCAGTCCTCGGGGCGGCGGCCCTCGACGGGGCGGCCGCCCACCGAGCGGGTCAGATGCGGCTGGATGGCGCGACCCGAGGCAAGCCGCGCCGTCATCACCGCGAGGGACAGCGGGGTCAATTGATAAAATCCCTGGCCGATGCCATGCACCACGGTATCGCCCACGGACCAGGCGCGCCCCCGTCCCTCCTGCCAGGCGCGGCTGGGCATCAGGCCGCTGCGGGCGCCCGGCAGCTCGATGTCCAGCTCCACCCCCATGCCGAGGCGCCGCGCCATGGCGGCAATGCGGTCCATCCCGATCCGCCGCGCCACCTCGTAGTAGTAGACGTCGCAGGAGACCTTCAGCGAAGTCCGCAGGTCCACACCACCATGCCCGCCGCGGTTCCAGCAGTGGAAGCGGTTGTTGCCGAAGTCGAGGTGGCCGGGGCAATGGATGCGCTCGCCGGGCGTGATCAGCCGTGCCTCCAGCGCCGCCAGCGCCACCACCATCTTGAAGGTGGAGCCCGGCGCGTAGAGCCCGTTGGTCGTCTTGTTGATCAATGGAGTGGATCGGCCGGAGGTCCATTGCCGCCACTGCGCGGCCGAGACGCCGGAGTTGAAGATGTTCGGGTCGAACGAGGGCTGGCTCGCCATGGCCAGCACCTCGCCGTTGCGGGCGTCCAGGACGACGACCGAGGTGCCCTCCTCGGTCTTGGCCCGGATGGCCTTCTGCAGTTCCACGTCGATGGTGAGTTCCACGTCGGAGCCGGGCACGCCCTCGCGCCGGTCCATCTCCCGGATGATGCGGCCGACGGCATTGACCTCCAGTTGCACGGCGCCCGCACGGCCGCGCAGCGTGGTGTCATGGAATCGTTCGATGCCGGAGCGGCCGACGCGGATCCCGGGAAGCTGGAGCAGCGGGTCGCCGTCCAGATCGCTTTCGGAAGGAGGCGCCACATAGCCCACGATGTGCGCCAGATGCTCGGCTTCTGGATAGACGCGGGTGGTGCCGACATCAATGACGATGCCGGGCAGGTCCGGCGCATTCACCTCGATGCGCGCCATTTCCTCCCATTCCAGGAATTCGCGCACCACCACCGGCACGAAGCGGCGGCGGCGGCGCACGTCGCGGATGACGCGGGCGCGGTCTGCCTCGGTCAGCGGCACGATGCGGCTGAAGGTCTCGAGCGTGGCGCCGACATCCGCGGTGTGCTCGGCAACCAGCAGGGCACGCCAGTTCAGCCGGTTGCCGGCGATGATCTCGCCATTGCGGTCCAGCACGCGACCGCGCGGCGGAGAGAGCAGGCGGGCGGAGCGGCGATTTTCCTCGGCCAGGGTCGCGAAGCGCTCGCCCTGGTCCACCTGCAGCGTGTGCAGCCGCCAGCCCAGGAAGCCGAACGCCCCGAGCTGCACGCCCCCCAACAGTAGCGCGCGGCGGGTGAAGACGCTGCGGCGCAGTTCCTCCTCGCGCTTCACGCCGCGCATGGAGAAATTGGCGACGCCGCTCTTTTCGCGCCGGCGCAGCAGGCGGGGCCACTTCATGGAAGGGCGTCCTCTGCGCGCCGCATGGCCATGTGCATCCGCGACAGCATCCAGGCGAGTGCAGGATAGCCCCCTGCCATGAGGCCGAACATGTGGAGGCCGGGCATCATGGGCGGCCTCTGCCATCCCAGCAGGGCCTGCAGCAGCCAGCCCAGCATCGCCGCGCAGGCGGCCACGCCACAAAAGGCCAGCCAGCCCCACAGGAAGGAGGCGCGCGTCAGCCAGTCCCGCCCGCGCAACGCCACGCCGTGCACCAGCAGCAGCGCCAGCACGCCGCTGCCCAGCGGCGTGAAGCCCAGCAGGTCCTGCAGCAGGCCGAGCAGGAACACGACGGGCGGCGGCATGGCACCGGGCCGGAACACCGTCCAGAAGAAGACGCTGGGCACGGCCACGGCGAAGACCAGGCCAGGCACGCCCACCGGCACCGCCGCCATGACCAGCAGGAAGACCGAGAAGGCGGTGGGGAACACCGCGCGGGCCGCGGAGTCGAGTTGTCGCATCAGCCCCATCGGCGGCTCGGGGCGTCCCTTGCTGGCCATGCGGATCAGCGCCGGCCGCGCGGCTCAGGGCGGGCCACGGCTTCCGGCGGCAGGATCCCGGCCAGGCCGAAATCGAACAGCCGCAGCACGTCCAGCCGTTCGAGCTGGGCGAACAACTCCACCTCGGCCGCGCCCCCCTCGGTGCGGCGCACCACGCCCACGGGCAGGCCGGAGGGGAAGGCGCCGGCCTCGGCCGAGGTCACCACGCGGTCGCCGTCGCGCGGCTGCACGCCCTCGGGCCAGTGCTGCAGCCGCGGGCGGGCGGTGTTGCCGCCGACCATCATGGCCCGCGCACGGGAGCCCTCGATGATAACGGGGACACGGCTGTTGATGTCGGTGGCCAGCAGCACGCGGGCGGAGCGCGTGCCCACCTCCGTCACCCGGCCCACGAAGCCGCGCTCATCCAGGGCCACCTGGCCCTTCTGGATGTTGTGCTGCGGCCCGGTGGCGAGCAGCACGGCGCGGGCGTAGGTGCCGCCGGCATCGGCCACCACGCGGGCGGTGCGGAATTGCGGCGCGGGGTCGGGGATCCAGGAGAGCTGGCGGCGCAGCAGGGCATTCTCCGCCTCCAGCGCCAGGGCGGCCGCCTGCCAGCGGCGAAGGCGCTCGTTTTCCTCGGAAAGGCGGGCGTTCTCGCTGCGCAGATACCACAGCGCCTGAACCTCGGCGGCACCCCTTCGCACCGCGGTGACCGGCTCCTGCACGGCGGCCCAGATGGGCGTCAGCGCGTCGGCCAGCATCATTCGCGCGCGCTCGACCATCGGCGCATCGGCACGGCCGAGAAGCATGGTGCCGAAGGCGACGGCGATGAGCACCGGAAGGGAGAGCCGGGCCAGGGCCTGCCGCAAGGGAATGCTCAGACGAATCACGAGACCTCCCTCCGTCGCGCGTCAATTTGACCTTAATACATCGAAGTCAGCACCTGGCGAAGGCGCTTCAACTCCTCGAGGGCGCGGCCGGTGCCGAGTGCGACGCAGGACAGGGGCTCCTCTGCCACCACGACGGGCAGGCCTGTCGCATCGCGCAGCACCTCGTCCAGCCGGTACAGCAGGGCGCCGCCGCCGGTGAGCACGATTCCCTTGTCCACGATGTCGGCGGCGAGTTCGGGCGGCGTGTTTTCCAGCGCCACCTTCACCGCATCGACGATCTGGGTGACGGGTTCGGCCAGGGCCGTGGCGATCTCGCGCTGGCTGACCACGACTTCTCGTGGGACGCCGTTCATCAGGTCGCGACCCTTGACCTCGGTCATCGGGCCGTCCTCGCCGTCCAGGGGCGCCGCCGCGGCGCCGATTTCCATCTTGATCCGCTCGGCCGAGCTTTCGCCGACCAGCAGGTTGAAGGTGCGGCGGATGTAGCTGATGACCGCCTCGTCCATCTTGTCGCCGCCCACGCGGACGCTGCGCGCATAGACAATGCCGCCCAGCGAGATGACCGCCACTTCCGTCGTGCCACCGCCGATGTCCACCACCATGGAGCCCGAGGGCTCGGTCACCGGCAGGCCCGCGCCAATGGCGGCCGCCAGCGGCTCCTCGATCAGCAGCACCTTGCGGGCGCCGGCGCTCACGGCGCGTTCCTGGATGGCCCTGCGCTCCACCGCCGTGCTGCCCGAGGGCACGCAGACGATGATCATGGGCGAGGTGAAGCTACGCCGGTTATGCACCTTGCGGATAAAATGCTTGATCATCTCTTCCGCCACCTCGAAATCGGCGATGACGCCGTCCCGCAGCGGCCGGATCGCGGCGATGTTGCCGGGCGTCCGGCCCAGCATCTGCTTGGCTTCCTCGCCCACCGCCAGCACCTGCTTGCGGCCGCGATGGTCGGAGATGGCGACGACGGAGGGTTCGTTCAGCACGATGCCCCGACCCTTCACGTAGACCAGTGTATTGGCCGTGCCGAGGTCGATGGCCATGTCGGCGGAGAGGAAGCCGAACAGGCGTGCAAACATGGGGATTGGGCCTTTCAGGGGGGAACCGCGCACTGGCGCGATGCCTAGCGGCTTGGGGGGGGGAGGGCAAGCGGCCCTCCATTCGCGCCCTGCGTCAAGGCCCCGCCCTGTTCACTTGCCGATGGGCGGCCGGATGCCGACGATGGTTGCGGTCTTTCCCAGGACGTTTTCGTCGCAGCCGGACGGCTTCCGGAAGCGGTCCATCAAGGCCTTCAGTTTGGAGTGGTGCTTCACCGCGAAACGCACGAAATTCGCGTCGAAGACGTGCAAGCGGGCGTCCCGCTCGTGCCGCAGCGCCACCGCATGCGCCCCACGAAGGCGGGTGGCGGTGACGCCATAGACACCGTCGGCCTTGGCCACGATGGAATGACTGAGATCGCCTGTCCGTAGGTGTGCGCGGCTGGCGCCGAACCCGAACCAGAGGCGCATGTTCCAGCCCTCGCTGGTTGCGCCCTATGGCCCGGGCCAGATCATTGCGGGTGTATGTGACTGGCACATGGCGAAGCCCAGTTCGTCCCTGGTGTCGGCGGAGCGTTGAAGCGGCACCCAGTCCAACGCAGCCTCCCGTTCGCTTCGTCGTGCCGAGCGGGGCTCTGCAACCCTGTGTCAGGACGAGCCGCGTTCAGGGCCCAGCCACAAATGGCGCGCGGAAACAAACCAGCATGGCGGCGGTGCAACAACTGCCTTCGCAGCAAGGCGACATCATCGGAAGACCCATCCTCGAGAGCAGGGCCCGCACCGCGACCCTCCGCCGCGCGCGCCATCTCCTCCGGCCCCCTGCCCAGGCGAAGCTCCGCCTCGCCTGGCAGCGCCAAATCCGCGGGATCACCACCAAAGCCAGCCCCCACGACCGCGCCGAAGGCGACTTCGCGGGGAAATGCTCTAGTCTCAGGACTCATTGCCCGAGCCAGAAGATGATGACGGCGGCGAGTGTGATGGCGCCGAAGAAGGTGCTGGTGCATCGGTCATTGCGGGTGGCGATGCGGCGCCAGTCCTTGAGGCGGCCGAAGGCGTTCTCGATGCGGTGCCGCTGGCGGTAGAG
>JBHYDO010000136.1:0-11905 GCA_051860645.1 Roseococcus sp.
CGATGCGGTGGCCGCGACGCTGGCCGCGGCCCGCGCCGAGCGCGCCGCCGCCCTGCGCGCGGCGCTGCGCCCCCTGGTACTGGCCCTCTCGCCGCAGGATGTCTCGGGCGGCGAGGGCGAGACGGCGCTGACCGTCCTCGTCCCCGCCCATGGCGAGGCCGCCATCGAGGCCGCGCTCGGCACCCTGCCCGAGGCGCTCACCCAGGGCATGTCCTGCGACCTGAAGGGCCCCCTGCCGCCCGTCTCCTTCGCCGCCTTCCGCGTGGCCGAGAGCGGGGCGGGCGCGCTGCGCGGCGCCTGGCGCCTGCTCGGCCTGCCCGCGCAGGCCGACGGCCCGGCGCTGACGCGGCGTTGGCGCGAGGTGGCGGCGCAGCTCCACCCCGACCGCCCCGGCGGCGCCGCGCCGGGCTTCGAGGCCGCGAGCGACGCCCATCGCCTGCTGCGCGGCGCCCTGGCGGGCGAGACCGCCAGCGTCTCCCTGCACGAGCTTGGCGCCCGCGCCGGCCGGCGCATCATCCTGCCGGAGATCGCGGCATGAGCCTGGCCCTCTACGCCTACGCGGTGCTGCCGGCCGCGTTCGACCCGGCCGAGGCGAATGGCCTGGACGCCGCCGGCCTGGAGGGCGCCGGCCCGCCCGCCCTGGTGCGCGAGGGCGCGGTGGCCGCGCTGGCCAGCCCCGTCCCCGCCGCCTGGTTCGCCGAGGGCGGGCCGGTGGGCGACCCCGAATGGGTCTCGCGGCAGGCGCTGCGCCACCACGCGGTGTGCGGCGCGCTGGCCGGCCACGCCCTGCCGCTGGCCTTCGGCGGGGTGTTCTCCGGCGAGGCGCCGTTGCGCCTCTGGCTGGCCGAGCGCGCCGCGCCGCTGGCGCTGGCACTCGCGCGGGCGGAGGGGTGCGCCGAATGGACGCTGCTGCTGCGCGAGGATGCGCCGCGTCTGGAGGCGTGGCTCGCCGCGCATGACGCGGAACTGGCGCAGTTGTCCGCCGCCGCCGGCGCCGCCGGCCCCGGCACGCGCTTCCTGCTGGAACGCCGCCTGGCCCGTGCGCGCGACGGCGCCCGCGCCCGCCACCTGGAGGCGGCCGCCTGCCGCCTGCATGACGCCCTCGCGCCGCAGTCGCGCGCCCTGCTGCCCGCCCGCACGCGCGCGGGCATGGTGGGCGTCACCGCGCTGCTGCCCGGCGCCCCGCCCGCCGCGCTGGGGGAGATGGCGCGGGAGCTGGACGAGAGCGGCCTGGCCCTCGCCCTCAGCGGCCCCTGGCCCCCCTATGCCTTCGCGCGGGAGGCGCTGTCCCATGCCCATGGCTGAACCCCGCGCCCTGGTGCCGCAACCCCAGGCGCTCGTGGATGTGCTGGACCGGCTGCTGGACACCGGCGTGGTGCTGGACGGCCAGCTGGTGATCTCGGTGGCCGGGGTGGACCTCATCCATGTGGGGCTGCGCGCCCTGCTGGCCTCGGTCGAGACGGCCGCGCGCCTTGCCCATGCCCAGCCGGAGACAGCCGCATGATCAGCATGGCCGATGACGCGCAGCACGCGCTCGCCGCGGCCGCAGCCCCGGTCGCGATGCAATTGGCGCTCGACCCCGACCGCATGGAGCAGGACCTCTCGCGCCTGGTGCTGACGCTGGTGGAGTTCCTGCGCCGGCTGCTGGAGGCGCAGGCGGTGCGGCGCATGGAAGGCGGCGGCCTCGACGCCGAGGAGGCCGAGCGCCTGGGCCTCGGCCTGCTGCGCGCGCGCGAGGCGGTGGTCAGCCTCTGCGACAAGCTCGGCATCGCGCCCGAATCCCTCAACCTCGATCTCGGGCCGCTCGGGCGGCTCATGTAGCCCCGCCGCGCGCGGGAAAGGAGGACAGGATGTCCCGGAACCATTTGGCGGGCCTGATGGCCCTGGCCCTTTCGGCGCTGCTGGCGGCGGGGGCGGCGCTGTGGCTCGGCACGCGGCCGGTGATGCCCCTGCCCGCGCCGGGGCCCATGCAGCCGGAGCTGGAGGCCGCGCTGGCGCAGCTCGACCGCGCCGCATCGGGCGAGGCCCACGCCCTGCCGGAGCTGCGGGCGCGGCTGCTCGCGCTGGCCGAGCTGCAGGACCGCGCGGGCGAGCCGCTGCGGGTGGAGGCCCTGCTGCACGGGCTGGCTGGCCGGATCGAGGGCACGCTGGCCACCCTGGAGGGCGGGCCGCGCGCCGCGGCACCCGAGGGGCTGCTGCCGCTCGCGGCTCTGGCCGTGGCCGCGCTGGCGCTGCTCACGGGACTGCTGCTGGCGCGCCGCCGCACGCCGCCCGCCCCGGCGCAGGCCGAGACGCCTGCGTGGAGCGAGACCCTCCGCGCCGAGGTGCAGGCGGCGCTGGCCCTGGCCCGCCAGGCGCAGGAGGAGGCCGCCCGTGCCACCAGCCGTGCCGGCGACCAGCAGGACCGGCTTGCCCATCGCGTCCGGCTGCTGGCCGAGCGGCTGGAGGGGATGCCGGCCGGCGCGGCGGACCCGCGCCTGCCCGCGCTGCTGGACCGCGTCGAGACGCTCGCCGCCGGCATCGGCCAGGTGGCCGGCCGCGCCGAGGCGGCAGAGGCGCGCCAGGCGCGCGGGCTGGAGCGGCTGGAGGAGGCGGTGGACAACCTGAACCAGCTGCCCCCCACGGCCGAGGGCGCCGCGCCCCGCCTCGCCGCGCTGCTGCCCGCCTTCGAGGCGGCGGCTGCCGAATGCCGCGCCACCGCGCCCCTGCTGGGCGAACTCGCCACCCTGGCGCAGCAGGCCATGGCCCGCGTGACCGATGAGGCGGTGGTGCGCATCGGCGTCGCGGCCGAGCGGATGGCCACCGCCGGCCACGCCGCCCTGACCGACGCCCAGGCCGCGCTGGCCGGGACCAGCGCGCTGCTGGATGCCGGCCTGCGCAAGGCGGCGGAGGCAGCGCCGATTCCCGGGGGGGCGCCGGCGGCTGCGCAGCTGGATCGCCTCGCCGAGGCCGCAGCCCGGCTGGAACGCCTGGCCGACGGCATGGCCGAGGCCCCGCCCCTGGTCGCGCTCTCGGCCGAGGTGGCGCGCGTCGCGGCCGCGGCGGGCGAGGTCGAGCGTGTGGTCCAGGGCCTCGGCGCGGGGCTGCCCGTGGCCGATCTCGCCGCGCAGGTGGACCGCGTGACCGCGGCCGCCGCCCATGTGGAACGCGCGGCGCAGGGCCTGGAGGGCGGCCTGCCCGTGCTGGAACTCACCGCGCAGATCGCGCGGCTGGACGCGGTGGCGGGTGCGGTGGAGACGGCCGCTGGCCGCATCCCGGTCGCCGAGATGCAAGGCCAGGTGGACCGCCTGTCGGCCGGCCTCGCGGTGCAGCTCTCGCAGGTCTCGGGCGGCGTGGCCGCGCTGGAACAGGGGGCGCGGCAGATGGTGCACGCCCTGCCCCTGGCGGCACTCGACGCGCAGGTGGCGCGGGTGGAGGCAGTGGCGACCGCGCTGGAGGAGGGTGCCCAGCACCTGGGCGAGGCCCTGCCGCTGGACGCACTCTCCGGCCAGCTTGCCCGGCTCGAGGCCACGGTGGAGGCGAGCGCGCAGGGCGGCGCGCGCCTGGCCGAGACGCTGGAGGGCCATGTGCGCCGCCACGCCGAAACCGCGCTGGAACTGGCGGGCGCCGCCGCCGCGGTGCGCGAGGCCGGCCAGGCGCTGGACGCCTCGGCACGCGCCCTGCCGGACACGCGCGCGGCGCTCGCCCCCCTGCTGGCGGAGCTGCATTCCGCCCTGCCGGCGCGCGAACCCACCCCTTCCTTGCGCCGCCCTTCCGCCCTGCCGGAGCCGCGCGGTTCCATCGCCGCCTCGCTGGTGGCGGAACTGGGCGCGCCCCGCTACGCCCCGCTCTCCGGCGCGCTGCGCCGCGTGGGCCAAGTGGAGGAGGAGGTGACGCAACTGCTGGACGAGGCGGAAACCCTGGCCGAGCGCGCCGTGCAGCGCCCGGGCGAGGGCTGGCCCGCCCCCGTCTCGGGCCGGGTGGGCGAGGTGCTGGGCAGCATCCAGTCCACCATCGAGCGGCTGCAGACGGTGGCGACGGCGCTGGCCGTGGCGGCCGATGCGCCGGGCGGGGCCGCCGAGGTTCGGGGCGCGGCCTGAACCGCGCCCCAACTGCCGCAGCCTCAGGTGCCGCAGAAGGTCTGGTAGACGCGGTCGCTCGGCTCGGGCGGCAGGGTGTAGCGGGCGGGCGGCGCCTCGAAGGGGCGCAGCAGCACGGCCAGCAGCGCGTCGAAGGGGCCGAGGTCGAGGTCCTCGGTGGCGGCGGCGAGCGCCTCCTCCACGAGGTGGTTGCGTGGGATCACCTGCGGGTTGGCGGCGGCCAGCCGCCCGGCCACGCCCGGCTCTGTCGCGATGCGGGCGCGCCAGTCCTTGGCCCACGGCAGGATGGCTCCCGTGTCGGCGAACTGCGCGGTGAGCGGCGCGTCGTCGTCCGCGGCGGCCTGGGTCAGCGCGCGGAAGCTGTTGGTGAAGTCGGCGCGGCCGGCCTTCATCGCATCCAGCAGGCCCACGGCCAGGGCGTCGTCGCCCTCGCGCGCGGTGCCGATGCCGAGCTTGGCCAGCAGCCCTGTTCGGTAATGGCCCTCGAAGCGCGGGCCGAAGGTGGCGATGGCGGATTTCGCCCAGTCCAGCGCCGCCTCCTCGTTGTCGTCGAACAGCGGCAGCATGGCCTCGGCCAGGCGCGCCAGGTTCCACTGCATCACGCGCGGCTGGTTGCCATAGGCATAGCGGCCGCCATGGTCGATGGAGCTGAACACCATCTCGGGGTCATAGGCGTCCATGAAGGCGCAGGGGCCGTAGTCGATGGTCTCGCCGGAGATGGTGGTGTTGTCGGTGTTCATCACGCCATGGATGAAGCCCAGCAGCATCCAGCGCGCGACCAGCGCGGCCTGGCGTTCCAGCACGCCCTCATACAGCGCCCGGTAAGGGTGGGGCGCCTCCGCCGCCGCCGGGTCGTGGCGGGTGATGGCGTGGTCGGCCAGCAGGCGCAGCGCCTCGACATCGCCGCGGGCGGCGAAGAACTGGAAGCTGCCCACGCGGATATGGCTCGACGCCACCCGCGTCAGCACCGCGCCGGGCAGGGGGCCCGCCTCGCGCATCACCATCTCGCCGGTCAGCGTGGCCGCGAGGGTGCGCGTGCTGGGCACGCCCAGCGCCGTCATCGCCTCGCTGATCAGGTATTCGCGCAGCACGGGGCCGAGGGCCGCGCGGCCATCGGCGCGGCGCGAGAAGGGCGTGGGGCCGGAGCCCTTGAGCTGGATGTCGCGCCGCTGCCCGTGCCGGTCCAGCACCTCGCCCAGCAGGATGGCGCGGCCATCGCCCAGTTGCGGGGAAAAACCGCCGAACTGATGGCCGGCATAGACCATGGCGATGGGCTCGGCGTCCGCGGGCAGGGCGCTGCCGGCGAAGATGGCCGCCCCTGCCGGGCCGTTCAGCGCCTGGGCGTCGAGGCCAAGCTCGGCCGCCAGCGGCGCGTTAAGCCGCAGCAGCCGCGGGCCCAGCACCGGCGTGGGCTCCACGCGGGCGTAGAAGCGCTCGGGCAGGCGGGCATAGCTGTGGTCGAAGCCGAAGCGGAGGTCGCTGAGGGTGTCGGGCATGGACGACACATCGAACCGCGCGGCTTCCGCGACAAGGGGGAGGCTGGGCTAGACTGGCGGCCATGACCCATCCCGACCGCATCCTGACCCTCACGCTCAACCCTTCGGTGGACTTGTCCGCCGAGGCGGACACCGTGCGCGCCGTGCGCAAGACCCGCACCTTCCACGAGCGATACGACCCGGGCGGCGGGGGGGTGAACGTCTCGCGCGTGGTGCGCGAACTGGGCGGCGAGACGCTGGCGCTGGTCACCTCGGGCGGGGTGGCGGGGCGCTTCCTGGAGGAGTTGCTGGCCGAGGGCGGCACGCCCTATCGCGCCCTGCCCATCGCGGGCCGAACGCGCATCGCCCAGGTGATCCATGAGATCTCCAGCGGCCTCGAATACCGCTTCATCCCCGAGGGCCCGCTGCTGGCCGAGGCCGAATGGCAGGCGGCGCTCGACGCGCTCACCCAGGAAAGCGGCGGCTGGGTGGTGCTGAGCGGCAGCCTGGCGCGCGGCGTGCCCGCGGACTTCTTCGCCCGCGCGCTGCGCCAGGCCCGGGCGGCTGGCCGGCGCGTGGTGCTGGACACCTCCGGCCCCGCGCTGCGCGCCGCCCTCGACGTGGGCGGCCTGGCTCTCGTGAAGCCGAGCCTGGGCGAGTTCGAGGCGCTGCTGGGGCGAGAACTGCGCGAGACGCCGGCGCTGCTGGCCGCCGCGCGCGAGGTGGCGGCCTCGGGTGCGGCGCGGCTGGTGGCGGTCACGCTGGGCAGCCGCGGCGCCATCCTGGTCAGCGCCGAGGGGCAATGCTGGCGCCTGCCCGCACCCGACGTGGTGGTGCGCGGCGCCTCCGGCGCGGGCGACAGCTTCGTGGCCGCCATGACGCTGGCGCTGGCGCGCGGCGAGGCGGTGGAGGAGGCCTTCCTCTGGGGCAGCGCGGCCGGTGGCGCCACCGTGGCCGCCGAGGGCACCGCCCATGCCAGCCGCGCCGAGGTGGAGGCCATCCGCGCCGCGCTGCGCCCGATGCTCAAGGGCGCCTAGGGGAGGATCGGTGTTCGCCGATCACGCTCCAGGTCAGGCCTGGCTTCGCAGGGGAACGCCCGGCGTGCTCACGGCCGGCCCTATCCGGCCTCGCGCGCCATGCGGGGCGGCTCGCGCCTGACCGCCGAAATCCGGGCGTGCATCCAGGCGCCGGCCAGCACGGGGGGGTGACGGGGCGCCTCACCGGGCGGCACGGTGCCCGGCAGGGCCTCGACCGGCGCGTCATAGTTCGGATGGCAGAAGAAGCCGAGCGAGAGCCGCCGCTGCCGCCAGCCCGCGCCGGTCGGGTTCACCACGCGGTGCACGGTGCTGACCCAGCGGTCATTGGTCCATTGCTGCATCAGGTCGCCGATGTTGATGACATAGGCGCCGGGCGGTGCCTCCACGGGGGCGAAGACGCCGTCCGGGCCCTGCACCTCCAGCCCCATGCCGCCCTCGGCCGGGGGCATCAGGATGGTCAGGCTGCCGAAGTCGCTGTGCGCGCCGGCGCGCAACTGGCCGGGCGGCGGCTCGCCCTCGCGCGCCGGATAGTGCAGCGCGTGCAGGGCGGCGAAGTGGTTGTCGATCTTGTCGTCGAAGAAGTGCGGCGGCAGGTGCAGGGCGGCCGCGAAGGCGCGCATGATCTCGGCCGCCAGCCGCTCCATCTCGCGGTAGTAGGCGGTGAAGGCGGTGCGGAAGCCGGCGGGCCGCTCCGGCCAGATGTTGGGGCGGTAGAAGGGTGCGGCCTCCGGGAATTGCGGATATTCGGCGCCGGTCACCTCGGGCCGTCCCATGGAGAGCAGGGTGCGCATGTCCGGCGGCGTCTCCACCCCGCGCGAGCGCGCCAGGGTGTTCGTCTCGGGGGGCGTGTAGCCGCGCAGCATGGTGCCGGGGGGCGGGCGGAGGCGCAGCTTCTCCGCCTCCGGCAGGTCGAAGAATTCCAGCGAAAGCCGGCGCACCTCCCCGATGAGCGCGGGGTCCACCCCATGCCCCTGCACGATGAGGAAGCCCATGCGGCGGCAGGCCGCGTCCACCGCGTCGCCGAGTTGCGCGATGGCGTCGGCGTCGTGGCCGCGGATGGGGGTGAGGTCGATCACGGGGATCATTTCGGCGCTTCCTCGGTGCGGGCG
The DNA here is from genome assembly GCA_051860645.1 of Roseococcus sp. Taxonomy (GTDB): domain Bacteria; phylum Pseudomonadota; class Alphaproteobacteria; order Acetobacterales; family Acetobacteraceae; genus Roseococcus. Next base: position 7,701 of record JBHYDO010000136.1, read on the forward strand.
ATGATGCTGACGAAGCCGCCATCGGGCGGGCCCTGCGCCTCGGCGCCGCCCGACACCAGGACCGCCCCATGGCCGATCACCGCCCCCAGCATGGCGCCATAGGCGGCGCGGGCGTGGCGGTGCATGGCCACGTCGTCATCCTGGCGCATGGCGTGGGGCAAGCCGCGCAGCAGGTGGCCGCGCGGCGCGTCACCCTTGCCGATGGCGGCGATGACGCGCGGCGGGCAGGCCAGTTGCGGTGCCGCGGCGAGGCCGAGGCGCGCCAGCACGGCGGCCGCCCCGGGCGCGTCCAGCGGGTCGGCCAAGGTGCCGTGCGCGATGGCGAAGCGCGGGTCGCCGCCCGGGCCGTTGGCCAGCACCATCACCTGCTGCCACGGACCGTCATGCCGCGCGACCACGAAGGCGCGGCGGGCGAAGCATTCCGGGTCATCCAGGGCGAGGGCCGGGATCTCGTCCAGCGCCAGCGCCACGCCCTGGGCGGCGGCGGCGCGCACCGCGGGTTCGGCGCCGGCCGGCGAGGGCGCGCGCACCAGCACCAGCCCCACCGCCTCCGGCCCGACGCCCAGGCCCGCCAGGGCGTCGCGCACCATGGCGGCCGTCGCCTCGGCCTGTGCGGCGCCGCCCTGCCGCGCGGGCGGGATCTCGGCGCCACGCACGGCGCCGACCAGGCCGTGCGCGGCCCCGCGCCCGCGCCGCCAGATGACCAGATGCGGCGACACCGCCCCCTCCGACCCGCCGGAGACCAGGATGGGCACGCGGCGCGCCACCTCCTCCACGTCGCAGCCCAGGCGGCGGGCGAGGGCGGTGCGCAGCAGCAGGTCCACCCAGGGCTTGGTGAAGTCGTTCAGCAGGCCGTTGCCGCGGGTCTTGCACCACAGCGCCACGACGTTCTCGGCCGGGAGCGAGCCGTCCTCCAGCATGGTCTCGAACACCGCCAGGTCGTCCGGGGCGCGCATGGGCAGGCGGAGGGGGGCGAGGGCGGGCATCCGTTGGCAGGATTGCCGACATTGCCCCTGTATTGTCAACAATGCTGCGTTGCGCGGGCCTGCGATGACGGCGCGCCGGGCGGCGTGGTAATGTAGAGCGATGGTGAGATCCATGCATGAAGAAGGCGCCCATGATGAAAGCGCCCATGATGAAAGCGCCCATGACGCAGGGGCTCATGACGAAGGGGCCCATGACGAAGGGGCCCGTGAAAACTGGGCCGATGATGGCGGGGCCCATGACGGCAGCGCCGCGCCTGCGGCGTTCCCGGCCCAGGGCGCGGCCGCGGCCGCCGCGATCGTGGGCGCGGTCCAGGAGGCCCTGGCCCAGGGCCGGCTGGCCGGCGGCACCCGCCTGCGGGAGGAGGCGCTGGCGCAGGTGTTCGGATGCAGCCGCACCGCCGTGCGCGACGCGCTGCGCGTGCTGGCCGAGCGCGGCGTGGTCTTCATCCTGCCCAACCGCGGCGCCACCGTCTCCGACCCCACGCCCGAGGAGGTGCGCCAGAGCTCTGCCGCGCGCGCCCTGATCGCGGGCGCGATGGCGGCCGAACTGGCCCAGCACATCACGGCGGCCGACATCCGCCGCCTGCGCGACCATCTGGCCCGCCAGCGCGAAACGCTGGCGCGCGGCGCGCTCAGCGAGCATCTGCGCCTGATGGCGGAATTCCATCACGTGCTCGCCGCGCTGCACGGCAATGTCGTGTTGGCCGAGTTGCTGGACCGGGTGGTGGCGCGGACCAGCCTGGCCCATGCGCTGCATCCGCCGGAGCACCATGGCTGCGCGGTCGAGGGTCATGCGGCGCTGATCGAGGCGCTGGCCGCCGGCGATGCGGAGGCCGCGCGCCGCCTGGCCGAGGGGCACCTGATGGCCAATCTGTCCCGGCTGCGGCGGGCCGATCGCGCTGCCCCCCTGCGAGGCCTCGAGGCCGCGCTGCGGCCCTGACGCTGCCGCCACAGGTCCGGACAAGCTTGCGGTCGGCCGCCGCCTGCCGCACTCTGCCGCCCAGGTCCGCCGTGCAGGAGACACCCCATGCCCATCGCCGCATCCGCCCGGATGGCGCAGGCCAGCCGCCGCCCCGTGGTGGCCAATGGCGTGCCCATCCACACCACCGCCTTCATCGGCACCAACTGGACCATGCGCGGCCCGGATTCACCGCCGCCGCCCACGCCCGGCACGCCCTACCCCATGGCCTTCCTGGTGGAGCAGCCGCCCGGCTCCGTCGTGCGGACGCATTTCCACAGCTCCGACCAGTTCCAGGTGGTGGTGGCCGGCGGCGGGCTGCTGGGACGGCACCCGGTGGCGCCCGTCACCGTGCACTACACCAACGCCCACACCGCCTATGGCCCCATCCAGGCGGGCGAGGCGGGGCTGCACTACTTCACCCTGCGCAACTGCTACGACGCGGGCGCGCGCTACATCCCCGAGGCGACGGAGGAGCTGAAGGCCACCGCCGGCCGCCGCCCTTGGCAGGTGACCACCCCGCAGGTGCCGCCGGCGGGGGCGGGGCCCGCAATGGAGGAATTGCTGGAGCCCCGTGCCGATGGCCTCGGCGCCTGGCTGCACCGGCTGGCCCCCGGCGCGCGGCTGGACGGGCCGGACCCCGCGCTGGGCGCCGGGCAGTTCTGGCTGGTGGTCTCGGGCGCGCTGCTGGATGGCGCGGGCGAGGCGCTGCCGCCGCTCTCCCTCGTCTTCGTGGGCGCGGAGGAGGCGGCGATGACGGCCGCGGCCGGCCCCGAGGGCGCCGAGTGCGTGGTGATGCAATATCCGCGGACGCCGGCCACCCATTGAGGGGCGGGCGGGCGGCCTGGGCCATGATCGGCGCGGACCGAAGAGTCGGTCATGGTCCGGACCGTTGTCTGAGCGCGTGATCCACGCCACCGGGCGTGCCGCCCTCCGGCGATCACGCGCTGGTCCTACCCCCGCCGCTGCATGTCGAAATCGGCCTTCGTCGCCCCGCAATCGGGGCAGGTCCAGTCGGCCGGCACATCGGCCCAACGGGTGCCGGGCGCCAGGCCATCCTCCGGCGCGCCCTTCTCCTCGTCATACACATAGGAGCAGAGCGCGCATTCCCAGACGGCGTAGGCGCCGTCCGCATCGGTGGGTGTCGTCAATCGAGCCTCACATTGTTCTGCCGCACGGCCTCGCCCCACTTTACCAGCTCGGAGCGGATGAAGGTGGCGAATTCCTCCGGCGTGCTGGTCAGCACCTGGGCGCCCAGGCCCGCCATCCGCTCGCGCGTCGCGGGCTCGGCCAGGGCCTGGTGAAGCGCCTGGTTCACCCGCGTGACCACGGCCGCCGGCGTGCCGGCCGGCGCCACCATGCCGAGCCAGGCGGCGGCGTCGAAGCCGGTGAGGCCCGTCTCGGCCAGGGTGGGCAGGTTGGGCTGCCGGCCCGAGCGCGCGGCGGTGCTGACGGCCAGCGCCTTCACCCGCCCGGCCTGGATGTGCGGCAGGGCGAAGACCTCGGTGTCGAACATGAAGTCCAGGCGCCCCGTCAGCAGGTCCGCCAGCGCCTGCGGGCCGCCGCGATAGGGGATGTGCGTCATGTCCAGCCCGCCCGCCGCGCGCGCGAACATCATCGTGATGAGGTGCGAGGTGGTGCCATTGCCCGGCGTGCCGAAATTCACCTGGCCCGGCCGTGCGCGGATATGCGCGATCAACTCCTGCACGGAGTTCACCGGCAGGTTCGGGTTGGTGAACAGCACGAAGGGCAGGTTCGCCACCAGCGAGATGGGCGCGAAGTCCCGCGTGCTGTCATATCCCACCTGTGAATAGAGGTTCGGGTTGGTGGCGAGCGGCGCGGTCGCGGTCATCAGCAGGGTGTAGCCGTCCGCCGGGGATTGCGCGGCATGGGCGGCACCGATGCTGCCGCCCTGGCCCGGCCGATTGTCCACCACGAACTGCCACCCATGGTTCTGCGCCATGCGCTCGGCCAGCAGGCGCGAGATGACGTCGGTGGCGACGCCCGGCGGGAAGCCCACCACGATGCGGATGGGCCGGCTGGGCCAGGCCTGGGCCTCCGCGCCCTTGGCCAGCAGGAGCGCGGGCGTGGCGAGCAATGCGCGCCGGACTTGTCCGTTCCAATCCATGTATTTCCTCCTGGCCGATCTTGTTTTGTGCCGGCGCCTCGGCGCAGACTATGGGCTGCACAAAATTGTCCAGGCAACAGCAAAAAGAACCAGGAGGAGAGAATGATCTACGCGACCGCGCGCGCCGCCGCCG
>JBHYDO010000137.1:0-11811 GCA_051860645.1 Roseococcus sp.
AGCATAGGCGGCGGCGGCACGGGCAGCCTCGGAATTGGGCGCGGGCATGTGCGGGTCCGGCCGGCCGGCCAGGGTGTGGCCCAGGCGTTCCAGCGGCCGCGTCTGCTCGATGGCGGCGCTTATGGCAGCCAGGATCATCCCCAGCGGCCCGCCGAACGCAGCCCCCCCCAGCACCCGCATGACGGGATGGATCTCGGCGCCGGTCGCCGCGCGGTAGATCGTGCCCACCCCCGGCAGATGGTGCAGCGGGTTCAGCCCCTGCATGAACTGCGAGAAGGTCATCTCGCCCGGCACCGGGGCGAATTCCTCCGGGCCGAGGGGCGGGCCCTGGTCGGCCGGGGCGGCAGGTTCCGGCCCGCGCAGAGGCGTGGCTGGAGTGGCTGGGGGCGCGACACCGGGCGGGGGCGATGACAACGTGGCCGGGCTGGGCGCGGCCGGGTTGGGCGCGGCCGGACTGGGCGCGGCCGGACTGGGCGCGGCCGGGTTGGGCGCGGTCGGGTTGGGCGCGGCAGCAACAGGCACGGCGGGGGCTGGAACCGGCGGTCCGGTCCTCGTGGTCGCGGCGGGAAGCCAGGACGGGGTGGTCCGCAGCACCTGCACGGGTGTGTTGCGCAGGATCTGCGGCTCCAACCGCGAGCGGAAGAACTGGGTGGCCTGGCTGGGCCGCAGGATCTGCGCGCCCTGCGCCGTCATGGGCGCACGCGCAGGGGTGGGCTGCATCGTCATGCGGGACCTTTCGAAAGCCGGGCGCGACGGGAGGGCGGGCCGTTCCATCCGCGTCGCACCGCGGCGCACCAGGCGCGCACCCCGCCATCCCGGCAACAGCCATGCTAGCAACAGCCATGCCACCGACGGCGCTTGCATCCTGGCGCAAAGAGGACAACATCCGTCCTGATAGCGGGGGCGGGCCGGTGCGTGGCACGCCCCCCCGCGACCCACGACAGAAAGCGCCAGGCACCCATGTTCATCGAAACCGAAAGCACGCCCAACCCCGCCACGCTGAAGTTCCTTCCCGGCCGCGATGTGATGGGCAGCGCCGGCACCGCCGACTTCGTGGCGGGCGAGGATGCCTCGCGCTCGCCGCTGGCCGCGCGCCTCTTCGCCCTGGACGGCGTGGCCCGGGTGTTCCTGGGCGCCGACTTCATCACCATCACCAAGGCCGAGGAGACCGAGTGGCAGGCCCTGCGCCCGCAGGTCCTGGGGGCCGTGATGGAGCACATGCTCGCCGGCCTTCCCGTGCTGGAGGGCCTGGGCGAGGACGAGATCGAGGATTTCGACCCGGCCGATTCCGACGCCGTGGCACAGATCAAGGAACTGCTCGACCAGCGCGTGCGCCCGGCCGTGGCCGGCGATGGCGGCGACATCGTGTTCCGCGGCTTCCGCGACGGCGTGGTGAAGCTGAAGATGCAGGGCGCGTGCTCGGGCTGCCCCTCCTCGCGCGCCACGCTCAAGCACGGCGTGGAGAACATGCTGCGCCACTACATCCCCGAGGTGGTGGCGGTGGAACAGGTCGAGGCCTGAACCCCGACGCCGAGGCGAAGCGCCGATGAACTTCGGGCGCGTGCTCGATGCCCTGCTGCGGGGGGCCGCGGCGCCCCGCAGCCGTGCCGCCCCACGCCGCGCGGCCGGCGCCTTCGGGCTGACGCAGACACAGACGCGGCAGATCGGCCGCGCGCTGGGCACGCTGGCCGCCGCGGCGGCGGAAGCCATGTCCGGCAAGGGCGAGGCGCCGGCACCGGCCAGCCCGCGGGGGCGTGCGGCTCCCCCGCGCGGCAAGGCAGCGGAGGCCGGCCCGGCACCCCGGCCCGCCGCCCGGCGCTTGCCCGAAATCTCGCCGGTGGCGGCGCCACCCCCACCCCCGGAGCCGCGCGTCGAGACGTCCGAGGCGCGGCTGATGCTGCGCGCGATGATCGCCGCCTCCAAGGCTGATGGCGTCGTGGACCCGGAAGAGCGCGCGGCCATTCTGGAACAGCTCAACGCCGCGGGCCTTTCGGACCTGGAGCGCGACGCCGTCCTGGCCGATTTCGACCGTCCCGCCACCCCGGAGGAGCTGGGGAAGTCCGCGCGCGACCCCATGCTGGCGGCCCAGCTCTACGCCGCCGCCTTCTTCGCGGCAGGAGAATTGACCGGGCCCGAGCGTGCCTGGCTTGACCGGCTGGGCGTTGCGCTCAAACTGAATGCGCAAGCCCGCCAGGCGATTGAGGCGCGGCTCGATCGAATGTGAAGCCCTGCCCCGCGGACAACCAGGCGCGGGGGCGGCCCTGGAGGATTGCCCGTGTTCAGCCTGACCCCCGAGCAGGAAAAGCTGCGCGCCGCCGCGCGCGAAATGGCGCAGGAGGCGGCCGCAGGGGCGGCCGCGACCGACCGGAGCACCAACTACCCCTGGCCCATGGTCCGCCGCATGACCGAGGGCGGCTTCATGGGCCTCACCATCCCGCGCGAGTGGGGCGGGCGCGGCGGCAGCTACCTGGACGCCGCGCTCGTGGTGGAGGAATTCGCCAAGGGCTGCGCCGTGTGCGGCCGCATCGCGGTCGAGGCCAACATGGGCGCGATCGGCGCCATCATGGCCTATGGCACCCCCGCGCAGAAGCGCATCGCGGCCGACCTCGTGCTGGCCGGCGACAAGCCGGCCATCTGCATCACCGAACCCGATGCCGGCTCGGCGGCCGGCGAGATGTCCACGACCGCGGTGCGCCGGGGCGACCGCTGGATCATCAACGGGGCCAAGCACTGGATCACCGGTGGCGGCGTGTCGAAGCTCCATCTGATCTTCGCGCGCGCCATCGAGGACGGCGAGGAGCAGGGCATCGGGGGCTTCCTCGTGGTCCGCAATGGTGAGAAGGACCCCGCCGGCCTCGTGGTGGCGCGGCGCATTCCCTCCATGGGCCTGTGCGGCATGCCCGAGGCGGAGCTGGAGTTCCGCGACCTGGAAGTGCCGGACGCCATGGTCCTGCGGGCACCCGGCGGGTTCAAGCGCGGCTTCGGCAAGCTGATGGACGCCTATAACGGCCAGCGCGTCGGCGCGGCCACGGCCGCACTTGGCATCGCCGCCGGCGCCTATGACCATGCGCTGGCCTTCGTGCAGCAACGCCGCCAGTTCGGCCGGCCCATCGCGGAGTTCCAGGGCCTGGGCTGGATGCTGGCCGACATGTCCATCAAGCTGGAGGCCAGCCGTGCGCTGATCTGGCAGGCCGCGGCCAGCGCCGGCCCGAACGGCTTCCCGGACCGGCTGATGGCGGCGCGCGCCAAGGTGCTGGCGGCCGACAGCGCGGTGGAGGTCACCAACATGGCGCTCCAGCTCTGGGGTGCCGCCGGCTACAGCCGCGACAACCCGATGGAGCGTGCGGTGCGCGACGCGCGGATGTTCCCCATCGCGGGCGGCACCGCGCAGATCCTGCGCAACCAGGTGGCCGAGCAGATCCTGGGCCGCAAGCTGCCGCAGACCCGCGACGGCATGCTCAAGCTGGCCATGGCGGAAGGGGCGAAGCTGGCAGCGGAGTAGCGGTAGCAAGCGGCGGCAATAACCAGGGCCGTCCGCCCGGCGAAGTCCTTCATGCAGGCGAGTGCCCGGCTCTTCGGGCTACCCTCGAAACCTGCGTGGAGGATGAACAATGAACCGCAGAAACCTTGGAGTCGCGGCGGTCGCAGCGGCAACCGGGCTTGCCCTCGCGGGCGGAGCGCAGGCGCAGAGTATCGTGCAGGGTTCCAACCTGACCCTGCTCGACATCATCAATGGCTCGCGCGATCTTCGGCAATTCGCCGCGCTGGTGCGGGAGCTGGGGATGCAGGGCGAATTCACCAAGACCGGCCCGCTCGGCGTCTTCGTGCCGCATGACGCCGCCTTCCTGGACGCCTCGCCCGCACGCCTGCGCATCGTGACCGCGACGCCCGATGCCAAGCGCCGGCTCGTGATGAACCACATCACCCCCTTCGTGGGGCTGATCCTGCCGGGCGGAAATGCCGAAAGCGACGGCGGCACGGTGGACAACTTCAATTCCGCCACCGGGCAGTCCCTGCAGCTGACGCAGCGCTCTGGCGCGCTGCCCAGCATCAACGGCCTGCGGGTCTATGTCGCCAATGTGCGCGCGAGCAACGGCGTGGCGCATTGCATCGACGGCATCCTGTTCGGCTGACGCCGTGCGGAGACTGGGGGGCGGTCAGCGCGCCAGTTCGGTGAGCGCGGCACGCACCGCCTGCCGCGCCAAGCCCAGCATGGCCGTGTTGCGCGCCGGAATGCCGGTGGCTTCGGCCAGCTTGGCATCCGGCGCGGCGGCCAGCGCCTGGAAGGCGGCGATGTCGGGCAGGCGCAAGGCTGCCAGCGCCGCCTTCAATGCGCCGGGCTCCGGCCCATCGGGCGGCGCGGGAAGGGCACGCAGCGTGCCCTCGATGACGTCGGCCACACCAGGGGCACGGGCGCTGGACAGCACGACGGGCGTGCCTGGCGGCACCTCGCGCCCCGCCGGCGGGTCCTGCATGACGACCAGCCCGGGCCGTGGCCCAGGCACCTCCACCCGCCGCACCAGCACGAGGCCGGATGCCGCCAGCCGCCGCTCCGCCTCGGCGGTCGTCACGCCGGCGAGGTCCGGCACGCGGATGTCGGGCGGGGCAAGTTCCAGCGCGACGGCGCTGCCGAGTGGAGCGCGGGTGCCGGCGGCTGGGGTCTGGCGGCGCACCGGCCCCTCGCCGCGCGTCTCGCCGACGGACAGTCCCACGGCCAGCAGCCGCGCCTCGGCATCGGCCGGCGCGAGGCCCACCACATCGGGCACGACCACCGTCACCGGCACGGCAACGGTCATGTCCACCGGGATGTCGGGCGCGATCTCCACCCCCGGCTCCGGAACCTGCCCCACCACGGTGCCGGGTGGGGAGCGGCTCTCCTGCGAGGTCACCTGGCCAGCCTTGAGGCCCGCGCGCGTCAGCGCCGTCAGGGCCGCCTCGCGCGAGAGGCCGAGCAAGGTGGGCACGGGCAGCAGCACCCCCGCCTCGGCCGTCTCGGCGGCGACGGGGCGCAGGGTGAATCGCAGCGCGCTGAGGGCGGCGCCCTCCACCACTTCGCCGGGCGCAGGCAAGACGAGGCGCAGCCCGCCATCCGGGCCGAGGGCCAGCATGGTGCGCGCCTCAACATCCAGCGAATCCACGGCGAAGCGCGCGCCCCCGGGCGCGGTGCCGAGGCCCGTCTGCAACTGCGCCGCAGCATCGCGGAACAGGCCGGCGAACTGCACGGGGCTGGGCTGGCGGGTGGTCTCCGACACGCGGGAAAGCTGGGCGGCCAGCCGGTCGCGGTCGGCGGTGAGGCGAGTGATCTCGCCGCGCAGGGCTATCAATTCCGGCGCGACGGCGCCCGCCGTGGCGCCCTCCAGCTTCAAGCGCAGCTCGGCCAGCTCGGCACGCAGCGGGGCGATTTCGGCCGCCGGCGTCGAGAGTTGCTGGCGCAGCTGCGTCACCTCGGCGCGCAGCGCGGTGATCTCGGCGGTGGGTGGCGGAGTGGCGGCGCGCTGGCGCAGCTCCGCCACCTCCTGCTGGAGGCGCTTCTGGCTTTCCTCCAGCGCCGCGGTCTTCCGGGCCTGATCGGTGAAGCTGCCCTGCAGGCCGGTCAGGTTGCGGCGAATGTCATCGGACATGGCGCATCATTTTCCCCGCGCGGTTTCGCCTCACCCCCCCTCTGGCCGGGGCGGCGGCGGTATGCTGACGATGCGCGCCTTGAGCAGGCTGGTCCCGTCCACGGCAAGGCGCTGGCGGTTCTGCACCTGGGCATTGTGCGGCGTGGCCAGCAGCTTGAGGCGGCTGTGGGTAACCTTTCCGTTCTTCATCTCGTTCTCGCGCGTCATGGAGAGCGAGAGGCGAAGTTCCAGCGTCACCTCGGGCATGTGGTACCAGGTCTCGGTCAGGCCGCTTTCGCGCAGCACCGGGTCGTTCTCGATGAGCGTGCGGGTAGCGATGGCCTGGAGGTCCAGCGCGCGCTGGGCCTGGGCCACCCCCTCGCCCACCCGCGCCAGTACCTCGCCGAGCGGACGGACCAGGACCTCCTCGATTTCGGCGGCCATGGCGGCCTCAGCCACCGCCGCCGGGCGCCGCCGGTTCCTGCACCGTGATGGTGGGCACCATGCGCGACGGCGGCGGCACGGGCTTGAGCGTGGTGCGGATGAGGGAACTGCCCTCCTCCTTGTAGTTGTACTTGCCGGTGTAGCTGGCGTTCATGGTGGTGGTGCGGGCCGCGGTGGTGGTGTTGTTCACGCTGGCCTTTGCGCTGCCGGCCAGGAAGGAGAGCAGGCCGCCCGTCTTGTATTCGGCGCCAAACTTCGTGGTGCTGGTGAAACTGGTGGTGGAGCCGAAGGAGAAGTTCACGCTGCGCTCGACCGACATCGTGATGGTCATCTTCACTTCGATGATGGTCTCGCTGAAGGCGTAGAAGGTCGGGTTGATGCCGTAGACCAGCAGCGGCATGTCCTTGTCGTTGTAGAGCACCTCGGTCGCCGTCACGGCGCCCTCGGCGTTCACCGTCTCCTTGATGGCGGTGACGACAGTGCCTGCGGGGATCATGGTGGTGGCCAGCGCCTGGGCCGTGCGCATGGAGCCGAGGTCGAGCGACATCTGCGCCTGGGCGATGGCCTGACCCATCTGCTCGACCATCTCGGGGAAGGGCACGTCCAACAAGGCCTGGCCGACGCTGCGTGAGGTGTTCGCCATGGGTGGGTTCCTTTGCCGCTGGCTTTACGGTTGCGAGATCGGGGGTGCCGGCACGCGGATGCGGCGCGGCGGGCGGGCGGGCATGTCCACGCCTCCGGCATGGGCCACGCCGGCGAGGTCGGCGAGCGCCTCGCGCATGGCGATGGGCGCGCGGACGAGCAGGGCATGGGGAAGCCGGAGCAGCGGCAGGGCCGCGAGGCGCTGGAGGGCCGGCGCCAGCGAAGCAGGCTCCGAGCCTTTCAGGACAAGGAGGAAATAGCCCATCTCGGCACCAGGGACGGGCGCCGCTGTGGCACTCGGCATGACCCCTGGTCTGCTCTGTGTGGGCACCATTCCGGCCCCTCCCGCGCTTCTTCCAAGGCTGAGCCTACGCCTCGCGAGGGCGCCAGTTCAACCAAAACATGCATTCACTTTTATATTGCAATCCGGCATCGCGCGAGGTCGCGTCACGGGTCAGTGAATGGTGAACACTCCATTGGCATAGCGCAGGTGCGCAGGTTCGATGAGAGCGGCGCTTGCGACGCGGACGGAGTGCAGCGGCCCCTCGATCTCGCGGCGCCAGAAGTCGAGGAAGCGCGTCAGTTCGGGGAATTCCGGGGCGCGGTCCGTCTTCTGCCAGATGAAGGTCTGCAGGACATGGGGGTGGTCGGGCATGTGGTAGAGGATTTCGGCGGTGGTCACCCGCCAGTCGGGGATCTTCACCATGGGAACCAACACATCGAGCATGCACAGGCCTCCTGAACCGGTTTCAGCGACCCGTGCGGCCGGCCTGCTTCACTCCCGACCGGCCCTCTCCGGGGTCGCCCATGACCGAAGCGTGACATGATCCCTCAAGGCATTTCCAGAAAAAACGAGCCGTTACAGGCGATTGGCACTAGCGACCCGAGAGTGCTGCCATTCCCCTTGACGCCGGGCGCGGTGCCGCATAGGTAGCTGGCACTCCTCGCGGGGGACTGCTAGCGCCGGTGCGAAACACGCATCCACGCCAGCGGCCCACCGGAGAGGAGGTTCCACGTACCTGAGACCATCAGGAGAGAGAACCGCCATGAAGTTCCGTCCCTTGCACGACCGCGTCCTCGTCCGCCGAATCACGGCCCAGGAGAAGACCGCGGGCGGCATCATCATCCCCGACACCGCCCAGGAGAAGCCGCAGGAAGGCGAGGTTCTCGCCGTCGGCGCCGGCACGATCAACGACAAGGGCGAGGTTCGCCCGCTCGACGTGAAGGCCGGCGACCGCATCCTGTTCGGCAAGTGGTCCGGCACCGAGGTCAAGATCGACGGCGAAGAGCTGCTGATCATGAAGGAATCCGACGTGATGGGCATCGTCGAGCAGACGACGCCTGCGGCGAAGGCGGCCTGAGGCTTCCTTCCGCTACCCCAACCCAATACCAATGAGGTAATCACATGGCTGCGAAAGACGTGAAGTTCGGCGCGAATGCGCGCGACAAGATGCTCCGTGGCGTCGACATCCTGGCCGACGCGGTCAAGGTCACGCTGGGCCCCAAGGGCCGCAACGTGGTCCTCGACAAGTCCTTCGGCGCGCCCCGCATCACCAAGGACGGTGTGACGGTCGCCAAGGAAATCGAGCTGGCCGACAAGTTCGAGAACATGGGCGCCCAGATGGTGCGCGAAGTGGCCTCGAAGACCAACGACACCGCGGGCGACGGCACCACCACCGCCACCGTGCTGGCCCAGGCCCTCATCCGTGAGGGTGCGAAGGCCGTGGCCGCCGGCATGAACCCGATGGACCTGAAGCGCGGCATGGACAAGGCCGTCATCCAGATCGTCGCCGAGCTGGAAGCCAAGACCAAGAAGATCACGACCTCGGCCGAAGTGGCGCAGGTCGGCACGCTCTCCGCCAATGGCGAGAGCGAGATCGGCGAGATGATCGCCCAGGCGATGGAGAAGGTCGGCAACGAGGGTGTCATCACCGTCGAGGAAGCCAAGTCCATCCAGACCGAGCTCGACGTCGTCGAGGGCATGCAGTTCGACCGCGGCTATGTCTCGCCCTACTTCATCACCAACGCCGAGAAGATGATCGCGGAGCTGGACCAGCCCTACATCCTCATCTTCGAGAAGAAGCTGTCGCAGCTTCAGCCGATGCTCCCCCTGCTCGAGGCCGTGGTGCAGAGCGGCCGTCCGCTCGTCATCATCGCCGAGGACGTGGAGGGCGAGGCCCTGGCGACGCTCGTGGTCAACAAGCTGCGTGGCGGCCTGAAGATCGCGGCCGTGAAGGCGCCTGGCTTCGGTGATCGCCGCAAGGCAATGCTGGAGGATATCGCGATCCTGACCGGTGGCCAGCTGATCTCCGAGGACCTCGGCATCAAGCTCGAGACCGTCACGCTCGCGATGCTCGGCAAGGCCAAGACCATCCGCATCGAGAAGGAGAACACCACGATCGTGGACGGCTCCGGCTCGAAGGACGAGATCACGGGCCGCTGCGAGCAGATCAAGGCGCAGATCGAGGAGACCACCTCGGACTACGACCGCGAGAAGCTGCAGGAGCGCCTGGCGAAGCTCGCCGGTGGCGTGGCCGTCATCCGCGTCGGTGGCAGCACCGAAGTGGAAGTGAAGGAGCGCAAGGACCGCGTGGACGACGCGCTGCACGCGACGCGCGCCGCCGTGCAGGAAGGCATCGTGCCGGGTGGTGGCACCGCGCTGCTGCGCGCCAGCACCAACCTGCACACGCTGAAGGGCCTGAACAACGACGAGCAGGTCGGCATCGAGATCGTCCGCAAGGCGATCCAGGTGCCCGCCAAGCAGATCGCCACCAACGCCGGCAAGGACGGCGCCGTGGTTGCGGGCGAAGTGCTCCGCAGCGACGTGTGGGAGTTCGGCTACGACGCGCAGAAGGACGAGTACAAGAACCTGGTGGAAGCCGGCATCATCGACCCGACCAAGGTCGTGCGCACGGCGCTGCAGGATGCCGCTTCGGTGGCCTCGCTGCTGATCACCACGGAAGCCATGGTGGCCGAGCGTCCCGAGAAGAAGTCGGCCCCGGCCGGCGGCGGCATGGGCGGCGGCATGGGCGACATGGACTTCTGATCCATGGGCTGAGGCAGGGCGGTTCGCCGCCTTGCCGAAGCAAATGGGGCGGCTCCGCAAGGGGCCGCCCTTTTTTGTTTGTGGCGTCGCAGGGCGTTGCGGGCAGGCGCGGCCATGGCAGGACGCCCGCACTGACCGCCATCACCGCTCGCGGGCGGCTTGGGAGCGTTCCGTAACGAAATGGTGACGTAGATGGCGGTATCCAACCATCCGGACCGCCGTCAGGCCGGCGCCATGGGAGACCGCAACATGCTCAGCCAGCTTTCCATCCGCACACGCCTCGGCACAGCACTCGGGGCGCTGTTCCTGTTGTTGATCGCCGTGGCCGGCATCGGCGCCTACGGGTTGCGTCAGGTGGACGCCGGCACCAACCGGCTCAACACCGTCTACCTGCCCGGCACACGCATGATCGGTGAGATCGCCGAGTACGCGGCGCGGTACCGCCAGATCCAGGCCGCCTATCTCCTGGCCGACACCGCCGAGGCCCGGCGACCGGAAGAGCAGAGCCTCACCCATCTCCGCGGCCAGCTGAACGAGGCTTGGCGCCGCTACGACCTCCTGCCGGATACGGTCGAGTCGCGCCGTGCGAACGACGCCGCGAAGGCCGCGTGGCGGGCCTACACGGCCTTCGATGAACGGCTGCTCAGCCTGTCGCGGGCCGGCAATGAGACGGCCGCAGAGGCGCTCTACACCGGAGACATGCGCGCGACGGCTGGCCGACTGCGGGAGGCACTGGATAGCCTGAGCGAACTGACGCAGCGCCGCAGCAACGCAGCACAGGCCGCGGGCGATGCCACCTACAGCCAGGCCCTCTGGGCGCTCGGCCTGCTGTCGCTGTTGGCAATGGCGCTCGCCCTTGGCGCGGCACTTTGGCTCGATCGCGGCACCGCACGTCCGCTCGGCGCGCTTTCGGCCCGCATGCGCTCGCTTGCCGCCGGCGACAAGCAGGCCCCGGTGCCCGGCACCTCCCAGCAGGGCGAAGTGGGGCAGATGGCACAGGCACTGGAAAGCTTCCGCCTGGCCGCCCTGGAACAGGACCGCCTGACAGCGGCCGAAATCGAGGAGGCGAAGAAGCGCGCCCAGCGCGCCCAGCGCGTGGACACGCTGGTCAAGGATTTCGAGACCGAGGCCGCCGACGTGCTGGGCGCGGTCAGCAGCGCGGCCACCGAGCTTTCCGCCACCGCCACGGGCATGACGGCCACCGCGCAGGAGGGCACCGCCCAGGCCGCGACCGTCGCCACCGCCTCGCAGCAGACCAGCGCCAATGTGCAGACGGTGGCGGCCTCGACCGAGGAACTGTCCAGCTCCATCGTCGAGGTGGCGCGCCAGGTGCGCGAGACGGCCTCCATCACCACCCGCGCGGCCGAGGCGGCGCGGCAGACGGACGGCACGGTGCGGGGCCTCGCGGAGGCCGCCACCAAGATCGGCGACGTGGTGCGCCTCATCAGCGACATCGCGGCGCAGACGAACCTGCTGGCGCTGAACGCCACCATCGAGGCCGCCCGCGCCGGCGATGCGGGCAAGGGCTTCGCGGTCGTGGCCAGCGAGGTGAAGAACCTGGCCGCCCAGACCGCCAAGGCCACCGAGGAGATCGCGCAGCACATCACCGCCATGCAGACCGAGACCCAGCGCTCGGTGGAGGCCATCGCCGGCATCGGCCGCACGGTGGAGGAGCTGAACACCACCACCGCCCAGGTCGCCGCGGCCTCGGAGCAACAGGCAGCGGCGACGCGCGAAATCGGCCGGGCGGTGGCCGAGGCGGCGCAGGGGGCGGAGGAGGCCTCGCGCAGCGCCGCGGGCGTGCGCGACGGGGCGGAGCGCACCGGTCATGCCGCGCAGGACCTGAAGGGCGCTTCAGCCGAATTGGCCGAGCAGTCCGAGCGGATGCGCGGCCAGGTGGACCGCTTCCTCGAGGACATCCGCGCGGCGTGAGCGCCGCCACACGGGTCGCAGGGCAAAAGTCACGGCCAGGTGCCGAAGCGAGGAGCCCACGGTTCAGCGCGCCGCGCGCGCCTCCAACCCGCGGTGCAACTGCGGGATAATTCTTGGTAGCCGCCCAGGAATCCTTTGACAGAGGCG
>JBHYDO010000138.1:0-11780 GCA_051860645.1 Roseococcus sp.
GTCTCTGACCGTGGCCATCCTGCTGCTGGGGCTGGGCTTCCTCCTGTTCCACCTGGGCCTGCGGCTGTATTCCTGGATGCTGCGCACGCCCGAACGGCGCAAGCTTCGGGTGGCGCTGGACAACCGTGCCCTGGCCGAGATCGCCGTCACCCGCGCGATGGTCGCACTCGCCGCCGGGCAGCCGGCCACGGCCCGCGCCGAGCTTGCCGAGGCCAAGCGGCTGGCCGGCGAGACCGCGCCGCTGCTGGCCATGGAGGCCGAGGCCGCCCGCGCCCAGGGCGACGACGCGGGGGTCACCTCCGCCTACCAGGCGCTGGCCGCGCGGGATGACGCGAAGTTCCTGGGGCTGCAGGGCCTGATGGAGCAGGCCAAGGCCCGTGGCGACGCCGAG
Source organism: Roseococcus sp. (assembly GCA_051860645.1). GTDB lineage: Bacteria > Pseudomonadota > Alphaproteobacteria > Acetobacterales > Acetobacteraceae > Roseococcus. The sequence continues at coordinate 392 of JBHYDO010000138.1, forward strand.
GCGCAGGAACGCTTGGCGCGCGAGGCGGCCAAGGCCGAGCCACGCGCGCAGACCCTGCGCCTGGAGCAGGGCGAGGCCGCGCTGCGCCGCCAGGATTGGCGCGAGGCGCTGGCGCTTGCACCCGAAGACGCGCCCATCGCGCCACTGGCGCTGGCCGCGGCCCGCGACGCCGAAACCGTGGCCGAGGCCCGCGCCTTCGAGCGCCAGGCCTTCCAGGCCGACCCGGGCTTTGCGCCCGCCGCCCTGGCCCTGGCCGCGCGGCTGGGCGGGGATGCCGGACTTTCCGTGCTGCGTCAGGGCTGGGAGGCGGCACCGCACCCCGCCATCGCCAGCGCCTGGATCGGCCCCGAGGCGGACCCCGCCGGGCGGCTGCGGCTGGTGGACGAACTCACCCGCACGCATGTCGCGCACCCCGAGAGCCGGGGGCGGCGCTTCGCGCGCTGGTGGCGTTGGGCGCCGGCCAGACCATCCGCGCCCGTCAGGATCTGGTGGCCTGGGAACAGGCCGCAGCCACGGGGGGCGTGGTGCCTGACCGCCGCTGGCACCAGTTGATGGCGGCGCTGGAACGCGCCGAGCAGGGGCCCGCCTTCTCGGATGACGCCCAGCGCGAATGGGACCGCCGCGCGCAGGAGGCGCCGCCGCCTCCCGCCTGGGTGTGCGATGCCTGCGGGGCCGTCCTGCCCAATTGGGAACCGGCCTGCCCGGCCTGCGGCACCCCTGGCCGCGTCACCTGGCGCCGTCCGGGCTGAGCTACTCGGCCCGCAGCGGCCGTTCCAGCAGGGCGCGCACGGCGCCCGCCACGTCGAGCCGCCCGGCCAGGAGGGCGGCGACGGCGGCGCAGACCGGCAACTCAACCCCCGCGCGCCCGGCGCGCGCCAGCAAGGCGGGCGCGGTGGCCACCCCCTCGGTCACGCTGCTGCGCGCGGCGAGGATGTCGACCAGCGCCTCGCCCCGCCCAAGTGCCATGCCGAGCGAGGTGTTGCGGCTGCCCGGCCCGGTCGCGGTCAGCAGCAGGTCGCCGAGGCCGGACAGGCCCGACGCCGTTTCCGCTCGCCCGCCCAGCCCCACCACGAGGCGCGAAAGCTCCGCCAGCCCGCGCGTGACCAGGGCTGCCCGGGAGTTCTCGCCAAGCCCCGCGCCGGTGGCCACGCCGGCCGCGATGGCCAGCACGTTCTTGGCCGCGCCGCCCAGTTGCACGCCCAGCGCATCCTCGCTGGCATAGAGCCGCAGCGGGCCGCCCGAGAGCAGCGCCTGCGCAGCGTGCCGCAGCCCCTCGTCGCGCGCGGCGACCACGCTCGCCGCCGGCAACCCCGCGGCCACCTCATGCGCGAAATTCGGGCCAGACAGCACGCCAGCCGGCTGGCCGGGGCGGGCCTCCTCCAGCACTTCCAGCGGCAGCAGGCCGGTGGTCGCCTCCAGCCCTTTGCAGGCCAGCAGCAGCGGCGGCAGGGAGGGCGGGAGCAGGGCCAGCACCTGGCGCAGCGGCTGCATGGGCACGGCCAGCACCAGCAGCGCGGCACCCACCGCGCAGCCGGGGTCGGTGGTGACGCAGAGGCCTTCGGGGAAGGGGTTTCCGGGCAGGCGGCGGGCATTCTCGCCGGCTGCCCGCATGGCTTCGGCGTGGCCGGGGTCGCGCGCCCAGAGGGTCACGCGCTGGCCAAGCCGCGCCGCGTGCACGGCCAGCGCCGTGCCCCAGGCGCCGGCACCGAGGACGACCACCTCACTCATCGGCGATCCGCGTGAGCGCCCAGCCGCCCCCAGCCTCCCCGGTGCTAAGCCGTGCATGGAGGGCGGCCAGGACGTCGCGCGCCGCGGCCTCGAAGCCGAAGGGCGGGTTCACCACGATGAGGCCGCAGCCGTTCAGCCGCGCGGTGTCGGTGGGTTCGCGCAGGTGCAGTTCGGCGGCCACCACGTCCCGCATGCCGGTCTCGGCGAGGGCCGCATGGAAGGCGCGCACCGGGGCGCGGCCCTTCACCGGATACCAGGCGGCCTGCACCAGGCCACGCGCACGGCGGTTCACATCCGCCAAGGCCGCGGTGAGGCGTTCGTACTCGCCGGGCTGCTCGAAGGGCGGGTCCATCAGCACGAGGCCACGCTTCTCGGGGAAGGGGGTCAGCGCTCGGATGGCCTCCCAGGCGTCGCGGTGGTGGGTGGCCACGCGCGGGTCGCGGCGAAAGGCGGCGCGCAGGGCGGCGTGGTCCTCCGGGTGCAGTTCCACCAGGGCCAGCCGGTCCTGCGCGCGCAGCAGCGCAGTGGCGATGGCGGGCGAGCCGGGATAGGCGCCCTCCGCGCGGACCAACGCCACGTAGTCGGCCAGGGCGCCGTCCGTGACATCCATGAGCCGCCCGATGCCCACTTGCCATTCGCCGGTGCGCACGGCTTCGCTGCCGGCGAGGTCGTAGCGGCCGGTGCCGGCATGGCTGTCCAGCACGCGAAAGGCGGCGGGCTTGCGCGCCAGCGCCTGGAGCAGCCAGACCAGCAGCGCGTGCTTCATGCAGTCGGCAAAATTGCCGGCGTGGAAGGCGTGGCGGTAGTTCAAGAGGTGATGCCCGTGAGCTGCGTGCGGACCAGCTCGGCGAAGCGACCCTCGGCCGCGATCAGCGCCTGGAAGCTGCCGCGCTCCATGATGCGGCCCTGGTCAAACACCAGGATCTCGTCCGCATCGCGCACGGTGGAGAGGCGGTGCGCGATGATGAAGGTGGTGCGGCCCGCCATCAGTGCGCGCAGCGCCTTCTGCACCCGCGCCTCGGTGGCGGCGTCCAGCGCGCTGGTGGCCTCGTCCAGGATCAGCACCGGCGGGTCCTTCAGCAGGGCGCGTGCGATGGCCAGCCGCTGCCGCTGCCCGCCGGAGAGGCTGGCCCCGCGCTCGCCCACCAGCGTCTCGTAGCCCTGCGGCTGGCGGATGATGAAGTCATGCGCCTCGGCCATGCGGCAGGCGCGCTCGATCTCCTCCTGGGTGGCGTCCGGCCGGCCGACCAGCAGGTTCTCGCGGATGGTGCGGTTGAAGAGCATGCTTTCCTGGAAGACCACGCCGATATTGGCGCGCAGGCTCTCCAGCCGGATGTCGCGCAGGTCGGTGCCGTCGAGCGTGATGCGCCCGCCCGTCGGGTCCCACAGGCGCTGCAGGAGTTGCATGGAGGTGGTCTTGCCCGCGCCGGTGGCGCCGACGAGGGCGATGGTCTGCCCCGGCTCGGCCACGAAATCGAGGCCGTGGAGCACCTGGCCGCTGTTGGGATAGCCGAAGTCCACCGCCTCGAAGGCCACGCGGCCTTGGGCGCGGGGCAGGTCGCGCGCGTCGGTGCGCTCGGGCACGGTGCTCTGGGCGTCCAGCACCTCCAGGAACTCCGTCATCGCGGGCGCCTGGAACACCATGTAGGAGACGAAGGCGACGGCGGCCTCCAGCCGCGCCACCAGCAGCGTGGCGAAGCCCATGAAACTGACGATGTCGCCCACGCTGGCCTGCCCGCGCAGGTGCAGCAGCGTGCCCAGGATGAAGATGAGGATGACGGTGACGGTGCTGGCCGCCCGCGTGAGCACATGCACCAGCGCCCACCAGTTCAGCACGGGGAACTGGTGGTCCAGCACTTGGCGGGTGATGCTGCCGAACTGCCGCGCCTCGCTGTTCAGCCGGGTGAAGGACTGCACGACCACCACGTTGGACAGCGCATCCTGCGCCGAGCCCGCCATGCGGGTGTGGAACCCCTCCACCGCCATCTGCGCCACCTGCGTCTTGCGGATGACCAGCGCCGTCAGCACGGTGAAGACCACCACCAGCAAGATGAGCAGCAAGCCCAGCCGCCAGTTCATGGCGAGCGTCAGCGGCAGCAGCACCAGGGCGCCCACAAGCGTGATCAGGTGCTCGCGGAAGAAGCCGAGCCAGAGGCCGAACAGGTTGTCGCAGCCCACCAGCATGATCTTCATCAGGCGGCCCGACTGCACGTCGCCGTGATAGGCGAGCGGCAGGGCCAGCACATGCCGGAAGTAGCGCGACATCATGGCCAGCCGGTTGCGGTGCGCCATCCGGTCCGCCAGCAGGGAGACCGCGACGTTGGCCCCGATGCCGGTCAGCCCCACCGCCCCCCAGATGGCGAGCAGGGTGAAGGCCTCGGCCCAGACCGCCCCTTCCTGCATGGCATCGGATCGGGCCAGCAGGTCGATGACGCGGCCGAACAGGACCGGCTCCAGGAACTGCAACGCGGCAAGCGCGACCGCGGCGCCCGTAAGGCCAAGTGCGAGGCCGCGGTCAGGCGCCAGCAGGGCCAGCACGCGGGCATAGAGCGTCAGGAATGCCATCGGAGGCCCTCTGGTGGAGGGGCTGGGATACAGCCCCGCGCGGCGCGCGCAAGTGTGAGAGCGGCGCGCGCAAGTGTGAGAGCGGCGCGCGCAAGTGTGAGAGCGGCGCGCGCAAGTGTGAGAGCCGCGCGCGCAAGCTTGCGGCAGGGCGCGCGGGAGGATGGGGTCGCCGCGCCACCCTTGAACCCCGGCCAGCAAGACGTCAGTCTGCCTTCGCATAAGAAAACACCGGAGACGTTCATGCCCCATCCTGTTGCCCGCCGCAGCCTGCTGGCCGGCGCCGCCACCCTGCCGCTTGCCGCGTCCCTGGCCGCCCCGGCCCTGGCGCAGGCCCAGTGGTCCCCCGCCCGGCCCATCCGCCTCGTGGTCGGCTTTCCGCCTGGCGGCACCACTGACATCGCGGCGCGCATCATCGCCGACCCGCTGAGCCAGCGCCTGGGCCAGCCCGTCATCATCGAGAACCGCGCCGGCGCGGGCGGCAATGTGGGCGCGGATGCGGTCGCGAAGGCCGAGCCCGACGGCTACACCCTGCTGATGAAGACCGTGAGTTCGGGCGCCATCAACTATCAGCTCTACGGGGCGCGCATCCCCTACAAGCCCGAGGATTTCGCTGGCGTTTCGCTGGTGGTGCGGGTGCCCAACGCCATCTTCGTGCATCCTTCCGTCCGGGCGAACACGCTGGCGGAACTCATCGCCCTGGCGCGCGCCAATCCGGGGCGGCTGAACATCGGCAGCTCGGGCATCGGCACCTCGCTGCACATGACCGGTGAGCTGCTGAAGCTGGCCACCGGCATCGACCTGGTGCACGTGCCCTTCCGCGGCGCGGGCCCCATGCTGGCCGAATGCGTGGCCGGGCGCATCGAGGTGGCGGTGGACAACCTGCCCTCCGTCATCGGCCATTTCCGCGACGGCCGCCTGCGCCCGCTGGCGGTGACGACCGCCACCCGCTCGCCCCAGCTGCCCGACGTGCCGACCACGGCCGAAGCCGGCCAGCCCAGCGTGGAGGCGACCGCCTGGTTCGGCGTGGCCGCCCCCGCCCGCGCCCCGCGTCCGGCGGTGGAGCGGATCGGCCGCGAGATCGAGGCCGTGCTGGCCACGCCCGCCATCTGGGCCCGCATGGCGGAGCTGGGCGGCATGCGCGCCGACCTGGTGCCCGGCGGCGGCTCCACGCCCGCCAGCTTCGACCAGTTCATCACCGCCGAGGTGGCGAAGTGGAGCGAGGTGGTGCGGCGTTCGGGTGCCACCATCGCGGGGTAGGGCGCGCGGATCACGGCCGGGCGGCGCAGGCCTCCAGTGCCGCCACATCGGCGGGGTCGGCAAGGCCGATGCGGCCTGCCGCCAGGGCGAGCGTGGCGTGGCGGCGCAACTCCGCCCGCCGCTCGGCGCGGTGTTCCACGGCGTGCACGCGGTCCAGCACTTCGAGCAGCCGGATCAGCACGGCGGCATTGCCCGCCGCGTTCTGGCGGATTGCGTGGAACATGGCGTCGCACAGTCCCGCATAGTCGGTGACGCGCTGGTGCAGCAACACGCGCCCGTCCCGTTCGATGACATGCGAGGGCAGGCGGCGCGGCACCATCGCGCACAATGTCGCCCCGAGCCGGTCCAGCACCGCGATGGCGGTGAAGGGGTCGTTGATGCCGGGGGAAAGCGCGCGCAGGGCCACCTCGACCAGTTGCCGCACTGCAAACTCGACATCCTGCGCGGCGGCCTGGCGAGTACCGATGGCGAAGGCGTCGCGCAGTGCCTCCACCGCCGCCTCGGCCTCGGTGGCGGGCGTCACCTCCGCCACCTGGCCGCCTGGAAAGAGGTAGTGGCCCGGCCGGACGCGCAGCACCAGGATCGCGTTCCGCTCGGCCGCCCAGTCGGCCAGGGCCTCGGCATCCACGGCGCGCAGGTAGCCATGGGCGGGCAGCACTATGGCGGCGCCAGCGGGCGGCGCCGGCGTGGGGGCCGGCGCTCCCTTTTCCAGCCGCGCCACCGCCTCCAGCAGTTCGGTATGGACGCCCTCGATCACGGTCTCGACATTGATGCTGCTGGCGATGTGATGGACGAACCAGACCAGCGTTCCCACGCAGACCAGCGCCATGAGCAGCGCGAGCGTGACACCCAGTTGCGGGACGAAGCTGCCCTCCTCGACCGAGCGGACCGTGCGCAGCACCACCAGGGAATAGGCGAAGGTGCCGAGGAAGATGCCGAGCGCCATCTGGTTGCCGGGATCGCGCACGAAGTTGCGCAGCAGGCGCGGGCCCATCTGCCCCGAGGCGAGCGACAACGCTGCCACCGTGATGGAGAAGGTGGTGCCGGCCACCCCGATGGTGGAGGCGGCCACCGTGCCCAGCATGTCGCGCGCGCCGGCCTCGCCGCCCCCGTAGAGCCAGCCCTCGGGCAGGAAGGGCAGGCGGGCCTCGGCCTGTTCCAGCATCACCATCACCTGGCCGAGTGCCGTGCCGCCCAGCACGAGCAGCACGGGCCTGATCCAGAAGATGTCGCCCAACGCCTCCAGCGCGGCGTGCAGGCGGCCGGTCAGGGTCAGGGGGGCCAGTTTCTCGCCCAGACTGCCCACCCTGCCCCTCCTCCGCTCAGGCCAGCACTGAACGCGGAACAGGCGGCGCGGTTGCGCGGCGTCGCGCCGCCAGGGACGGGAGGTGGATTTGTGGTGCGGCTGCCGGTATGACCCCCGCAAAACAAGCCGGAGGTCTTCCCGTGTTGAATCGTCGTTCCACCTTTGCAGCAGCCGCGCTGGCCCTTCCCACGCTGCTGCCCGCCGTCGCCCGCGCCCAGGGCTGGACGCCAGCGCGCGCCGTGCGGATCGTGGTGCCCTTCACCGCCGGTGGCGCCACCGACGCCGCGGCGCGCATCATGGCGGAGCGGCTTTCGGCCGTGATCGGCAGCTCCTTCGTGGTGGAAAACCGCCCCGGCGCCGGCGGCAATGTGGGCGCGGATGCGGTGGCCAAGGCCGAGCCCGACGGGCACACGCTGCTGATGGCGACGATCGGCACCGCCAGCATCAACCAATTCCTCTACCCCAACATGACCTACAACCCGACCACGGACTTCGCCTCCATCGCGATGGTCATGGGCGTCGCCAACGGCATCATCATCCACCCGGGCGTCCCGGCGGCGGACTTCACGGCGCTGCTGGCGCTCGCCCGCGCCCAGCCGGGGCGGCTGACCTATGCCACGCCGGGCAACGGCACCTCCGGCCACATGTCGGGCGAATTCATGAAGTTCCGCGCCGGGGTTGACATCACCCACGTGCCCTATCGGGGCACGGGCGCCATCCTGCCCGACCTGCTCGGCGGCCGCGTGACCATGGCGGTGGACAACCTGCCGGCCTATCTCGGCGCGATCCGCGAGGGTCGCCTCAAGATCTTGGCGGTGACGAGCGCACAGCGCTGGTTCGCGGTGCCCGAGGTGCCCACCGTGGCCGAGAGCGGCGTTCCCGGCTTCGAGGCGATTCCCTGGTTCGGCATGCAGGCCCCCGCCCGTACGCCCGCCCCGGCGCTGGCCCGCCTGCGCGAGGCGGTGGCCGCCATCCTGGCCGAGCCAGGCGTTCAGGAGCGCATCCGTGCGCTGGGTGCGGCCCCCATGCCGCTGATCGGCACGGATTTCGACCGCTTCATCGCGACCGAGAACGACAAATGGCGCGAGGTCATCCGCGTCGCCAACATCAGCCTGGGCTGAGGGCCGACACATGGCGATGCCAAGGGCGGCCGAGCGCAAGCTGCTGAACGAGGCGGAATATGCCCTCGTGGTTCCCAGCCATCACCCCGAGGTGGGGCGGCTCGACCGTGACGCCCTGCTCGACCTCGCGCGCCGCCTGCGCGAGGCGCGCGATGCCAGCCGCGCCAACCTCGCCGTCATGCGGCGGGCCAAGCGCGGCAAGGGCGACCCGCGCGGCGGGTTGAACGACACCGGCGTGGCGGCGAAGAAGCAGGTCTTCGCCGCCGCGCTGCGCCGCGTGAACAAGCTGCTGGACCGCGCGGAGCCGGGCTGACCCTTACCGCCACCCTTCCGGCACATGCCGGAAGGGCAGGCCCGCCAGGTCGAGCGCCGCCGGGCCCGGTGCGTCGCACTCGATGATGGCGATGCACAGCGGGGCGAAGGCGGCGCGAAAATGGTTCTTGGCCTTGTTGGCCAGGAGGCGAACGCCGCGCAAGTCTATGTTGTGCAGGGTGAAGAAGGCGGGGTCCACCGCCGCCTCCTTGCGGGTCGTCAGCACCACGCGCAGATGGCCGCGCCGCACCACGGCGGTAGGGCCGAGATCCACCGGCGCGCCGTGCTCCATGGGGCCGGTGTTGAGGAACTGGCCCGCGGTCAGCGTCTCTACCACGCCCTCGAAAGGCACGGGCGGCCCAAAGACGGGCGTGGCCTGGCCGCCGAGGGGCCGAGCGAAGGTGCCGCCGCGGCCGGCCAACTGCGCCGCGCGCACCGCGGCCGGGTCGTGCAGGAAGCAGAACACGGTCTCCACCTCCGGCGCGGCCTCGACGAGGGTGCGCAGCAGGCCAGGTGTGTCGGCCACCCCGCCGGAGAGCGGGTTGTCGGCCGGATCCAGCAGTGCGACCAACCCCGGCGGGACCGCCAGCGCCTGGCGCAGCGCGGCCGAGGGGTCGGGCAGTGTGACGGCGAAGCGGGGCCGACGCTCGGCGATGGCATCGGCCAGCCGCTGCGCCAGGGCGCGGGCGGCTGCGTGCTCGCTGCCCCAGACCATGGCCGATGGCCCGGCCCAGGGGCTGTCGCCCCAGGCGAAGCCGCCAAAGACCGAGGCGTCGAGGATTGCGCCCCGCTCTGCTGCCGCCGCCTCGGCCCAGACCTCGGCCATCGGGCCGGCCTCATGCCGCATGTGGAAGCTGTGCAGCACCATGGGCCGCTTCACCAGCGCGCCGTGCAGCGCCTTGCCTTCCAGCGCGCGTTCCAGCAGGCCGAGCGCGCGTGTGGCGGCCGTATCCATGTCCACATGTGGATAGGTGCGATAGACCGAGGCCCCGTCCAGCAGCCCCACCATGCGGGGCGAGACATTGCCGTGGAAGTCAAAGCTCGCCGTCAACTTCGCGCGCGGGCCGATGGCGGCGCGGATGCGGCGCAAGATGGTGAGGTCGGCCTCGGGGTCGTCCACCGTGACGCAGGCGCCGTGCAGCGAGAGGTAGACGCCCTCGAAATCGCCCCGGGCTAGGGGGCGTTCCACCTCGTCCAGCCAGGCGTCGAAGGCGTCCTGCGTCATGGGGCCGCCGGGCTGAGCGGAGGCGCAGCGCAGCAGCGTCAGGTCCCAGTGCGGGCGCGCGGCCACGAATGCGTCCAGCGCACCGATCTCGGTGGCGGTGCCGCGATAGCGGGCCAGTGGTGTGGCGATCGGCGAGAAGCTGTTGCCCTCGAACCAGAGGCGGGCGGCGGCGATCTTCGGCATCGAGACCCTTGCGTGGGGGGGGGACGAAGGCCCATCGGTGCGGTCAATCGCGCGCCGCGTCAATCAGCCCGCTGTCAGCGGCGCGAGGCGGTCGGGCCGGGCACATGCGTCAGCGGACTCGGCGGCGGCGGCGCGGCGTTGGTGGGCAGGCCGGTCGCGCGGAAGCCCACGCCCTGCCGGGCCTGGCGCTGGGCGCGCACGAAGCGGTCTCCGGCAGCGGTGCCCGGGCGCGGCGCGGTCTCGGGGTTGGCGTTCAGCGCATGGCCCGGGACCTGGCGCTGGGCGGCGCTGCCCGTGTTGGCCATGCCGCCGGGCGAGAAGCCGCTCTGCGCCAGGGCAGGGGCGGCAGCGAGCAGGAAGGCGGCGGCGATGAAAGCAAGGCGCATGAGGGCTCCACGGCGTCAATGAACACCGCGGAGCCTACACGCATACCGAGCAAAAATCATCTCAATAATGCGCTCTTCACTGAAATTTAAGTAGTCTAGATACCAAAAATCAGACGCTTTGCAGCAATCCGGCGAACAGCTTGGCCCGCGGCTCCATCGAGCTGACCTGCACATGCTCCTCGAGGGTGTGCGCGAGCGCGCCCTGAATGCCGAGGCCGTCCAGCGTGGGAATGCCCATCGCCCCGGTGAAATTGCCGTCCGAGCCGCCGCCCGAGCTTTCATGCGGCAGCGCGAAGCCCAGCCGCTTCGCCAGCCCCTCCGCGGTGGCGTGCAGCGCCAGCACTTTGCCGTCGGGCTCCCAAACCGGGCGCGTCACGCCGCGGGTCACCTCCAGCGACACGTCGTTGCCACTGGCCTTGCGGGAGAGCATCTTCTCGACAGCCGCGTCGAGGTCCTCCTGACGCTTGGCCATGGACAGCGCCTCGGCGTCGCAATGTGTTGCCACGCAATTCACCCACTGCCCGCCATGGATGACGCCGACCGAGAAGGTGCAGGCATCCGTCGTCATCTCCTCGATGGCGATGATCTGCTTGCACATCTCGCGGATGGCGCTGCGGCCCTCGCCCAGGCGGGCGCCGGCATGGCTCGGCCGGCCCGTGGTGCGCAGGTTGAAGCGGGCGATGGCGTAGCGGCCGCTCACCACGCCGCCATTCGGCCGCGCGGGCTCGGGCACCAGCACCACGGCGCTGCGGGCGGCCTCGGCCTCGATCAGGTCGCGCGTGGAGGGGCTGCCGACTTCCTCATCGCTGGTCAGCAGCACGGTGACGGGCTTGGAGGTTGCGATGCCGGCCTTGATCAGCTGCCCGATGGCCTCGATGGCGAGATAGGTGCCGCCCTTCATGTCCTGGATGCCGGGGCCATAGGCGCGGTCGCCCTCGCGCTTGAAGTGCAGGCCGTTCTTGAGCGTGCCGACGGGGTGCACCGTGTCGAGATGCGCCAGCACCAGGATGCCCTTCTCGGTGCTGTGGTGCGGGAAGCGTGCGCGCACGCAGTCGCCGAAGCCGAGCTTCCCCGGGATGGTCTCGACGGTCGCGCCCATCAGGGCGAGGTGGCGGCCCGCCAGCGCCATCATGCGGTTCACCGCCGCGGCGTCATGCGTGGGGCTTTCGCACTCCACCCAGGTGCGCAGGCCGGCGAGCATCGTCTCGGCGTCGAAGGGCAGGTCGAGCTTGGCTTCCATCGTGATTCCCTCTTGGATGGGAAAATCATGCGCCTGCTCATCGCCAACGCCAACACCACCGAAGCC
>JBHYDO010000139.1:0-11767 GCA_051860645.1 Roseococcus sp.
GCCATCGGCCAAGCCTATGTGCACTTCGCCACCGAGGAGCGCGGGGTGTTCCGGCTGATGTTCAGCCTCACCCGCACCCATGCGCAAAGCCCGGACCTGCTGCGGACGGGCCGTGAGACCTTCGGCGTGCTGCTGCGCCACCTGGCGCACCGTTTCGGCGCGCCGCCCGAGGACCCGGCCATCCTGACGCGGGGGCTGAGGCTGTGGACCTTCGTCCATGGCCTCTCCTTCCTGCTGATCGACGACAAGGTAGGGGCGATGGAGATCCCGCTCGACCTGCCCGCCATGCTGGAGGACGCCACGCGCCGCTTCATGCGGGACGTGTGACGCGCGCGCCTACAGCACAGGCCGCCCGGCGAGCGCCCCACGGAACAGCCACCAGGTCAATCCCGCCCACAGCGCGGTGGCGATCCATGCGGCCGCCACCGCCGCGGCAGGCGGCAGCGCGCGGTCGGCGAGCCAGCCCAGCGCCGGCATCGCCTGCATCATGTGCGTTGCGAAGAAGTGCGGCGGGCGCAGGTCGCCCACCTCGCGCGACCAGCCCAGCAGCGGCCAGCGCGGCTCCGCCTGCGCCGGCACGCCCACATGGTGCGACATGCGCCCGCCCATCTCGAAGGCGATGAGGAGGGTGAGCAACGTGCCGCCCAACAGCCCCAGCACGACGGCGTGCCGCAGCCCGGCGCCCATCCGCACCTGGCCGTCCAGCGCCACGACCACGCCCAGCGCCCCGGCCGCGACGGTCAGCACCACCGCACCCGCCGCCATCAGCGAATACATCGTGGCGTGGAAGCGCGTGGAGACGTTGAAGTGCGAGGGCTGCTGCAACGCACCCTGCACGGTGATGTAGGCCACTTCGAAGGTGGCGCTGGCGATGGCCAGCAGCAGGATCGCCTGCACCACCGCCCCCTCGCGCCAACCGTCGCCGAGGCGGCTCGCCACCCAGGCCATGGTGGCCAGGTGCACCACGGTCGCGATCTGGAACTTCATCGGTTTGGACCAGACGCTGACCCCGCCGATCTGCCGCCCGTCCAGCCGCTCGATCCCGGCGGTCAGCGCCCAGAGCGCCAGGAAGCCGCCGACGGCAAGCCAGGTCAGCGCGACGGCCGCGCCCGGCTCGCGCCAGTTCACCGCGGCCGCCGCGCGGGCGTCGCGAGTGTCGCGCGCAGCCCCTCCTCCATGCGCGCCATGGCATGTGCGTGCATCGCGGCCATCACGGGCGCGGGAAGCTTCAGGCTGTGCAACGCGCTGCACTGGCCGATGCTGGCCAGCCCATGCAGCAGCGACCAGACATGCAGCGCATCGAGCCGCGCGTCGGCGGCGCGGGCGGCCTCGGGGCGTGCCTGGTCGAGGGCGGCCACCGCCCCCTCCAGCATGGCGAAGGCGTGCTGGCCGCGCGCCATCATCTCCGGGTGCGCCTGCGCGTCGGGCAGGGGCGTGCCGAAGATCAGCCGGTATTGCAGCGGGTGGCGCAGCGCATAGTCGAGATAGGCCTGGCCCATCGCGTGCAGGTCGGCGAAGGGGTCGGCCTTGCGGGGCCGCGCGTCGAGGTGATCTGCGAAGGCGGCGAAGGCGCGGCGCACGACTTCCGCCAGCAGGTGGTCGCGCGAGGGGTAGTGCTTGTAGGGCGCCTGGTGCGACACGCCGAGGCGACGGGCCACCTCGCGCAGGCTCAGCGTCTCGATGCCATCGGCTTCGATGATGGCGAGCGCCTCGTGGACGCAGGCCTCGCGGACGTCGAGGGTCGGGTGGGATTTGCGGGCCATGTCGGACGCCATTGTAGCGCCATGCGCCAGCCAGCGCGAAGCAAGGCCCATGGACCAGGCCAGCGGCAGGGCGTCATGCCGCATGGCGGCGCCCCGCCATGCCGGACATCACCTTGCCCATCATCCAGACTCGGCCGCGGCGCGGCAGGAAGGTGAGGGCGAACTCCAGCAGCTTGGACAGCAGGCCGGGCCGCACGAGCGACTGCCGGCCCAGCGCATTCAGCAGGCCCCGGGCCACCACCTCGGGACTGTCGGTGGCACCCATGGTCAGGCCGGCGCGCGCCGCGAAGCCGCTGCGCACCGGGCCGGGTGCCACCGCTAGCACGTCCACGCCGCGCGACCGCAGCTCGGACCCGATGCCCTCGGCGAGGCTCTGCACATACGCCTTCGTGGCGGCGTAGTTGGCGGAGTTGGGCACGCCCTGGAAGGCGACGAGCGAGCTGAACAGCACGATGCCGCCCCGGCCGCGCTCGGCGAAGCGCTGCGCGAAGTGGTGGGTCATGGCCAGCACGGCGCGGCAGTTCACGTCGAGCATGGCCATCTCCTCCTCGACGGGGTTGGAGAGGAAGGGGCCGGAGCTGCCGAAGCCCGCGGCGGCGACCAGCAGGCCGATGTCATGCGCCTGGCTCATGTGGAGCAGCGCGGTCACGGCCTGCGGGGTGGCGAGGTCCATCGCCAGGGCATCCACCTCGATGGGGTGCCCGCTGCGCAGTTCGGCAGCCAGCGCCTCCAGCCGCGCGCGGCCCCGCGCCACCAGCACCAGCGAGAAGCCCTGCGCCGCGAGGCGGCGCGCCGTGGCGGCGCCGATGCCGTCCGAGGCGCCGGTGACCAGCGCCCAGGGGCCGTAGCGTTCCTGCAGGCGGTTCATCGGCCGAGCCTGATCTCGATGGTGGTGGGCGCGCCTTCTGCTACCTGCACGGCGGCCTCCTCGAAGCGGGGCGCGCGCAGCGTGGGGCGGACGTTGTTGGACACGCCCCAATCCTCGGTCGGGATGCCGAGGAAGTTGGTGTCCGTGCGGCGGTTGCCGTTCAAGTCGTGCGAGACGGCGACGGCGTAGCGCCCTGGGGCGAGGTTCGTGAAGCGGCACTCCACGCCGGCGGGGCTGGCGGGCAGCCAGAGCTGTGTGGCGCGGGCGGGTTCCATCGGGAAACCCTCCGCGGCGCGGTGCAGCGCGCAGCCGACCTCGCCCTCGGCGGCGCCGGCGCCGGTGACGATGACGCGCAACTCGGCGGCGTGGGCCTGTGCGGCGCATATGAGGAAGATGGCGGGGAGGAGGGAGGAGAAGTGCATGGCTGGCTTTCAGGTTGACGGCATCAACCTGATACGCGGGTTACGTTGACGCCGTCAACCACACTCCGCGCGACACAAGCCTGCCGCACGCAACTCCCGCCCGACCCGCCGCCCCATCCTCACTCGCGCGGACCTGCCCGGCGCGGGCCTGCCCCGCCTGCTGCCGGGTGCGCCGCCCTGCAGACGCGTGGCGCAGCGCGGCGCCACGCGCTGCGCCCGCAGTCCGAGTCCGCAGCCGAGGTCAAGCACTTCGCCGAAGCGGCGGCCGGGGGGCGGCAGCGCGACCAGGCGTACATATTGCATTGCCGGTAGAGGTGGCGCCGGCCGGCCAAGGCCCGTGCCCGGCGCGCCATGCCCCTGCGCCCCGCACCAAGGCCATCCGCCGCGCCTCAGTTCCTGAGGCAGCGCGCCACGGCCGGCATGAAGTGAGCGACCGGCGGAGTCTCGAGGCCCTTGACTTTCGCCTGCTCGTCGTAGCGGCGCAGTTGGACGGCCTCGCTGTGCTGCGGAAGCGCCTCGAAGGCAACGACTTCCGCGGGGGACATCGGCCCGCCCTGCAGTGCCAGGCTTTTCACGCTGTCGGGCGAGAGCTTGGCGAAATAATCGGCCTCCACGGCGCAGAGATACCGCTTGGCCGCCACGTGAAGCCGCACGGGTTCGGTTACCTCCGGCCCGAAATGGGCTTGCAGCCAAGCATGGCCCAGTTCCTCGTGGCGGTCGTCAATGCCTGCATCCGCCGGGCTGTCGCCAAGGTCGTGCACCATGTGGCCGATGTCGTGCAGCAATGCGGCGACGATCATGGCGTCGCCCTTGCCCTCGCGTTCCGCGAGCCAGGCGCCCTGCAGCGCATGCTGCTGCTGGTTGATGAGGGTCAGGCCGTAGCGCCCGCTTGCCCTGTGCTCAAGCAGGCGCCGGATGTCGGCGAGGATGTCGGTGGTCTGGCTCATGGCGTTCCATTCTCGAAGTGCACGGGGTTGGACCAGGCGCGGCGGCCCGAGGCGTCGGCGACGACGATGCGCGCGAAGCCCCCGGCCCGTAGCGCCGCGAAGGGCAGGCGCACGCGGGTCTGGCCGGGTGCCACCGATTGCGCGGCGCGGGAGCCGCGGCCCAGAACCATCACGCTGGCGGCCGGGCTGGAGGTGACCTCCACATCCTCTGCGCCCCAGGCGATGTCATGGATCACCGGGCCCTGCGTGGCATAGTAGCGTCCGGCCTTCAGCGCCTCCAGCAGTGCCTGGGGCGCGTTGGCCTCGGCCTTGACCATCAGCCAGCCGCCGAAGGCGTCCATGCACGCGAAATGGGCGTCGTCCACCGCGATGAGCCCGATGCGCCGGCCCGCGGCAAGGAGCTGGTCGGCCAGGTAGACGCCGTCGCCGCGCTCCGTGCGCAGCTGCGAGGTGTGGTTGTAGACCTCGACGGCATGGGCACCGGGCAGGGTCGCGGCGTCCTCGGCGGTCAGCGCATACCAGGCCGGGTGCGGGATGGCGACGAAGGCGCCGGCGGCCACGGCGCGGGCGGCGAGGTCCGGGCCGGTCTCGCCCGGCCGCAGCGGCGCGAAATCCGCGGGCAGGCCGACGGCGAGGATGTGCCAGGTCTCGCCCAGGGCGGTCGCCGGCGCGTGCAGCTCCGCCCCCAGCAGCGTGGTGAAGCCCGGGGTGCGGAAGGGACGCGTGTCCACGATGGGGAAGCCGAACTTCGCCATGAAGTGGTCCGTGAGGGCGAGGAAGTCGTAGCCGGCCTCGCGGTAGGTGGCGCAGACCGCCTCGGGCGCGCGCACGCCGTCCGACGCGGTGGAGTGCGTGTGGATGTTGCCCTTCCAGAAGCGGCCGGGCGCGGCAAAGGCAGGGTCCTGGGGAGGGGGTGGGGGCATGGTTTCCATCACTTCGCGGCCATCGCGGGTTCGGCGACCCGCGCCGCGCGGGTCGCGGCGCCGAGCAGCGCCGCAGTGTAGGGGTCCGCGGGCGATCGGAACACGGCGCCGGTTTCGCCGTGCTCCAGGATGCGCCCGCCGCGCATGACCACAACGCGCCCCGCCATCCGCCAGACCACGGAGAGGTCATGCGTGATCAGGAGCATTGCGGTGCCCGCGCGCCGCTGCATGGCGGAGAGTTGGTCCAGCAGCTGCGCCTGCACCGATGCGTCGAGCGCCGAGGTGATCTCGTCGCAGACCAGCAGGTCCGGCTCCGCCGCGAAGGCCCGCGCGATGGCGACGCGCTGCTGCTGGCCGCCGGAAAGCTGCCGCGGGAAGCGGGCAAGCAGGCCGGGCTCCAGGCCCAGCTCCTCGAACAGCCGCGCCGCCCGCGCCTCACTGGCGCGGCGGTCAAGCCCGTGGAACAGCCGCAGCGGGCGGATCACCTGCTCGCCCACGCGCCGGCGTGGGTTGAGCGAGGAGAGCGGGTCCTGGAACACCATCTGGATGCGGCGGCGCTGTTCCACGCTGCGGTCCGCCGCCCGGCCCGGCAGGGGCGCGCCGTCGAAGTGCAGCGCGCCGGCCTCCGGCGCCATCAGCCCGGTGACGAGGCCGCCCAGCGTCGTCTTGCCCGACCCGGATTCGCCGATCACGCCCAGCACCTCGCCACGGCCGAGGGTGAAGGCGATGTCGGCCAGGGTGGGCGGCCCGGGCGGCGCCCGGCGCCAGATCATCGCGGGACGCGCATAGCTGAAGCCCAGCGCCTCGGCCCGCAGCAGGGGCGCCGCCGGGGCGGTGGGCGCCGCGCGCCCCGCCGCGTCCACCCGCAGCGCGGCACCGAGCAGCAGGCGCGTGTAGGGCTCGCGCGGGGCGCCGAACACCCGCCGGACCTCGCCCTGCTCGACCACCCGGCCATGCTGCATCACGACCACGCGGTCGCAGATGTCCGCCACCACGTTGAGGTCGTGCGTGACGATGACCATCGCGCCGCGCCGCGCCGTGCGCAGGCGGCGGATCAGGTCCAGCACCTGCGCCTCGGTGGTCTTGTCCAGCGCCGTCGTCGGCTCGTCCAGCACCAGCAGCGCCGGGTCGCAGGCCAGGGCGCAGGCCAGCACCACGCGCTGGCGCTGGCCGCCCGAGAGCTGGTGCGGATAGCGCCGCGCCAGGCGCTCCGGATCGGGCAGGCCCATCTCGCCCAGCAGCGCGATGGCGCGCTCACGCGCGGCGTTGCGCGCGAGGCCGGCGCGGTGGCGCAGCACCTCTTCGACCTGCGCGCCGACGCGCAGGTGGAAGGTGAGCGAGGAGAGCGGGTTTTGCGGCACCATCGCCACCTCCCGCCCGCGCATGGTGGCCAGGGCCGCCGGCGGGAGCGCGGCGAGGTCGCGGCCGCCCAGCGTGATGCTCCCCGCCTCGATCACGCTTCCAGCGCGGACATGGCCGAGCAGCGCGCGCGCCAGCGTGGACTTGCCGCTGCCGCTCTCGCCCGCAATGCCCAGCGTCTCGCCCGCGTCCAGGTCGAGCGAGACGCCATCCACCACGCGGTTCGAGCGCCCATCGGCGCCGCGCCAGGAGACGACGAGGTCGCGGACCGACAGCAGCATCTCAGCCACCGCCACCTCCCCGCGCGGCATCGAGGCCGAGCAGCTCCGTCAGCCCTTCGGCGGCCAGGTTGATGCCCAGCACCAGCGAGGAAATGGCCAGCGCGGGCGCCAGCATCAGGTGCGGCTCGCTCTCCAGCAGCGCCATCGCATCCTCCACCATCAGCCCCCAGTCCGGCGTGGGCGGCGAGATGCCCAGGCCCAGGAAGGACAGCGCGGAGACGAGCAGCAGCGCGGAGGAGGCGCGCAGCGCGAACTCCACGGCCATCAGGTCCGCGACATTGGGCAGCAGTTCGCGCAGCACGATGGTGGGCCCGCGCTCGCCATTGAGCTGGGCAGCGCGGACATAGCCCTGTTCCATCAGCACGATGCCCGCCGCGCGCGTGGTGCGGACCACGCCCATCATCTGGATGATGCCGACGGCCAGGATCAGCACCGGCACGGATTGCCCGAACCCGGTGACGAAGATGGCCACGAACAGGATGGTGGGGACGGCCAGCTTCATCTCGACCAGGCGCAACAGCACCTCGTCGAACGGCCCGCGCCGGTAGGCGGCGGCGAGGCCGAGGAGCGTGCCCCCCAGCACCGCCAGGGCGCCCGCCGAGAAGGCGACCAGCATGGCCACGCGCCCGCCCCACAACAGGCGCGAGAAGGCGTCGCGCCCCAGGTCGTCGGTGCCGAGCCAATAGGTCGCGTTGGGCGGCTCCAGCGGCGCGTCGAGCAGCGAGGTGGGGGTGAAGGGCGCGATCCAGGGCGCGGCGATGGCCACGCCCAGATGCGCGAGCACGAGCAGCAGCCCCAGCAGCGTCGCCGGGCGGCGCAGCAGCGCCCTCATGCCCGGCGCGTCCTTGGGTCGAGCGCCGCGATACCGAGGTCTGCCGCCAGGTTGAACAGCACGACCGCGACCGCCGCGGCGAGCGCGATGGCCTGCACGACATGCACCTCGCGCCGCGTCACCGCCCGCACCAACTCGGCGCCGATGCCGGGATAGGCGAAGACCAGCTCCACCACCACCACGCCCGAGACCAGCGAGGCGGCATAGAGGGCCGCGGCCGAAAGCCCCGGGATCACCGCCGCCGGCAGCGCGTGCAGCCACAGGATGCGCCAGCGCGGAATGCCCGAGAGGTGCAGGCGCTCGACGAAGTCGGCCGCCATCACCTCGACCAGGCCCACGCGCAGGATGCGCCCGAGATAGGCGATGGAGCCGATGATGGTGGTGGCGACGGCGAGCGGCGCGGCCGCCAGCAGCACGGGGAGCGGGTCATCGGTGCTGGCCGTGATGGTGGCGGGGAACAGCGGCCACCACACCGCGAAGGCGGCGATCAGCAGCAGGCCGGTCACGAATTCCGGAATGGAGTAGCCGATGATCGCGGCACCCGAGACGGCATTGTCCAGCGCCCGCCCCCTGGCCTGCGCCGCCGCCATGGCGATGCCCAGCGCGATCGGCAGCGCCAGCAGCAGCGTCACCCCCGCCAGCGCCATGGAGTTGCGCAGCGGCATGGCGACGATGTCCACCACCGGCGCGCGGGTGATGATGGTGCGCCCCAGGTCGAAGGTGACCAGGCCGGCCATGAAGGCGCCGAAGCGCTCCATCACCGGCCGGTCGAGGCCAAGCTCCGCCTTGCGGGCGTCCAGGACCTCCTGCGGCATGTTCGCCACCTCGTCGGCCGAGAGCGACACGTCGAGCGCATCGCCCGGCAGCACCTCGGTCGCGAAGAAGATGAAGCAGGCGAGCAGCAGGAGGGTGACGCAGGAGAGCGCCACCCGCCGCAGGACGAAGAGGATCACGCCCGCCACACCTCGTCGAAGCGCACGGACCAGATCTGCGGGTGGAAGGCGAAGCCCTGGACCTCGCGGCGGCGCACGGCGAAGGTCATGGCCCCCGCGGGCAGCAGGGCCGGCACCTCCTCGTGCAGGATGCGCTGCATGGCGTGGAAACGCTCGCGCCGCGCGGCGTCGTCGCGGGTCGCCATCGCCTCGCGGTAGAGTTCCATGTAGCGGTCATGCTCGGGGCCGCGCCAATGGCCGGCTTCAACATTGGCGCCGCGCATGCGGAACAGGCTGATCCCCGGGTTGCGCGGGCCGACTGCGGTCATGGCAAAACGGTGGAAGCGGCCTTGCGTGAAGTCGTTGTCGCCGGTGCGGAACTGGACGTAGCCATCATTCGGGCGTTGTTCGAGCGTGATGGTGATGCCGGCCTCGCGCACCGTCTCCTGCAACACCTGGAAGTAGCGCCCGGCCTCGGGGGTCTGCAGGCCCCAGTACAGGGTGCCGAGATTGATGCCGTTCGGATGGCCGGCCTCGGCCAGCAGGGCGCGGGCGCGGGCCATCGCCTCGGCGCGCGGCAAGGCGGGGCGCGGCAGGAAGTTCGGGTCGGCCGCGACCAGGTGGCTGTCATTGCCGACCCAGCCATTCTGCGGGCCATAGACCACCCGCACGATCGCCTCGCGGTCCACCGCATGGGCCAGCGCCTGGCGGACGCGCCTGTCCATGAAGGGCGAGCCGGGATGCATCGGCAACTGCACCACGTAGTGATAGCCGCCGCCGCCGGTCTCCACCACGAATTGCGGGTCGCGCGAGACCTGCCGCGCGGCCGTGGGGTCGATGGTCATCACCACGTCGAACTGCCCGGACCGCAGGCCGGCGATGGCGCTGTCCTGCTGGCCTTCGCGGTTGTGCAGGGTGATGCGGTCGAGCAGCGGCAGGCCTTCACGCCAATACTGCTCGAACCGCTCATAGACGATCGACCGGTTGGGGTCGGTGGACATGATGCGATAGGGCCCGCAGCCGATGCCCGACAGGCCGATGGTCTCGGGCGGGGCAGCGGGCATGATGACGCTGTCGTATTCGCCGAGGACGAACGGGAATTCCGCGTTGCCGGCGTCCAGGAAGAAGCGCGCGGTCAGCCGGTCCACCGCCTCGATGCGCTCGATCTGCCGCGCAAAAGGCGAGCGGGTGCGATGGAACTGGAAGCTCGCGACCACGTCGCGCGAGGTGACGGGCGTTCCGTCGTGGAACAGCAGCCCGTCACGCAGCGTGACGTCCCACACCGCGAGCGTGTCGTCGGCGGGGCCCCAGCGCTCCGCCAATTCCGGCTCCAGCCCCAGGGAGCGGTTGACCCAGACGAGGCAGCCATAGGGCAGCCGCGTCGTCAGGTCGACCAGGAAGTATGGATGCCGCGCGTTCTGCGCGCTGGCAGAGCGGCGATTGGCCGAGCATTGCGCGACGTTCAGCACGCCGCCGCGGCGCGGCGCGCCCGCCTGGCCCGATGCGGCCTCGCCGAGGAAGGGCAGTGCGAAGGCGCCGCCCAGGGCGGCACGCCGGGTCGTGTGGGTCATCTGTCTCTCTTCTCAGGCCGAACGCCACACCTCGTCCCAGCGGATGGACCAGTGCTGCGGGTGGTTCTTCAGGTTCTGCACGGTGTTGCGCTTGACGAGCACGTTGTTGCGACCGGCCGGCAGCAACGCGGGCACCTCCTCGCGCAAAATCTCCTGCATCTCGGCATAGAAGGCGCGGCGCGCGGCGGCATCGGCCGTCACCATGGCGCGGCGATAGAGCGCCATGTAGCGCTCGGCCGCGGGGCCGGACCAATAGCCGCTCTCATTGTTCGCCGGGCGCATGCGGAACAGGCTGATGCCCGGATTGCGTGGGCCCACCGCGGTGTAGGCGAAGCGGTGCCAGTTGCCGCGCGTCACATCCTCGTCGCCACGGCGGAAGCGATTGTAGCCGTCGTTCGGCCGCTCCTCGATGGGCAGGGTGATGCCGGCCTCGCGTACGCTCTCCTGGATGTACTGAAAATAGCGCCCCATCTCCGGCCACTGCGGCGCGTAGTACAGCGTGGGCAGGGTGATGCCGCCGGCATGCCCGGCCTCGGCCAGCAGGCGCCGGGCCAGCGCCAGGTCGCGCGCCCGCTCGGGCGGCACGAACATCGGGTCGGCGGCGGCGAGGTGGCTGTCATTGCCCACCCAGCCCCAGCGCGCGCCGCCATAGACGATCCGCACCAGCCCCTCGCGGTCGATCGCGGCCGACAGTGCGCGGCGGATGCGCGCGTCGTTGAAGGGCGAGCCCGGGTGCTTGGGCAGGATGATGACCGCCTGGTCGCCGGAGGCGGCGGGCACCAGGTCCGTCTGCGGCTCGCGCTCCATCTGGCGGATGATGCGCGGGTCGATGTTGAACATCGCGTCGAACTGCCGTGCGCGGTAGCCGGCCAGCGCCGCCTCGGACTGGCCCTCGCGGTTCACCACCTCCAGCCGGTCGAGATAAGGGAAGCCCTGGCGCCAGTAGCCCTCGAACCGCTCGAAGGTCATGCGCCGCTGCGGGTCGTTGCCGGTGATGCGGAAGGGGCCGGTGCCGATGCCCTCGAGGCCGATGCGCTCGAAGTCGGGGTTGGCCGGCATGACCACGCAATCGTATTCCGCCAGCACGAAGGGGAATTCGGCGTTGCCGGCGTCGAGGTGGAAGCGGACGGTGCTGGGGTTCACCACCTCGGTGCGCTGGATCTGCCGCGAGAAGCCGTTGCGCCGCCGGTGCAGCTCGAAGGAGGAGGCGACGTCGGCCGCCGTCATCACGCGGCCGTCGTGGAAGCGCACGCCCTCGCGGATCGTGGCTTCCCAGACCTTCAGCGTGTCGTCCGTGGGCTCGATGCGGGTGGCGAGTTCGAGCTGGAGCTTCAGCTCCTCATCCACCCAGGCCAGGGTGTTGTAGGCCGAGCGGGTGATGAGATCGACCATGAAGTAGGGATGGCGGGAGTTGCTCGCATCGCCGCCGCGCCGGTTGCCCGAAAGCTGCGCGTAGACGAGGCAGCCGCCACGGCGCGGCGCCGGGGCGGTCTGCGCGGCGGCCAGCGCCGCGTCGAAGGCGCCGAGGAGGGCGACGCCGGCACCGAGGGCGGTGCGGCGGGACAGGGCGACCATGCGTCTCTCCATTGATTTATACTATTCATTTTCTATTATCATTTGATACACTAATTATATGACGTGACACTTCGATGACGCATGGATGGGGTGTGCATGACATCTGAACGGGAGGATGCAGCGCGCGGGCGCCGCGAAGGCGGCATCAGCCTGGCCGCCCTGCGCTGCTTCGTGGCGGTCGCCGAAGGCGGCAGCCTGTCGCGCGCCGCCGAGCATCTGGGCATCAGCCAGCCCACCGTCTCCGTGACGCTGGCCGGGCTGGAGCGCGCCGCCGGCACCCTGCTGCTGCATCGC